>NZ_JAFCUV010000002.1:0-396272 GCF_049896705.1 Sandarakinorhabdus sp. DWP1-3-1 | reverse complement strand
TGCCCCCCCCCCCCCCCTTCCGGCGGGGGGTGGGGGGGGGGGGGTGTGTGCCCGTCCTCGGGGGGGGGGGCCGCCGGCGCCCCCCCCCGACACTGTATTGTCAGCGCGAGCGCATCGGATCATTGTCACGATAGTCGGCGTCGCGAATATCGGCGCTGGTCTGGCCGGTATCGCGCCGTTCGTCGACAGGATTGGCACGCTCATCACCGCCCAGCCGCTCGATATCGACCTCGGTGTGGCGGACGGTATCATTGACCCGCTCGACCCGCTCGTCGACGGTCTTGCTGACAACGACCTCCTCGCGGACATGCGCCTGCTTGTCGATCACCGCTTCCTCGGCGGTTTCGGTCACTTCGACGGTGCGTTCGCGGAACAGGTCGCCGGCATCACCGCGCAGCGTGTCGCCGCTGACCGGGCGCCGATCGACGCTGACATGCTCCTCGCGCAGGCGAACATCCTCGCTGACGGGCTCCTCGACGATGTAGGACCGGACGCGGACCCCGCCGCGCGCGACCTCGCGCTTGTCGACGCGCAGCTGCTCCTCGACCACCGGGATGCGGGTTTCGTCGCCGGCATCGGCGCGAAGGTCGTCGCGGACTTCGCTGCGACCGCCGAGCAGGCCGTCGCCGCGGTTGTCGAAATCGCGATCGGCGTCGCGGCCGAGCCCTGCGACACCTGCGGCCGAACCACCGGTCCAGCCTTCGCTGCGCCAGGCGTCGGTGCGCTGGTCGAGATCGACCGTGCCTTCGTCGTCGAGGATATCGATGGCGCGATCGACCTCGGCATCATCGACGCGGGCGGTGAGCAGGTAGCCGCCGCGGCGCAGGCCCTCGGCATAGCGGTCCTCGTCGTCGCGGAACAGCGCCTTGAAATCTTCCCACATGCTGCGGTGCTCATGGGTCTCGTGCCCGGCGACGCCGCCGATGCTGCCCTGGTCGAGGATGGTGACGTCGTCGTTGCTGATGCCGGCTGTCGCCAGCCGATCGCGAGCGGATTCGGCGTCCGATCGGCTGTCGAACATCGCGGTAAGCGTACGCATGATCAGATATCCTTGCTGTTGGGGGAAACAGGTTTGGTGCCGCTGTCGACACGTTCGACCACGGCGCGCTGGCGAGTCAGCGTCACGGTTTCCTCGTGGCTGTCGACGCGCGCCCGGCGCCGGATGTGGATCTCTTCGCGCAGCATCAGGCGCTTTTCGACGACCAGGACTTCCTCGACGATCGGGATGATGATGGTGTGGCCGAGGTCCTGGATGTCGGGGACCGCATCGATGCGGCGGTCGATGGTGACGCGTTCGATATCGACATTGCCGCGCACCAGTTCTTCGCGGACGCGCACGTCGTGATGATCGTTGCGGACATGGACACGGACACGGCCGGTTTCCACCGCGCGCTTGTCGACCTGCAGTTCCTCCTCGACAAGCGGGATCACCGCAGGTTCGGGTCGGTCGATGGGCGGCGACGTCGGCATGGCAGGCTAAACGGCGCGGGCCTGGCGCCGTTCCGCCCTGGCCGCGCCACCGCTCGGGCGATGCGACCAGTCGAGTGTCGCTGCGGTCAGGCCGGGCAAAAAGCCGTGCCGTGCGGCGCCTCGCCATGCTAATCCCATGACATGAAGCGATTTCTGGTCTTGCCGCTGGCCCTGGCGAGTGTGGGCTGTGTCCGCACGGCGGTTGCCGTGGTCAAGGCGCCGTTCCAGGTGGCTGGCGCCGGCATCGACATGATGACGACCAGCCAGGAAGAGGCCGACCGCAACCGCGGCCGCGCCATTCGCAAGCAGGAAGAAGCCGACGCCAAGGCCGCCAGAAAGGCCGAGAAGGAGCGCCGCAAGGCCGAGAAGGCCATGCGCGAGCGCGATGACTGAGGGTGGCGGCGGCCGGGCGTGGTGGCACGCCTCGGCCGTTGGCGTCGGGTTCCGGCAGCGCTAGAGCGCGTTGGCGACAGCCAGCAGGGCCTGGTCGACAACGGCAACGGCGTCGCCATCGGTGCCGTCCGGCATGTCGTTGGCCAGCCCCGAGAAGGCCAGTGTGCGACCGCTTTTCGCCACCAGATAGCCGGACAGCGCGCGGGCCGCGTTGAGCGATCCGGTTTTGGCCAGCAGCTTGCCCTGCAGCGCGGTGCCCTTGAAGCGGCTGCGCAGCGTGCCGTCCTGCCCGGCGATGGGCAACGTCTCGCGCCAGGCATCGCCCCAGGGCTGGCGGGCAATCCAGACCAGCAGCGCCGCGGTCGCGCGCGGCGTGATGCGATTGTACGACGACATGCCCGAGCCATCGGCAAGGGTGAAGCCGGTGGCGGTGATGCCGGCGGTGGCCATAAGCCGTTGCAGGGCGGCGCGGCCGTCGGCGACCGAGCCGCTGCCGGCCTGGCGCGCCACCCGGCGCAGCAGCAGCTCGGCGTGGAGATTCTGGCTCTGCTTGTTGATGATCCGAAGGTCCGCGACCAGCGGCGGTGCCGGCAGCGACGCCAGCATTTCCGGGAGCGGCGGCCGCGGCGGCGGAGCGCCGTCGCGGACGGCCGGATCGTCGGACGGCGCGATCGGCCGATGTCGGGTGGCGATGGCGCCAGTGACCTTGACACCGCGGGCCAGCAACAGCGCGCGCATCCGCCAGGCGGCATAATGCGCCGGATCATCGATGCTGAAGCGCAGCGTGATCGGTGCCGCCGTGCTGCCGAGCGTGCCGGTCAGCCTCACGAGGTCGCTGTTGGGGGCGCGTTCGGCGACGATCGCCTCGGCATTGCCGACGACCGTGACGATGCGGTTGTCGATCCTGTAGTAGGACGACCCGCTGACGACCGGGGTCTTGCCGGTGGCTGCGGGCGTCACCGTGGTCGACACTTCATTGTCGTCGAGGGTCAGGGCGGAGATGCCGGTGCCATAGCGCGACTGGATGTTGTTCCAGCTCATCCCCTGCCCCCAGCGCTCGGCGGGGAACCAGCTGTCGTCGCCGACGACGTCGCGAACGTGCCGGGTACGGGCGGCGACCGCGTCGGCAAGGGTCTGCAGGCAGTCGGTCGCGCAATCGGGCGTACTGGCCAGCATCGGGTCGCCGCGGCCGTGCATGACGACATCGGACGCACCGCCGCCGGCCGGTTCCAGCCGTACCCCGGTGCCGACGGCCGCCTGTTGCAGCGCCGCGATGTCGGCATGGGCAAGCGCCGTGGTGAAGATCTTGGTGTTCGACGCCGGAATGAAGCGACCGTCGGGGGCGATGGCGAGCAACTGTTCGCCGTCCAGCGTGGTGACGACGAGGCCATAGCGCGTGCCAGGTGGCCCGGTGGCGAGCAACGCTTCGATGGCCGGTTGCAGCGCCGCTGGCGCACTGGGCTCGGCAGCCACCGGTGCGATTGGCGCCGCCAGGCCGATGAACAGGAGGACGGGCAAGGCGGCGGGAGACATCGGTACAGCCTAGCCGCGCGCCGGGCGGCTAGGCCAGCGCTGTTCTCGCGGCCTGGTCAACGCGGTGGGCAGTCGGCGGGCCGCGGCCGCAGCAGGACCCGGCCGGCGGTGGCGCCGGTGGCCTTGCCGTCGGCGAGCGCCAGCACGCCATTGACGAACAGCGCGTCGACGCCGGCGGCGGGCACCCGCGGGTGGACATAGTCGGCGCGCGGCGCATAGCGCACCGGATCGATGACGACGACATCGGCATGGTAGCCGGCGCGCAGATAGCCACGCTGCGGCAGGCGGTAGAGATCGGCGACGGCCCCCGACGAGCGGCGGATCATCGTCGCCAGGTCGATGACATGGCGACGCTGCACATAGTCGGCATAAAGCCGCGGAAAGGTCGCATATTGGCGCGGATGGCCGTCGGAGCCGTCGGAACCGGTCATGACCCAGGGCTGGCGCATGATCAGGTCGATGTCGATATCCGCCATGTTGAAGGACGCGACGGCGGCACCGGCAGGCGCGGTTCCCCTGGCGGCCGGGGTACGGATGATGCGGATGGCGGCGTCGATGGGATCGGTCCTCCAGGCCTTTGCCATGGCGTCGAGCGTCCTGCCGGTCCAGGACTGGCCGGCGCTGGTGAGCAGCAGGCTGCCGGCCCCGCCGCGCCGGCGCAGGTTCTCCGCCATTTCGGCCCTTATCCGCACCGATGTCGCGGCATCGGCGAGCCGCGCCAGCAACGCCCGATAGCCGCCGTCCACCGCCCAGCGCGGCAGCAGCGCGGCATCGAGGCTCGATCCCGAGGCGTTCCACGGATACTGGTCGGCGGTGACGTCGACACCGCTGCGCCGCGCCGCTTCGATTTCGGCGATCAGCTGCGGCGCCTGGCCATGGACATCGACGCCCAACGCCTTCAGATGCGAGATATGGACCGGCATCGCCGCCTCGCGGCCGATGCGGATGACCTCGCGGGTGGAGGCCAGCAGCCCGATGCTGTAGCTCGATTCGTCGCGCTGATGTGTGTCATAAAGCCCGCCGCGCCGGCCGGCCTCGCGGGCGACGGCGATGACTTCATCCGTCTTGGCAAAGCTTTGCGGGGCATAGAACAGCCCGGTCGACAGGCCATGGGCGCCCTCGCACATCGCCCGGGAGACGAGCGCCTTTTCAGCGTCGAGCTCGGCCGGTGTCGGCGCGCGGTCGGCCTGGCCCAGCACACGGGTCCGCACGGCGCCGAAGCCGACCAGCGGCACGACGTTGGTGCCGATGCCGCCGGCCCGCAACCGGGCGGCGTCCCTTGCGACGTCGGGCGTGCCATAGCCATCATTGCCGATGACGATGGTGGCAACACCCTGCGCCAGCCACGGCAGGTTGATGCGAGCGGCCTTGTCGGCAGACCGGATATAGCTGTCGGGGTGGGTATGGGCGTCGATGAAGCCCGGCGCGACGATCTTGCGGGCGGCATCGATGGTACGGGCGGCGCGGCTGCCCCGCGAAGGCCCGACATAGGTGATGCGGTCGCCGCGGATCTCCACATCGCCGATGATCGGCGCGCCGGTGCCGCCGGAATGGATGCTGCCGCCGCGGATGAGCACGTCGACGTGCGGCACCGGGGCGGCACCAAGCAGCAGCAGCAGGGCCAGCAGGCGGATCACCGGCGCGGGCGGGCCGGCGTCAGCAGGGTGCGGGTGCGCGCCGCCGCGTCGACGGCGGCACGGCTGAACGGCAGCGGCTGCATCGTGCCGGCCACCCAGGGCGCATATTGGTCGCGATAGTGCGGCGATTTCGGGTCCGCCGACTGGCCGGGCAGGTTGAGGTACAGGCTGTTGTCCCAGGCCCTCACGTCGATGACCTGCAGGTAACTGGCGCCGCCCATGACGCTGTAGCCACGCCTGGCCGGCACCCAGCGGGCATTGACGGTGAAATTGTCGCCGCCCGAGCGGCCATCCTCGACCGGCGGAAAGGCGGCGGCGATCGCCGGGATGCGCGCCAGCGGGTGGCCGATGCGGACCCGGTGCAGATCGCCCCAGCGCCAGGCGGCGGGATCGGGGCCGAGCAGCTTGGTCGCTTCCGCCCAGGCGGCGGCCAGGCTGGCGTCGAAGATGTGGTCTCGGGTCGCCGCCGGATCGGCGCCGAGCCGCGCGTCGGGGCTGCGCAACAGGCGCAACAGCTCGCCGGCGGCGATGGTCGGCACCAGTTCGCGCGCCGCCGCCGGCACGATGGTATCGAGCAGGCGATTGCCGAGGTCGCGCCACAGGATGCGGAACAGCGCGGCAGGGCCGCTGTCGACGCCGAGCTCGCCATTCCAGCCGCGCAGCATGTCGGCGGCGGGGCTCGGTCGCGTCGGCAGCAGCGCCACCAGTTCCCGCGCCGGCAAGGAAACGAAGTCCTGCTGCAGGGCAGCGCTGTCGGCGAGGCTGTGCCTGGGCTGCGATGCGAGCACCGAAACGATGCGATCGTAGCGATAGGGTTCGCGGAAGGAGAAGGCGAGCGGGCGCGCCTGCATCGGATAATCGGCGGGGATATTGTTCTGGTTGGCCGATGCGAACCAGCCCTTGCCCGGGTTGCATTCGCGCGGCAGCGCCTCGGCGCCGAAGCGCCCGCCCCAGTCGAAGCGGCCATCGCCCGGGGCCGGCAACAGGCCGTCCTGGCCGCCGCGGCGCAGTGGCGCCATGCCGATGACCTGCCAGCCATGGTTGCCGTCGATATCGGCATAGTGGAAATTGGTCGGTGACGGGTGCAGCTTGAAGGCTTCGCGCAAAGATTGCCAGTCGCGCGCGAGGTTGATGGCGATCATCGCGAAGCCGTCCATGGCGCCAGGCAGCATGGTGACGCTGGCGATGGCGGTGGCGCGGCGGCGCGCCGGGTCGTGGCGCAGCACCGGGCCGTGCACCGAATAGCGGATCGTCACGCGCTGCGGCGCCTCGCCCCTGACGGCGATCAGTTCCTCGACCGTGTCGAAGCGTTTCCAGCCGCCGGCATGGGCATAGCGTTCGGGATCGGCGGGATCGAGGGCGAGCACGAACAGGTCGGTCTGGTCGTTGTGGCTGTTGGTGCGGCCGAAGGCGAAGCGGTCGGTATGGCCCTGCATGATGCCGGCGAGCCCCGGCGACGCGCCGCCGATGACATCGAGGCCGGGCGCCGTCAGATGGACGACATGGCGCGGCGCCAGGCCGCCGATGCCGAGGTGCGGATCATTGGCGAGGATGGCGCGGCCCGTGGCGCTCCGCGACGGCGCGATCGTCCAGGCGTTGGAGCCGGCGTCATCGCCCTCGGGCATGCGCGCGTCGGGCCGGTCGCGGACTGGTGTCGGCGTCGTGCCGAACGGCAGGGCGCCCAGCCCTTCGTTAAGGATACCGAGGTCGTCCTCCGAGATGGCGGCGACATCGAGGCCATCGGGCACCTTCAGCGTCCAGGCCGGCCGCAGCGGCGCCACCAGCGTGTCGAGGTCGAGCCGACCCATGGCGGCAAGGCGGGCGCGGCGGATTTCGTCGTCGACATTGCCGGTCTCCGCGCCGCGCGCACGGACGAGGTCTGCCAGCGCCCAGCGCAGCGGCAACGCGCCAAGGATGCGATATTCGGCCGGCAGCAGCGCCGGATCGGCGATCACCTCGTCGATGCGGGCGTTGATGCCGGCGACATAGGCCGCGGCGCAGGCGCGGATATCGGCCGGCACTACGGCCAGTTCGGCATCGAGATCGCCGCGAAAATGGAACATCCGTTCGGCATGATCATGGGTGACGAATTGCGGCCCATAGGCCTCCGCCATGCGTCCCATGGTGCGGCGATGGCCGAGATCGAGCTGGAACAGCCGGTCGCGCGCCGTGACATAGCCCTGGCCGAAAAACGCGTCGGCCTTGCTGGCGGCGCGGATGTGCGGGACGCCCCTGACATCGTCGACAATCTCGATAGGCGCTGCCGGGCCGCGCAGCGACGTCGTGCGATCCGGCTTTGCCGTGGGCGGCGGCGGCGGGGCAGCGGCGGTGCAGGCGCTGGTGGCGGTGGCCGCAAGCACGGCGGTGCCGCCGAGAAAGGCGCGGCGGTCGAGCTTCATGCGGTCTCCAGGGTCGTGATCGGTGACGTTGGTCGGCCTGCAAACGCTATGCGGTGGACGACCCGGGCGCAATGCGGTTGCAGGGCAATGTGTTGCAGTTTCGAACCGGTCGGCGAAAATGTCGGCGGCCGGGATAATTTTCGAGATGTGTCAGCTTGACGCGGCTCGTTCGCCGTCGCCACGATGCGATCGGGACCTGTCGAACGCCGACGATAGCCCTAGCGGCCGTCGGTGACGACAGGATGACAACAGGGCAGGTCCGATCGTCGGGCCTGCGAAGGGGACCAGCATGAATTCGACCGGTATTCGGAACCAGGCCCGTCTGGCTGCGCAGACCAGCCTTGGCGTCCTTGCGCTGGCCAGCATGCTGCCCGCCGCCGCGGTGGCGCAGACCGTCACCGCCGATGCAGCGGCCCCCGAGGCGACGCGCACCGACGAGATGGTCGTCACCGGCACCCGCATCGTGCGCGACGGCTTCGAGGCACCGACGCCGCTGACCGTGCTCAGCCTCGAGGATATCCAGAACACCTCGCCCAGCAACAACATCGCCGATTTCGTCAACCAGCTGCCGTCGCTGGCGGGCTCCACGCGGCCGTCGAACTCGCGGCTCAACCTGTCGAGCGGCCAGGCCGGCATCAATGCGCTCAACCTGCGCAACCTCGGCGCCGAACGCACGCTGATCCTGCTCGACGGCCGACGCTCGGTCGCCTCCACCGCGAACGGCCTGATCGACGTCAACACCATCCCCCAGGCGCTGGTCAAAAGCGTCGAGGTCGTCACCGGCGGCGCCTCCTCGGCCTATGGCTCCGATGCCGTCGCCGGCGTGGTCAACTTCGTGCTCGACAAGAAATACGAAGGGCTGCGGCTGACTGCCGACAATGGCGTCACCAGCCATGGCGACGGCTACAACTACTCGTTCGGCGTTGCCGCCGGGCTCGCCTTCGCCGGCGGCCGCGGGCATCTGCTGCTCAGCGGCGAGATCGCCCATCGCGACGGCATCCTCACCGTCGATCGCGACTGGAACGCCACCGGCTATGTGCGGATCCAGGATCCCGCGTGGACGACCGCCAGCACGACGCCGCGCTACCTCATTCGCCGCCAGGTCGGTGCCGCCAACTCGACGCCCGGCGGCCTCATCACCGGCTCGACGGGCGGCGTCGCCAATCGCCTCCGCGGCCTGTATTTCGGCGTCGGCGGCGCGATCAACCAGTATCAGTACGGCGCGCTGACCTTCCCGTCGGCAACCGGCGCCGCGGCGCCCACGCTCACCCAGGGCGGCGACTGGCGGGTCAATGATTCTGGCCGCCGCATCGGCCTTGATCCCGAGGACGACCGCTACGGCGTCTTCGGCCGCGCCAGCTATGAAATCGCCGACGGCATCACCGTCTATGCCGAGGGCGCCTACAACAAGCAGAAGATCTTCTTCAACGCCGGGCCCAATCTGTCGACGGGCATCAGCCTCAACGCCAACGGCTGCGGTGCCGCGGCCACGGCCGCCGCCGCGCCGCTGACCTGCAACGCATTCCTCTACAACGCGCTCGGTCCGGCGGCCTTGCAGGGCATCACCAGCGTCACCGTCGCTACCACCGCCGTCGACCTGCCGTTCCGCGCCGTCGACAACCGCCGCGAGCTGCAGCGCTATGCCATCGGTGCCGATGGCGAGACCGAAATGTTCGGCAAGGCTGCGACCTGGAACATCTATGGCCAGTACGGCCGCGCCGACCTGCGCGAACAGCTGCGCAACATCATGAACAACGGCCGCATCGCCAATGCCACCGCCGCGGTGTTCGCCCCCGCCGGCAACACCGGCGGCTATGCCCCCGGCTCCATCCAGTGCCTCGTCAACGTGGACCCCAATCCCGCCAACAACGACCCGGCCTGCGTGCCCTTGAACCGCCTCGGCATCGGCGTCGTCGATCCGCGCGTCGCCGGCTATGCGCTTGGCGATCCGTACCGCGACCAGATCATCGAACAGTATAACGCCGCCGCCAACCTGTCGTTCACGCCGTTCGCGACCTGGGCCGGCGATGTCAGCTTCGCTGTCGGCGCCGAATATCGCGAGGAAAAGCTGCGCGGCTCGGTGCCGGTAGAGTTCCAGCCGATCACCATCGTCGATGCCAATGGCCGCCCCGCCACCAGCAACACCTGGTCGGTCGGCAACTATCTGCCGACCAACGGCAGCTACAACGTCAAGGAAGCCTATCTCGAAACGGTCATTCCGCTGGGTCTCGGCATCGTGTTCAACGGCGCCGTCCGCGCCACCGATTATTCGACCTCGGGCTATGTCACCACATGGAAGGCCGGCGCCACCTGGCAGCCGATCGACGATTTCCGCCTGCGCGTCACCCGCTCGCGCGATATCCGGGCGCCGAACCTCAATGAACTGTTCGCCGGCGGTACCGCCAACAGCGATTCGATCCGCAACCCGATCTTTACCGCCAACGGCGCCAATGGCCCCGCCACCTATGCCTATTCGGGCTTTGTCAGCGGCAACCCCAATTTGATCCCGGAAAAGGCCGATTCGTGGAACATCGGCGGGGTCTTGTCGCCAAGCTTCCTGCCGGGCTTCAACCTGTCGGTGGATTATTTCCGCATCGACCTCGACCAGGCGGTCACCACCTTCAGCGCCCAGCAGATCGCCGACCTCTGCTATCTGCAGAACCAGCAGAGCTTCTGCGATGCGATCACCAACGACCCGATCCGCTCGACGCCGGGCCAGCCCTATCTGCTCATCCGCAGCCAGCCGTTCAACGCCGCCAACCAGCTCGTCCGCGGCATCGACATCGACGCCAGCTATCGTTTCCCGCTGAATCGCATCTTTGCAACGTCGGATGCCAGCGTCACGGTGCGGGGCATCGCCACCCGCTATATCGACAATCTGCTCGATAACGGCGTGCCCGGTACCGTCGTGTTGAACTCGGTCGGCGTCAACGGCGGCCAAGGATCGACGCCGACCTGGCTGTACCGCATCACCGCGAGCTACGACACGCCCAGCTTTTCGATCACGGCGGTGGGCCGCGGCGTCAGTTCCGGCCGCTATGCCGCCAATGGCATCGAATGTTCGACCGCCTGCCCGGCGAACGACCCGAACTTCTTCACCTATGACGACAACAGCATCGCCGGCACCTTCTATGCCGATCTCAACCTGACCCAGAACATCAAGATGGGCAGCTCCGAAGCCCAGCTGTTCCTCAACATCACCAACATCTTCGATCGCGGGCCGATCCTGCTGCCCGAAACCGGCCTCGCTGCGAACAGCACCTATTCCGACCTGCTCGGCCGGCAGTTCCGGGTCGGCATCCGGCTGCAGACGCGGTGACCGGCAGGTCGGCGCGATCGCGTCGCTGACCGGCTGACCCGATGACCGCGGTCGGTGCAGTGGGCCTGGTGGCCATCCGGCCCACGCCCGATCCGCGGCGGCTGGCGCTGTTTGCCATGCTGGGGTTTTCGGCGGGGCTGCCGTTCTACATGTTCTCGACGGTGCTGGCGCTGCGGCTCCAAGCCCATGGCATCGCACTGGCCGTCATCGGCTTCTTTGCCTGGGTGCAGTTGCTGCCGACGTTGAAGTTCCTGTGGGCGCCGCTGCTCGATCGCTACGACGTGCCGGGCTTTGCACGGTTCTGGGGGAAGCGGCGCGGCTGGATCCTGTTGTCCCAGCTCGGCATCTGTGCATCGATGGTGGCGATGGCGATGACCGCCGGCGACGGCCGGTTGGTGCTGACGGCGCTTTTCGCCGTGCTGCTGGCGTTCTGGACGACAACGCTGGAGATCGCCGCCGATGCGTGGCGCATCGAACTGGCACCGACGCAGGAGCTGCAGGGCCCGATCGTCGCCGCCAACATCTGGGGCTATCGATCGGCGATGGTCGCGGCCGGCAGCGGCGCGTTGCTGATTGCCGACGGCGCCGGCTGGGCGGCGGCCTATCTCGCCGTGGCGGCAGCGGCCTTCCTGCCTTTCCCGATTTTGGTCGCCACGGCGCCCGATCGGCCCGGCGCGGCCGGGAGGATATCGGCGCTGCTGCTCGGCCTTGCTGCCGCCGCCGCCATCATCGGCGCGGCCGCTGCCGTGGTGGCGGTCGTCGGCTGGGCCGTGCTCGCCATCGCTGCCGGCATCGGCCTCGATGGCCGGGCCAATGTGACGCCCTATGTGCTGGTCCTTGCCATGCTGCCATTCGTCGCGATGGCGCTGGCGCTGCCGCGCATCCGCCGGGCGCGCCCGCAATCGCGGCTGCGACAATCGGCGGTGGTCGGGCCCTATGTGGATTTCTTCTGGCGCTATGGCTTTGGCGCGATCGTGCTGATGGGCTTCATCGCGCTCTACCGGATGGGGGACGTGCTGGCGCTCAACCTGTCGAAGCCGATGGTGCGCGGTCTCGGCTACAGCCTCGGCGTCATCGGCCGCGCCGACGGGCTGGTGGCGCTGGCGGCGAGCATGGCCGGGGTCGGGCTTGGCGGCGTTCTCGTCATACGCTGGCGGATCATGCCGACGCTGGCCACCGGCGGACTGTTCGCCGCGGCCGGCAATTTCGGCTTTGTCTGGCTGGCGGGGCAGCCGCTCGACGAGACGCTGCTCTACATCGCCACCGGCCTCGACCAGTTCGGCAACGGCATGGCCGGGGCGATCTTCGTCGTCTACCTGTCGATGCTGGTCAATCCGCGCTTTCCGGGGGCGCAATATGCCTTTCTGTCGGGCTGGGCCTTCATGCTGCCGCGGCTGTTGTCGGGCGCCGGCGGCGGCATCGTCGAAGCCATCGGCTATGGCAATTTCTTCATGCTGTCGGGCATGCTCAGCCTCGCGGCGTTGCTGTTCCTGCCGCTGCTGGGACGCATCACCCCCAGGGACGCGGAGCTGCCGGAGTGATCGAACACATCGCGGATCGAGGCTTCGCCGCCGCTGCCGCCGCGATCGCGGCAGGCCGGATACCGGGCGCGACGCTCGGCGTCGTCACCGCCGACGGCCGCCGCGCAACGCGGGTCGCGGGGCTTGCCCAGCGCGAGCCGGTGACGGAGGCGCTGACCGTCGAGCACTGGTTCGACCTGGCGTCGCTCAGCAAGGTCATCGCGACCACGACGATGATCCTGCGCCTTGCGGATGCCGGGCGGCTCGACCTCGACCGGCCGCTGACCGACGCCATTCCCGACCTCAGGCAATATGATGTCGCCAATGCCGCCGAGCGCCGGCTGACGTTTCGCGACTGCCTGGCGCACCGCACCCATCTGCCGGCGGTCGAACCCATCTACACCTATGGCGACGATCCGGATCGGCTGCGCGCCTTCATCCTGCAACGCGAATGGCGGGCCGGCCCGCCGGTCTATTCCGACATCAATTTCCTGCTGCTCGGCATCGCCATCGAAAGGCTGACCGGGGGTCCGCTCGACGCCCGGCCGCTGGCGGCGGGGCTGAGCTGGGGGCCGCCGCCCGGGCCGGCCGTCGCCACCGAGCACTGCCGCTGGCGCGGCCGGGTGCTGAAGGGCGAAGTGCACGACGAGAACTGCTTTGCGCTGGGTGGCCGCACCGGCCATGCCGGGCTGTTCGGTACCGTCACGGCGGTGCTCGATTTCGCCGCCGGCCTCATGGATGGCAGCGGTGCGTCACCGGCGATGCTGGCAGCGATCCGCACGCCGGTGGCCGGCAGCCGCAGTTGTGGCTGGGAACTGCGCCACCCGGGCTGGTCGGGCGGCGATGCGTGCACGCCGGGCACCATCGGCCATACCGGCTTTACCGGCACCGGGTTGTGGATCGATTTCGCCCGGGGCCTGGCCTGGACGCTGCTGACCAACCGCGTCCACCCCAGCCGGCATTCCGACAGCGGTATCGTCGCGCTGCGGGCCGCGACCGGCGACAGCATCGTCGGCGCGTTCGACAGCGGTGCGCCCCGAGCTACAGCATGATCGACGCCGACAGCTTGAAGGTGCGCGGTGCGCCCTGCAGCAGTGCGGCGCCGAAGCTGTCGAACGATGACGCCCAGAACCGGCGATTGGCGACATTGTCGACATTGAACCGCAGCGTCAGCGGCATGTCCCCGATGATGGCGACATAGCGCGCGCCGACATCGAAGCGCGTCCAAGACGGGATGGCGAGGGTGTTGGCGGCGTTGACCTGTTGCTTGCCGGTATGGACACCGCGCCCGGTCAGCGTCAGCGCCGGCAGGAAGGGCAGGTCCCATTCCAGATTGGCGTTGAGCAGGTAATCGGGCACGCCGATGGCGCGATTGCCGTCGTTGGCGCCGCCGGCGGTGTTGCGCAGCTTCGCATCGTTGATGGAGCCGCCGGCGATGACGCGCAGGCCGGCACCAAGCTCGCCGTCGAGGCTGAGTTCCAGGCCGCGGTTGCGCTGGGTGCCGAACACGCCGAAGCGCTGGCCGGCCGCGAGATTGCCTGGCGCGACCGGCACCGCAAAGGCGCTGGGCTGTTCGGTCTGGAAGGCGGCGAGCGAGGCGTTGAAGCGCCCGAAGCTGACCTTCCCGCCGACTTCATATTGCGTCGACCGATAGGGGGCGAAAACCTCGCCGGGGTTGACGATGGTCGGGTCCACCGGTGCGGTCGGGCCCTGCGCCAGGCCCTCGATGCGGTTGGCGAACAGCGAAACGCCAGCGACGGGCTTGATGACGAGGCCGATCACCGGCGTCACGGCCGATTCGTCGTAGCCGCCGGTGAGGCTGCCATCGGCGTAGGAATAACTGTCGATGCCGATCGTCTGTAGCCGCATGCCGGCGGTCAGCAGTACGCGATCGTCGAAGGCGCCGATGGTGTCGGAGACGAAGACGCTGCCGAGTCTGGTGCGCTGGATCGCGAACGGCTCGTCGAGATTGCCACCGACAAAGCCGGTGCCGGGCAACGGGACCGGCGCCGCATTGTAGAGATTGGTGGCGAAGCCAGCAAAGCCGCCGAGGAAATCATAGGCGTTGCGGTTGACCTGCCAGATCTTCGACGCGCCGATATTGACCTCGTGGCTGATGCCGCCCGCCTTCAGCTTGACGCGCAGCCCGGCCTGGGCCGTCTCGTTGTTGTCGGTGCGCGGCACGAACAGTGCGCTTCCGGCTGCGGCGCCGGTGACGGCATCGGTGACGGTGATGCCGCCATAGATACCATCCTCCGACCCGTCGCGGGCGCCGAAGGCGGCATAGAGCAGGGCGTTGTCCGCCAGATCATATTCGCCGCGCACCACGCCGAAGACGTCGCGCAATGTCGAATAGGTCCAGGGCTGGCCGTAATTGGCGTCGGCGGCCGGCACGGCGGGGATCGTGGCGGTCGCGACCGTGACCTTGGGGCGGAGTTGGCGCACCTTGACCTGCTGGAAGGCGAGATCGAGCGACACACGGGCGCGTTCGCCGCGCACGTCGAAGGCGCCGCCGATGACATAGGCGCTGCGGAATTCATCGTCGATCGCGACATCGCCGCTGCGCCCGGCACCGTTGATGCGGACGCCGAACATGCCGTCGGCGGAGCGACGCCCGACATCGAAACTGCCGCCGAAATGCGCGCCGGAGCTGTAATTTGCCGTCACCCGGGTCAACGGCGTGTCGCCGGCACGCTTTGGCACCAGATTGACGCTGCCGCCGATGCCCGAGCCACCGGGGGCTGCGCCGTTGAGAAAGGCGCTGGCGCCGTTGAGCACCTGGACCTGCTCATAGAGCTCGGGCGCAATCAGCTGGCGCGGGGCGAGGCCATAAAGACCATCGAAGCCGACATCGTCACCGAACAGGGTGAAGCCCCGGATGACGAATTGTTCGGCGGCGTTGCCAAAGCCATAGGTAGTGCGCACCGACGGGTCGTTTTCCAGCACCTGGCCGAGCGTCTGCGGCTGCTGGTTGAGGATCAGCGCCTCGCCATAGGATTTGATGCTGAACGGCACATCGCCGGCGGGCTTGTCGCCGAGGATGCCGACGCGACCGGCGCGGATGACCTGGGTCTCGTTGGCCTTTTGCGCGGTGACGACGATTTCGGCCGGATCGGCCTCGGCGGCAGTCGCAGGCGCGCCGAGCATGGTGGCGGCAAGCAGGACAGCGCGGCACGTGTAGGGGGACAATCTGATTACTCCGGTTGGGATGGTTGATCAGCCGCGACGCAGCCAGGCGCGGACGACGATGACGACGGGGACGGCGAGCGCGACCCATGAAACGAAATTGCGCAGGCCATCGCCGGTCAGGGCGCTGACGAGGCCGATGAGCGTGACGCCGGCGATGGCGGCGGGCACGGCGAGGACCGTGCCAAGCCGCCGGGGGCCCGATCGCCGTCGCTGGGTGCCGCTCAAGACGGCATCGCCGCAGCGCCGGTCTCGATTTCGGCAACCCGCGCCGCGGTGCCGCCGCGGCGGCGGCCAAGCCACAGGTAGAGCCCGGAGCCGAGGACGATGATCGTCAGCAGGTCGAGCGCCGCCCACAGCAGCTTCATCGGCAGGCCGCCGTAATCGCCGAAATGCAGCGGTTGGGAGATCAGCAGCGCCTGGGCATACCAGGGCAGCGGCCGTACATCGGTCAGCACGCCGGTTTCGGCATCGACGAGCGCCGGCGTCAGCATGCGTTCGGTCAGCGGCGTGCCGCCCTGGAGGAATACCGCATAATGGTGTCCGGAGCTGAAGGCGCCGCCGGGAAAGGCGATGAATTGCGGCGTGCTGCCCGGCCGGGCGGCGCGCGCCGCGGCCATTGCACGATCGACCGAACCATGCCGTTCGGGCGCCAGCGCCGGTCGCCCGGCATAGGCCGCGGTCATCGTCGCCAGCTCGCCGCGCTGCCACAGCTGGATGATCGGCGTCGCCAGCGTGTTGATGACGCCGGTCAGGCCGACGACCAGCGCCCAGGCCAGAACGACGACGCCGAGCAGGTTGTGATAGTCGAGCCAGCCGACCCGGGCGCTGCGGCGGCTGCGGATCGTGCCGAAATCGAGGCGGCGCATGAAGGGCGCATAAAGCACGACACCCGAGACGAGCGCGATGCAGAACAACAGGCCCATGAGGCCCAGGAACAGCATGCCCGGCAGGCCGAGGAACATGTCGGTGTGCAGTTCGAGCAGGAAATGCATGACGCCGCTGTCCTCGACGGCGCCGGCGGTTGCTCCGGTGGCACGGTCGAAGATCTGGATCGTCATCGTTTCGGGCGGCGCGTCGGGTGACGGCCCGGTGGTGACGGTCAGCAGCGGGCGATCATTGTCGAACGCCATGAACAGCGGCACTTCGCCGGGGCGCTGCGCCAGCGCCATGGCGAGCAGCGTGTCGAGCGGCAACAGGCCGGGGCCGTTGCCCGACGACGCGAGGCCGACCATGCCGACGGCAGGGGCCTGGCCGGTGAGCGCGTCGATCTCGTCATGGAATATCAGCGGCAACCCCGTGACGCAGAGCATGAGCAGGAACGCCGTGCACACGATGCTCGACCATTTGTGGACGAGGAACCAGGCCCGGATCCCGGCCCGTGTCATGCGTCGAACGCAACCGACTGGAGACTTCTGATAATCATTATCGTTAGCGGATAACCGAGCGGCGGCCGCGCGACAACCCGGTTTTATACGGGGTCGTTTCGTTCTGCCTGCTCGACTTCGGGCCCCGGTGCCGTTTATGCCGGCGCATAATGTTCCGGGCAAAGGCGGTTATGGTGTCGCGATTTCCTGCCGCGCTGGCGGCCATGTGGCTGGCGGCGAACAGCGTCGCCGCGCGGGCCGACGATACCCAGCTGTGGGGGTCGCTGATCGCGCAGGGGCCGGTTGCATCCGGGCCGGGCGCCCGGCCCTTCGTGTGGCTGGAGGTGCAGCCGCGTTTCGACGAGAACATATCGCGCCGCGGCGAGCTGATCATCCGCCCGGGCTTCGGCATCCGCCTGGCGCCGGATCTGCTTGTCCTCGCCGGTTACCACTACCAGAATGCGGCGCGCGACGGCGCACCTTCGGTGATCGAGCATCGCATGTGGCAGCAGCTGACGCTGCCCCTGGTCCGCGATCCGGAGCGGATCGTACTGCTGACGCGGCTGCGGCTGGAACAGCGCATCGTCAACGGCCGCCAGGACCTGGGCTGGCGGGCGCGCGCCATGCTCAGGCTGCAACTGCCGCTGTCCGGTCGCGGCAGCGCCGGGCCGCTATTCTGGAGCGAGGCGCTCGTCGGCCTCAACGATACCGATTGGGGCCAGCGCAGCCGCGTCCAGCAGGTCCGGGCGTTCGGCGGCGCGCTGGTACCACTGAATGCGCGGCTCAATCTCGAGGCCGGGTACATGGCGCAAATTCTGCGGGGTACCGGTCCCGACCGCATCAACCACGTCGCCAATATCGCGCTCAACTACCGGCTGGGCGACTGATGGCCGCCTAGAATGGGAAGAAGTAGGGGATGATGGCGACGCCGACCACCCAGGTGATCAGGTTGAGCGGCACGCCGATGCGAACGAAATCCATGTACCGATACTTGCCGAGCTGGAACACGAGCACGTTGGTCTGGTAGCCGAAGGGCGTCGCGAAGGCGGCACTGGCGGCCATCATCACGCCGATCAGGAACGGCCGCGGGTCGACGCCCAGGCTTTCGGCGAGCGCGACGGCGATCGGGGTGACGAGCACGGCGACCGCGGCATTCGACAGGAATTCGGTGGCGAACAACGTCACGCCGTAAAGGACCGCCAGCGCCGTCCAGGGCCCGAATGGCCGGGTGATATCGATGAGCATCGCCGAAGCCGATGCGGCAAGGCCGGTCAGCTCGATCGACAGGCCGACGACGACCATGCCCCCGATCAGCAGGAGAACTTCGGGCCGCAGCCCGGCATAGGCCTCGTCGGGGCTGATCACGCGCAACAGGATAAGCAGGACGGCGCCGGCAAAGGCAGCGGCGGCGATCGGCGCGACGCCAAGGGCTGCGGCCGCGATGACGGCGACGAACACGGCGACCGAGATGGCGCCTTTCTTGACGTCGAGGGGTCGCTCGACGGCAAACAGGGCCAGGTCGCCCAGCGTACCGTCGCCGGTCTGTTCGGGCAGGTCCTCGGATGGCTGCGACGTCTCGTCGTCCCGGCCCAGCAGGCGGCCGCCGGCGAGCATGAGGTAGAGGCCACCGGCCGCAGCGACGATCAGCCCGACGGGGGTGATCTCGAAAATGCTGAAGACCGGCTGCCCGGCGTTGCGGGCCATGTCGTTGACCAGCAGGTTGGTCGAGGTCCCGATGAGGGTGCAGACGCCGCCCATGATCGTGATGTAGCTCAACGGGATCAGGAAGCGTTTCGGCGACACGTTGAGCGAGATGGCCACGTCCCTGACGACCGGTGCCGCAAGGACCACGATCGGTGTGTTGTTGAGAAAGGCCGATGCGCCGCCACACAGCAGGATGACGAGCCACAGGCCAAGCTGGCCGAGGCGGCTGCACAGCGCGATGGCCTTGCGGATCAGCAGGCCGAGGAATCCCGACAGCTCGATGGCATAAGCAATGACGAACAGGCAGGCGAGGGTGATGATCGCCGGGCTGGCAAACGCTGCCTGGACTTCGACCGGCCGCACGACGCCCAGCAGCAGCAGCGCGGCCGCACCCGCCAGTGCCGTCACGTCCGACCGCAGCTTGCCATGGATCAGGACGGCAACGACGACGACCAGGACGGAAAGTGCCGCGATCTGATTGAAGTTCATCGTCTCGAGTGACCTTCACGGCGGCGTGCCGTCAAGTGTCACGTTGCGGGCTTCATCCGGTTCAGAGGCGTGCTATCGTCGGGCTGATGGCATTTCGGGCAATTCTGGAGTCGGGTCGATCGGGCGCGCGCGCCTTGGCGATGCTGTCCGCGCTTCCGTTGGCGGTGACAGCATGTGACCGCAAGGCGCCTGAGCCGCCGGCGACCCCGAAAGCGATCGAAGCGCCGCCGCCCCCGGTCATCAAGCCACCGCTGCCGGCGGCGATCCCCACCCTTGGACGAAGCGACCTCGTTGTTGCCGCTGCGGCCGCTGCATCGACCTTTGCCGAGGGACGCCGGGTGACCGGGAAAGACGCGATGGTCGGACAGCGCTTTGTCGTCCGCATCCCATTCGGGTGCACCGGACCGACCCCGTCGGACGCGCCCGTGCCAGGCCTTACCGGCTGGGCCCCGACCCCCGACGGCAAGGCGATCCAACTGTCGCTCGAGCCGGCGGATTGGGTGGCGGCGCCGCTGTTTGCCGCCCCCGATGCTGCCGCGCGTTGGGAAGCGATCGAAGGTTTCTGGATCCCGCGGCCATGGCTCGCCGCCGAAACATGCCCCCGTCCGGTGGCCGACCAGATTCAGCCGCCGGGTGCGGCTTCACCGCAGTCCGTCGGGCTTGCGGCCGTCTTCGAGCGCGACGGCTCCCGCATCGGCCGGCGCGACGGCCGCGCCTATGTTTCCAACATCAGAAGCACTGGCGAGGGGCCACCCCTGCCGCCGACCGGCGGCTATCGCCTCGTGCTCGCCGGACGCATCGCCGCGTTCCCTGACGGCCAAGCCTTTGCTTGCCGCGCCGCCAGCCCCGACCAGCGGCCGGTCTGTGTCGCCGCAGTCGAGCTCGATCGCGTGGCCTTCGAAGCCGAGGAGAGGGTGATTTCCGAATGGCGCCCGGGCTGACCTGCGCCCGCCATCGGCATGACCGGGCGCAACTGTCGACAGCAGCTTGGCCGTGCGCGGCGGGGCGCCGGGTGGCCTGCTATTTGCCGCGCCGGTCCCGGGCGGCGCGCAATTGCCGGATGTAGTCGGCGACGGCCTGGGGTTCGTAGGGGCGACCGAGGCGCGGGCCGTCATCGCAGATCTGCGCGGCGGCATCGGCAGCGGCCTTGGCGCTGCCGGCAATGGCGACTTCCAGCTCGGGTCGGTTGCGGCGCACCCAGGTAGCGAGACCGAAGCCGTTGAGCGAACCATCGACGGTGGCGCTGCAGAGGATGACGTCGACAGGGTCGACCGCGTTCAGAATGACGAGGGCCTCGTCCGAGGTGGCGGCCTCGATCACCCGATGCCCGCAGTCGCGCAGGAATGCCGTCAGGGCAAGCCGAACGGTGACCTCGCTGTCGACGAGCAGGACCGCCGACGCCTTGCCGGCGGTTTCAACGCTCGCCACGCGACAAGGCCCTTTCCAGCGCGTCGGTGATCTGCAGCATGTCGAAAGGCTTGGCGACAAAGTCCCTTGCGCCGCGGTTGATCGCCTCTGCGGGATGCAGCGTACCGGAGCACAACACAACCGGAAGTCCGGGCCGGTCCTTCGTCACGACCTCGAGCAGCCCCAGTCCATCGAGGCGTCCCGGCATCCTGACGTCGCTCAGCACGATATCGATGGGCACGCCCGACCGGACGACTTCGGCGGCTTCATCGCCGCTTGCCGCACAGATGACGTTGTAGCCGCGGTCGAGCAGTTCGTCGGCGAGCATGGCCCGGATCAGAACCTCGTCCTCGACAAGCAGCACGGTACTCGTCGTGGACAGATCCTTGCCCGACGCAACGTCACCTTCGCTCAAAATCACAATCCGCCCCCACAAGGTCTGAACGCCCGAACGGCGAGGCGGGTCCATGACCATGTACGATACGACATGGCGCACGTTTGAGCGCCGGCGGGCAAATGCTGCAAGTCTGCGACGGCGGGCGACGCCGCGGCACGTTGCCACCACCGCCGGACGACGGCCCGCCGTGGGGCGCGGCGGCGGCCGCTGGTATCAGGGCTGATCGCCACGCCGGCCTGCCCAAATCGGCGCTGCTCAGGCACCGTCCAGTTCGCAGATCGCGGCGATCGTGGTGGACAACGACCAGCGCACGCCTGCGGGGGCATATTCGGTCACCCCGGTGCCGCCCAGGTCGCCAGCCAGGCTGCTGCCGGTCAGGCGCGTGCCGAAACCTGTTCGTGTCGGTGGCACGACCGGCGGGCCGCCCTGCTCCCGCCACGTCAGCTCGACGCCCGGCGAGCTGCCCGGCGTGATCGCCCAGTCGATGGCGACGGTACCGACATCGTTGGACAGGGCGCCGTATTTCACCGCGTTCGTAAACAGCTCGTGCAGCGCCATCGACAATGCCAGTGCCGCCCGTGCCTTGAGCTCGATCGGCGGCCCGGCAATGCTGACCCGAGCGCTGTCGGCAAGATGGACGAGCACCGCGCCTTCGATGATCGCGGCGATCGGCGCCGCCACCCAGCTGGTTTGCGTCAACAGATCATGGGCATGCGCCAACGTGATCAGGCGGCTGCTGATCGCAGCGCTTGCCTCCGCCGGCGTGGCGACAGCACGCAATGATTGGCTGACGATGCCCTGCACAACGCCAAGCGTGTTCCGCACCCGATGCTGGAGTTCGTTGTTGAGCAGCCGGCGGTGTTCCTCCGCCGCCTTTTCTGCCGAAATGTCCCGGACCGTGCCGACCAGCCGGCGGCGTTCACCCGGGGCCTTCAGCACCTGCGCGCGTGAGCGCAGCCAGCGATGCCCGCTGCCGTTTGTGGGGCGGACCCGATATTCGATGTCGAGCCGGTTGTCGCCGCCGTCCGCCAGCGCGGTGGCGACGGCGCCAGCAAAGGCAGCGCTGTCGTCAGGATGGACATGCGCCAGGAAAGCGTCGAACGGCATTTCGGCCGTTTCCGCGTGGCCGAGCAGCTCGCGCGCCCGGGCATCGCCGTAGAGCACGCCCGTGCCTGGCACGGCTTCCCAGGCGCCGAGTTCGGCTGCATCGAGCGCAAGCCGGGCCCGGGTCTCGCTTTCGCGAAGTTCCTTCTCGTCGGCCTGGCGTTGCATGAGCATGCGGCGCAGCTCGAGCTGCGTCATGATCTGGCGTCCGAGCACCTCGAGGGTCATGCGCTGGAGCGCGGTGATGCCGTCGGGACGCGGCACGGTATCGAGAACGCACAGCGTGCCGAGCGGCAGGCCGTCGACCGTCCTCAGCAACACGCCGGCATAGAATCGCAGGCCGCCGTCGACGGCGACGAGCGGGTTGCAGGCAAAGCGCGGGTCTTCCGTGGTATCGGGCACCACCATCAGCCGGCTTTCCAGAAAGGCATGGGCACATATCGAGACGTCGAGCGGCAACTCGCGCGCGCCGATGCCGATTTCGGCCTTGAACCACTGACGTCCTTCGGCGATCAGGTTGACGACCGCGATCGGCGTGCCGAATGTCGCGGCAGCCAGTGCGGCGACATCGTCGAAATCCGCCTCGCGCGGCGTGTCGAGGATGCCGTAGCTGTCGAGCGCGCGCAGTCGCGCGTCCTCATCCCAGGGAAAGCAGCCGGTAGCGAAGGGCGAGAGGAGCTGCGTGACCATGATCGGCGCGATCTACCACACATCGCGCAGGTAAGAACCCTTGGTCATCTCATAAGGCATTGCGGCCATTCGCCTGACCTTTGCCCGAGCTGTATCATTCAAAGTCCGATCGACCGGCGCATTGTCAACGGTCAAGCTTGTCCGCCGCGGGACCGCCATCGAACCTCGAGCGTCTGGTGCACCCGGCAGGAGTCGAACCTGCGACCTCTGGTTTAGGAAACCATTGCTCTATCCTGCTGAGCTACGGGTGCGCGGGCCCAGCCTTTGCCATGCACGGCGCAACTTGCCAACCATCAGCCGTCGGAGCGGACCAGTGGCGTGAACGGCAGCGGCATCACGGCAATGCCATCCTCGGCAAGGGCGCGCGCCTCGGCCGGTGTCGCTTCGCCATAAATGCTGCGCGGCGGCAGGTCGCCATCGTGGAGGGCGCGCGCGGTTATGGCGAAGTCGCCGCCGACATAGTCCGACGCCGCTTCGAGCTTGCGCTGCGCCGCCAGCAGCGCGGCGCGTCCGTCGGCATCGCCGCTGTTGCCCTTGGCGCCGACCGCCGGGGCCATGACCGCCTTGCCGACATCGACATTGCCGCACAGCGGACAGGCGATCAGGCCGCGGGCGCGCTGGCTTTCATAATCCTCGCTGGATCCGAACCAGGCTTCGAAGACATGGGCGCGGTCGCAGCGCAGGTCGAAGACGATCACGGCCGGTCAGGCGGTCGTAACGGTGAAGGCGCGGGCATGATCCAGCGCCGGCACGCGGCCACGCGCCTCCGCCACCAGGTCGAGATCGAGATCAATTACCGAGCTGCCGGCAGCTTCACCCATGTCGAGCAGCACCTCGCCCCAGGGGGCGACGACCAGCGAATGACCATAGGTGGCGCGGCCGTCGGCATGGTCACCGGTCTGGGCGGCGGCGACGACGAAGCAGCCGGTTTCGACGGCACGGGCGCGCAGCAGCACATGCCAATGGGCAGCGCCTGTCGGGCGGGTGAAGGCGGCGGGCACCGACAGGACCGTAGCGCCGGCGCCGGCCAGCGCCCGGTGCAAAGCCGGAAAGCGCAAGTCGTAGCAGATGGTCAGGCCGAGCGTGCCCCAGGGCGTCGCCGCAGCGACGGCGGTGCCGCCAGGCCGATAGGCGGCCGATTCGCGATAGGTTTCGCCGCCCGGCAACTGCACGTCGAACAAGTGGATCTTGTCATAGCGCGCACGGATCTCGCCGCTGTCGTCGATCAGGAAGCCGCGATTGACGAACAGGTCGCCGCCGACCGCCAGCGCCAGGCTGCCGAGATGGACCCAGACGCCGTGCGCCCGCGCCGCCGCGCGCACCGCAGCGAGCACGGCATCGGCGTCTTCGCCGACGACATTGGTGCGCGCGCGGCGGCGATCCTTGTCGAGATAGCCGCTCATTTCCGGCGTGAAGACGATTTGCGCCCCCTGCCCGGCCAGGCCGGCGATCGCCGCCGCCAGCGACACCGCCTCGACAGCCGGATCGATGCCCGTCGTCGTCTGGACGATGCCGATGCGCAGCGTCATGCCGCCAGGAGCGGATCGAGCTTGCCGGCGCTTTCGAGGGCGGCAAGGTCGTCGCTGCCGCCGATGTGGCGCCCGTCGATGAAGATCTGCGGCACGGTCATGCGGCCGCCCGAGCGCTCGAGCATTTCGGCGCGCGCCGGGCCGCCCATCGAGATGTCATGTTCCTCGAACGCCGCACCCTTTTTCGACAGCAGCGCCTTGGCGCGGGTGCAATAAGGGCAGAGGAACTTGGTGTAGATTTCGATCTTGGGCATGGGATTACTCCGGGTCGGCAGCGGCGGCCTGCCTGATGGGTTCAGCTTCGCGCACTGCGCGCGCAAAGGTCAATACGTGGACGTCACGGGCGCCGGCGCGGCGCAGCAGCCGTGCGCAGGCATCGGCGGTCGCGCCACTGGTCATGACATCGTCCACCAGCACAATGCGGCGGCCGGCGACGCGGTTCCGATCCGGCACCCGGAAGGCGCCGCGAACATTGGCGATGCGCGCCTTGCGGCCCATGCCGCGGCTTGCCGGCGTCGGTTTGACGCGTTCCAGCGCATCGATGGCGAGCGGTGCGCCCGAAATCCGTGCCAAGGCGCGGGCCAGCAGCGCCGACTGGTTGAAGCCGCGCCGCCACAGCCGACCGCGGTGCAGCGGCACCGGCACCAGCAGGGCGTCGCCATCGAGCCACGGCGCCGCCGCGCGCGCCATGTGCGGCGCCATCACCGACACCAGATGCTGGCGATCGCCGTGCTTCAGCGCCAGCAGCAGCTTGCGCGCCGGGCCGCCATAGACCAGCGCGGCGCGGGCCGCGGCATAGCGCGGCGGTTCGGCGAGGCAGGCGCCGCATTCGGCAGCCGGCCCCATGTCGTGTTCGAACGGCGTGCCGCAACGGGCGCACATCGGTGCGGTGATGAAGCGCAACTCCTGCCAGCAGGCGACGCAGAAGCGCCCATCGTCGGCTACCATGGCGCGGCAGCCGGGGCAGCGCGGCGGCAGCACCAGGTCGAGGAGATAGCGCAGAATTGACGGCAGCCCCATGCCGGCAATCCTAGGCGCGATCGGCGTTGAACGGTAGCGCGGCGGCGTCTAACGGCAGCGCATGTCCGAACCCTTTGATCGTGCGCTGCGCCGGCGCCGCCATGCCGCGGCGGCCGCGGGGTTTGCGCGCGCCGAGTTCCTGCACGCCGCGATGGCCGAGGAGCTGCGCGAGCGCGTCGCCGGCGTGGCGCGCGACTTTGCCGATGTGCTCGACCTGGGTGGCCCGGCGCCGGCCTGGTCGGGCGCGACGCGGCTGGCGCTGGCGCCGGGCAGCGCCGATGTCGTCGCCGATGAGGACAGACTGCCGTTCGCCGACGCGAGTTTCGACCTTGTCGTGTCGGTCGGCGCGCTGGCCAGTGTCAGCGACTTGCCCGGCGCGCTGGTGCAGGTGCGCCGCGTGTTGCGACCGGACGGGCTGTTCGTCGCCGCCTTTGCCGGCGGCATGACGCTGGCGGAGCTGCGCGAGGACCTGATCGGTGCCGACATCGCCGCGATGGGCGGGGCCGCGGCCAGGATTGCGCCGATGGTCGAGGCGCAGGCGGCGGCGGGGCTGCTGCAGCGTGCCGGCTTTGCCATGCCCGTCGCCGATGTCGAGCGGTTGACGGTGCGCTATGGCTCGCTGTTCGGCTTGCTCGACGACCTGACCGCGATGGGCGCGCGGTCGCCGCTGGCCTCGCGGGTGCCCATCGGCCGCGCCGGCCTCGGCGACGCCGCCACGCGCTTTGCTGCCCGCGCCGTCGACGGCAAGACGCCGGTGACGGTCGAGATCCTCCATCTCGCCGGTTGGGCGCCGGCGCCAGGCCAGCCGGTGCCGTTGAAGCCCGGCAGCGCCACGACCAGCCTGGCGGCGGCGCTCGGCAGCCGCATCGGCGAACCCGGCAAGCGCGACTGACGATGCACCCGTCGCTCGCCGAACTTGGCCCGCGCATCTGCATCATGGGGCCGTCGAACAGCGGCAAGTCCACGCTGGCGCGGTCGATCGGCCGGGCGCGCGATATGCCGGTCGTCCATCTCGACCAGCTGCACCATCGACCAAACACCGATTGGGAGCCGCGCCCGCTCGCCGAATTCATCGCGCTGCATGATGCGGCGATCGCCGGCGAGCGCTGGGTGATGGACGGCAAGTATCGCGTCTGCCTGCCGCAGCGCCTGCAGCGCGCCACCGGGCTGATCCTGCTCGATGTCGGAACCCTCACCAGCCTCGTCCGCTATCTGCGGCGCACCTGCTTCGAAACGGACCGCGCCGGGGGCCTGGAGGGCGGCGGCGAACATATCAAATGGGAGATGCTACACCATATCCTGGTCGCCGGCCGCGCCAGTTGGCGCGGCTATGAGGCGCGGCTGGCCACGGTCGCGCTGCCGGTGGTGCGCCTGCCCAACCCGCAGGCGCTGGCCGATTTCTACCGCGACGAACGCCTGACGCGCTGACAAGACGCAGACATCAGGTCGCGACAGGCGGCCGGCAGTCGGCCATGATGCCATACCGGGGGGGTCGCCATGAGCCTGACGCAACTGATCTACTGGTCGCAGCCGTTCGGTTTCGACGACGCCATGCTCGACGGCATCCTGCTGCAGGCGCGGCGCAATAATCCGCGCGACGGGTTGACCGGTGCGCTGATCGTGCGTGCCGACCTGTACCTGCAACTTATCGAGGGCCCCGAGGCAGCGATCGATGCGACGTTCGCCCGGATCGCCCGCGACGACCGGCATCTGCAGGTCACCAAGATCTGCCACGGCCCTGCCGCCGAGCGGCTGTTCCCGGCCTGGTCGATGCGCGACGACCCGGTGAAAAGCTGGATGTGGACCGCCGCCGACGTCGCCGACGGTGCCGTCGAGCGTGCGACACCGGCCGAGGTGCTGGCGATGTTCGAGCGGCTGGCGGCGGAAACAAGCTAATCCCGGTCAGGGGCGCCGAGCGGAAAATAGTGGCGATAGGGCCGCGCTTCCTCCACGGCGCGAGCGAAGGAGGGCCGCGCCAGCAAGCGGCTGCGATAAGCGCGCAGCACCGGATAGGCCGCGGCGATCGGATGCACCCAGTCGGCGTAGAACAGCGACGGCGCAGCGGCGCAGTCGGCGAGGCTGAAACCGTCGCCGGCGGCCCATTCGCGACCCGCCAGCCGGGTTTCCAGCCACGCATAGGCCTTGTCGAGTGCCGCCGCCGCTTCGGCCAGGGCGACATCCTTGCGGCCGCCGTCGCCGCGCAGTGCCTCGGCGACCGGCACCTGCATGGCCGACATCACGTGATTGTCGAAGAACCGGTCGAGAAAGCGCACTTCGAGCGCCGCCGCAGGGTCGCCGGGGATCAACCGCACCGGGCCGGGGTGATGCAATTCCAGATATTCGATGATGATGGTCGATTCGATGACCGCCGTGCCCGCATCGACAAGCACCGGAAAGCGCCCGAGCGGCCACAGCGCCTTCAGCGCATCGGCGACCCCGGGGGTTTCGAGGTGGCGATATTCGAACCGCAGGTCGTTCTCGTACAGCGCCACCAGCACCTTCTGGCAGTAGGACGAGAAGGGGTGCGAATAGAGCCCGAGCGACATCGGCACACCTCCTAGAGCGCGATCAGCGCGACCTGCCGACCATAGTCCGCTTCGCCGCGATGGGTGGTGCGACGATAACTGAACCAGCGGCCATCGTCGGGATAGGTATCGATGCCGAGCGCGACGACGGTGCGGACGCCGGCATTGGCCAGCCGCATGGCGACAAAACCCTCCAGATCGAACTGGAAATGGCCTGCCCTGCCGCCGCTGAAGAAACCGTCGTGTGCCGGGCTGTCGGCGATGAAGCGGTCGCGAAAGCCGGCATCGACCTCGTAGCTGGCACGCGCGATGCACGGCCCGATGGCGGCGACGATGCGATCACGCCGGGCGCCGAGCCCGACCATCGCCGCGACAGTGGCGCCGGCGATGTCGTGGAGCGCGCCTTTCCAGCCCGAATGCGCCGCGCCGATGACGCCGGCTTCGACATCGGCGAGCAGGATCGGTGCACAATCGGCGGTCAGGATGCCGAGCGCCAGGCCGGGCGTCGCGGTGACCATCGCATCGGCATGGGGGCGTTCGGCATCGGGAAAGGCGGCGGTGACCGGCACGACGATGTTGCTGTGGATCTGGTGCAGCGTCACCAGCGCTGCGCCAGGCGCGACTGAAGTGACGGCCCGGTGGCGGTTCTCCCGCACCAGCGCGGGGTCGTCGGACGAACCCAGCCCGACGTTGAGACTGGCAAAGATGCCATCCGACACACCGCCCTGCCGCCCGACAAAGCCATGGCGCACGCCCAGCGCCGACGCGGTGACATGCGGCACCGTCACAGGATCGCCCGACACAGGACATCCTCGTCGGCCTGGTCGCCGACCATGAAGCGGTACGGCGCGATCTCGACAAAGCCGTGGCGGGCATAGAAGCGCCGCGCCCGCGGATTTTCGGTGAACACCGACAGCCAGATCTCGTGCGCGCCGCGCGCCCGCGCCGTGTCGAGCGCCCAGCGGGTCAGCACGTCGGCGATGCCGACGCCCTGCCAGGGGCGGAAGATGTAGAGCTGGCGCAGTTCCATGGCGGGCTCGCGGGTCTCCGCGGGCAGTTTCAGGCGGCCGATCTTGCAGAAACCGACGGGGTTGCCGCCCGAAAGGGCAAAGTGCACGGCGATTTCGGGATCTGCGAGTTCGGCGCCATAGGCGGCATCGGTACCGCTGGCGAGAAAAGCATCGAGATTGGCGATCGAATAGAGGCTGCCGAAGGTTTCGATGAAGGTGGCGCGGGCGATGCCGCCGAGCACGGCACCGTCCCCTGGGCCCGCATCGCGATAGGTGATCATGTGTCGAACCCCGCCGGTTTCGGCCAGTGCGGCGCCGACAGCGCCATGGCCTTGAACAGATTGCCCATCTGTGTCGGTGCGGTGAGCCGCACCAATGCCGCCGCGATGCCACCTGCCGCATCACGATTGCGCGACTGCAAGGCCGCAGCGCGCGCCTCGATGCCCAGCCGCGCCAGCCAGACCCCCTGCGGCACCGGGCCGGACACCCGCAAGGCGCCGGCGGCGCGGGCGAGGGCGGTGAAGTCGACATGGGCGGTCAGGTCGCTGTCTCCCGGTGCGGCAAAGGGATCGGCCATGCTGTGGTTGCGAAGCGCCTGCAAAGTATCGCCGGCAACCGTATCGGCATAGCCATAGTCGATGATCAGCGCCGCTCCGCCCTGCCGGCGCAGGCGGTCGCCGATGACCGCGGCGATGACGTGGCCGGCGGGCGAGGCTTCGCCGGCCGGCGTGCCGGGTGCGGGAATGACGGCCGCGGCAAAGCCATCGCCGGCAATGGCAGCGGCGCGCTCACCGCCGGCGCCGTCGAACTGGCGAATCGGGAGGGCATCGAAGAATTCGTTGGCAATGATGATCACCGGCAGGTCGTCGGGCACGTCGCTCAGGCTGTCGTACCAGTCCGCGACGACTCGCCCGGCCTGCTGCGCACGCAAGGCCGGGCTGGTTTCGACCAGCGCCAGCGGCGCCGCAAAGCCCGGCACCCGCGCCAGCACACGCAGCGCGTCGGCGATCAGCGTGCCGCGGCCAGGGCCCAGCTCCACGAGCCGCACCGCCGGTCGGCCGGCGCGCAGCCACAGGTCGCCGATCCAGCCGCCGATGATCTCCCCGAACATCTGGCTGATTTCCGGCGCGGTGACGAAATCGCGGCCGAGCGGGTCCGGCCCGGTGTAGTAGGCGGCGTTGCAGGCGGCCATCCAGTGATCGAGCCGCAACGGGCCGTCGCGGGCGATGCGGGCCCGGAGCACCGCGGCGAGGTCGCTCACGCCGGTTTTTGGTCGGCGTCCGGCACTGGCGCCGGCAGCGGCGGCCGTGCCAGTGCCCGCGCCAGCAGGATGGCACCGATGATCGTCATCGGGATGGTCAGTGTCTGGCCCATGGTCAGGCCCGTCGACAGGAAGCCGATCTGGACGTCGGGTTCGCGGAAGAATTCGACGATGAAGCGCGACACGCCATAGGCGACGCCGAACACCCCGGCGAGCAGCCCCGGCCGCAGCCGCGCCCGGGTACCCCAGAACAGCATGGCCATGATGCTGAACAGCAGCACGCCCTCCAGCGCGAATTCGAACAGCTGGGACGGATAGCGCGGTTCCGGACCGGCACCCGGAAAGATCACGCCCCAGTCGGTGCCGGTGGGACGCCCCCACAGCTCGCCGTTGACGAAATTGGCGAGGCGGCCGAGACCGAGGCCGATCGGCGATACCGTCGCGACATAGTCGAGCACCCGGAGCCCGTTGACCCGGTTGGCGAGGCCAAAGCCGATGCAGCCGAGGATGACCCCGGCGATGCCGCCATGGGAAGACATGCCGCCGTCCCAGACCCGCAGGATATTGAGCGGTTGGGCGACATATTGGGGCAGGTTGTAGAACAGCACATAGCCGAGCCGGCCGCCGATGATGACGCCGAGCGTTGCCCAGGTGATGAAGCTGTCGAGCTGCTCACTGGTCATCGGCGATCCCGGCAGCTTGATCATCTTCGCCAGCAGCCACCAGCCGATGACGATGGCGGCGATATAGCTCAGGGAATACCAGCGCAGCGAGAACGGCCCCCAGCCCCCGAATGGCCCGATGGTGAACACTTCGGGACGCAGCGGCAGGGTGGCGAAATCCACGGCAATGTGGGTCAGGTGAAGCAACCTATGCGCCTTTTGTCAGCTTGCCGTGACCGGCGGCCGGCACCATAAAGCCGGAATAACAGAACGCCAGAGGGGAGACACGGCAGATGGCCGACCTGGAGACATTCCGCGCCGAGACTCGCGAATGGCTGGAGGCGAATTGCCCCGCCGAGATGCGCACGCCGATCACCCGCGATGCCGACGTCTGCTGGGGCGGTCGCAAGGCGAAACTGTCCGAACCGCAGCGGCTGTGGATGGACCGCATGGGCGAACGCGGCTGGACGGTGCCCGAATGGCCGACCGAATATGGCGGTGGCGGCCTGTCGAAGGACGAGGCCAAGGTGCTCGACAGCGAGATGCGCCGCATCAAGGCGCGATCGCCGCTGTCGTCGTTCGGCATCTGGATGCTGGGCCCGGCGCTGCTGAAATACGGCAATGAGGCGCAGAAGAGGGAGCATCTGCCCAGGATCGCGCGCGGCGAAATCCGCTGGTGCCAGGGCTATTCGGAGCCGGGCGCCGGGTCCGACCTCGCCGCGCTGCGCACGTCCGCCGAGGACAAGGGCGATCATTACCTCGTCAACGGCAGCAAGGTCTGGACCAGCTATGCCGACAAGGCGGACTGGATCTTCTGCCTCGTGCGCACCGATCCGACGGTCGCCAAGCACCTCGGCATCTCGTTCCTGCTTTTCGACATGGACAGCCCGGGCGTGTCGACCTCGCCGATCAAGCTGATTTCGGGCGCCTCCCCGTTCTGCCAGACGTTCTTCGACAATGTCGAAGTGCCCAAGGAAAACCTGATGGGCCAGGCCGGCAAGGGCTGGGACATCGCCAAATATCTGCTGACCCATGAGCGCGAGATGATCGGCGGCAGCGATTCGACCGGCGGCGGCATGCGCGACGGCGTCAGCCAGATCGCCAAGCGGCAGATCGGCCTCGATGCCGCGATCCTCGCCGATACCGGCCTTCGCACCGACATCGTCCGCCACGAGATCAACGCCTGGGCGTTCGCGCTGACGATGGAGCGGGTGAAGGACGAGGCCAAGGCCGGCCAGGGCGTCGGTGCGCTGTCGTCGATGCTGAAATATTACGGCACCGAGCTCAACAAGGACCGGATGCAGCTGCTGATGAGCGTCAACGGCAGCGATGGCCTGGTCTGGGAAGGTCCCGGTGAAGGTGAGGGCGACCTGGCTCGCAACTGGCTGCGCAGCCGTGCCAATTCGATCGAGGGCGGCACCAGCGAGATCAACCTCAACATCATCGCCAAGCGCGTGCTGGAATTGCCGGGGGCCTGATCGCTCCCCTCCCGCCTGTGGGAGAGGCTGGGGGTGGGGGAGTCTTCACCCGCAAAATCCGTCCGTTCGCAGCATACCCCAACGACCCCTCCCGCAGGCAGGAGGGGAGCAGGAAGAAGTAAAATGGCCCTAGTTCTCACCGACGACCAGAAGATGATCCGTGAATCGGCCGACGGTTTCTTCAAGACCGAGGCCCCCGTGAACCAGCATCGTGCGCTGCGCGATGCCAAGGACGCCACCGGCTTCGACCGCGACACCTGGGGCAAGATGGCCGAAATGGGCTTCGCCGGCGTACTGGTGCCCGAGGAACATGGCGGCGCCGGCTTCGGCCACGTCGCCGCCGGGCTGATCATGGAGGCCATCGGCCGCAACCTCAGCGCCGCGCCGATGCTGTCGACGGCGGTGCTCGGCACCACGGCGCTCGTCGCCGGCGGCACGCCTGACCAGCAGGCGAAGTATCTGCCGCTGATCGCCGAGGGCAAGCGCCTGTTCGCCCTCGCCGCGGATGAGGCGGCGCGGCACAATCCGGCACATGTCACCACCACCGCGACGCCGTCGGGCAACGGCTTCCGGCTCAATGGCACCAAGAGCTTCGTCCTCGACGGTCATGTCGCCGACACGCTGATCGTCGCGGCGCGCACCTCGGGCGATGACAGGGACAAGGACGGCATCACCCTGTTCCTTGTCGACGCCAAGGCCGCCGGCGTCGCCGCCGAACGTCGGTCGATGGTCGACAGCCGCAACGCCGCGCGCATCACGCTTGCCGATGTCCAGGTCGATGGCGCCGATGTGCTGGGCGATGTCGGCGGCGGCTTTGCCATTCTCGAGACGGTACTCGATGCCGGCCGCGCCTGCCTCGCCGCCGAAATGCTCGGCGTGTCGTCGGAAAGCTTCACCCGTACCGTCGATTATCTGAAGCAGCGCGAGCAGTTCGGCCAGAAGATCGGCAGCTTCCAGGCGTTGCAGCACCGCGCCGCACACCTTTTCTGCGAGGTCGAGCTGGCCCGTTCCGCCACATTGCGGGCGCTTGTCGCGCTCGATGAAAAGGACGATCGCGCGCCGATGTTCGCGTCACTGGCCAAGGCCAAGTCCGGCGAAGTCGCCAAGCTGGCCACCAACGAAGGTGTCCAGATGCACGGCGGCATCGGCATGACCGACGATTTCGACATCGGCTTCTACATGAAGCGCGCCCGCGCCGCGCAGGAGACCTTCGGCGACATCGCATTTCACGGCGACCGGCTGGCGCGGCTGATGGGCTACTGACCGTCCTGCCCCCGAGGCGGAGGAAGGACGATGTTGCAAATGGCGCTAGGCATGCCATTTAGGCCGCGACCAAGAGGCGGACCAACCGCCCGCCATCGCCATGCCTGGGGAATGCCATGAAGTCCGCGCTCGATACTGCCCTCGATACCGTCATTTCGGGCATTACCGCTGCCGGCGGGCCGCTGGCCGTCGGCGAGGTGTCGGTGCGCGGCGCCACCCTGCCCGGCTTCACCGCCGCGCCGCCCTCGATGCGCGAATATTTCGCCTTCTTCTTCGCAGCCAACGCCACCAAGGAGTTCCTCGTCTATGGCGATGAACGGCTGACCTTTGCCGAGGTCCATGCCCGCGGGCTGAAGTTCGCCGCCATGCTGCAGCATCGCCACGGCATCGCCAAGGGCGACCGCGTCGCCATCGCGATGCGCAACTATCCCGAATGGGTGGTAGCGTTTGTCGGCGTCCTCCATCTCGGCGCCATCGCCATCCCGATGAACGCCTGGTGGACGGCCGAGGAACTCGACTACGGCCTCAAGGATTCCGGCGCCCGTCTCGCCATCGCCGACGAGGAGCGCGCCCGCCGCCTCGCCACATTGTCGTGCATCGCCAAGGTGCTCACCGTACGCACTTCGGCCGAGGTCGCCACCAGCCTGGGCTTTGCCCGCACCGAGGACGAGCTCGCGGCAGCGCCCGACAGTTGCTGGTTCCTGCCCGAGATCGCGCCGGAGGACGACGCGACCATCATGTACACGTCGGGCTCGACCGGCAGCCCCAAGGGCGCCGTGTCGACGCATCGTGCCATCGTGTCGGGCGCCATGAACTATCTCGTCGCCGGGCTGGCGCTGCTGAACCTGTCGCAAGCGTCGGGCGCCACCATGCCCGACCAGCAGGTCATGCTGCTCAACGTGCCGCTGTTCCACATCACGGGATCGGTGCCGGTGCTGCTGGTATCGGTCGCCATCGGCCGCAAGATGGTCATCATGCACAAATGGGATGCCGGCGAGGCACTGCGGCTGATCGAGAAGGAGCGCGCGACCTATTTCGTCGGCGTGCCGACCATGAGTCTCGAACTGATGCAGCACCCGGACCATGACAAATACGACCTGTCGTCGCTGGTCGACATCGCCAGCGGGGGCGCGCCGCGGCCGGCCGAGCATGTCGAGCGCCTCGCCAGGACCTTCGTCGGCACCAATCCGGTGCAGGGCTATGGCCTGACCGAGACCAACGGCGTCGGCGCCGGTAATTTCCGCGACAATTATCGCGCCAAACCCGCCTCCACCGGCCGCGCCGCGGCGCCGCTCGTCGAACTGCGCATCGACCAGGGCGACGGTCCGGTCGGCGCCGGGGCACCGGCGGGCACCGTCGGCGAGGTCTGCATCCGCACCGTCTGCAACTGCCGCGGCTATTGGAACAAGCCCGAGGCCACCGCTGCCGCCTTTCCGGGTAATGGCTGGTTCCGCAGCGGCGACCTCGGTTACCTCGACGAGGACGGTTACCTGTTCATCGTCGACCGGAAGAAGGACATCATCATCCGCGGCGGCGAGAACATCAGCTGCCAGGAGGTCGAATCGGCGATCTACACCCACCCGGCGGTCGCCGAATGCAGCGTCTTCGGCCTGCCCGACGACCGGTTGGGGGAGATCGTCGGCGCCGTGGTTTTTGTGAAGCCGGGCTCGACACTGGAAGCCGCCGATCTTTACGACTTCATCGCGCGCGACCTCGCCAGCTTCAAGCTGCCGGCAAAGATCTGGCTCAACCCCGAGCCCTTGCCCAAGCTGGGTTCCGCCAAGATCGACAAGGTGACACTGAGGACGCATTATCGCGCGGTGCACCTGGGCAAGGCTGCCTGAGTCGGATTGTTACGGGAGAACGACGATGTTCACCACGATGCTCGAAGGTACCAGGGACGACTGGGGCCAAATCGCCAAGGCGCATATGGAGCACCAGGTGTCGGCGGCACCGCAGCAGATCATGGAGTCGTTGCGCCGACTGGAGACGATCGAAGTCGGTTTCGGCGCCAACCAGCTGCAGCACAGCCTGATGACGGCGACGCTCGCCCGCCGCGATGGCGCCAGCGACGAGGAAATCGTCGCTGCGCTGTGCCACGATATCGGTAAGCTGATGAGCATCCCCAACCACGGCCCGATCGCCGCCGAAATCCTGAAGCCCTATGTTTCCGAGGATCTGTACCACGCCGTCAAATGGCATCAGGATTTCCAGGGCAAATATTATTACGAGTATCTCGGCAAGCCCGCCGACATGCGCGAGCGGTTCAGGCAAGAGCCCTGGTTCGCCACGGCCGAAAAGCTGGTCGACCGCTGGGATGCGCCGGCATTCGACCCGGCGTATGACAGCGACAGCCTGGAAAGCTTCGAACCCGAGGTGACCCGAGTGTTTTCCCGGCCCGTCCGCGCTTATTGATGCATCCGGAACGATCGGGGCTACCCCCGGAACGTTCCTGCACAACGGGCGTTCTTCCGTGGCAGTGCGACATCCGTCGCTCCTTTGCTTCGGAGTCAAGCCATGTTGATCAACATCATCATCACCCTCATCGTCGTCGGCGTGCTGCTCTGGCTGGTGAACACCTACCTGCCGATGGACGGGAAGATCAAAAGCATCCTGAACATCGTCATTGTCATCGCCGTCGTCATCTGGCTGTTGCGTTCGCTCGGCGTTCTCGGCGGGCTCGGCTGATCCTGTTCGGAGCCGATAGCCGCCAAACTGCGGCTGTCGGCTCCCTGCGCTCGATATGAAGCTGGTACATTGGGGACGGGCCCGAACCAGGAGCTCTGTTCCGCTGCCGGTTTCCCATATGCTCGGCCCGGCGATGATTTTGCTGGTCGTCCGCACCTGACGCGGCTCGCTCGCTATTCCCCGATCTGTTCCGGGATATAGTCGCCCTCCGCCCGGTCGGCGAACTTGGTGATCTGCTTGTGGAAGGTCAGCGGCACGCTGCCCGTCGACCCGTGGCGCTGCTTGGCGACGATGACTTCGGCGAGGCCGAAGATCTTCTCGGCCTTTTCGCGCCATTTCAGATGCTTGTCGGCTTCTTCGGGGTCGGGCTGTTTCAGCGCGTGGTAATATTCCTCGCGATAGACGAACAGCACGATATCGGCGTCCTGCTCGATGGTGCCCGATTCGCGCAGGTCCGACAGCTGCGGTCGCTTGTCCTCGCGCGCCTCGACGGCACGGCTGAGCTGCGACAGCGCCAGCACCGGCACCTGCAGTTCCTTGGCGAGCGTCTTCAGGCCGCGGGTGATCTCCGAAATCTCCTGGACGCGGTTCTCGGCGGCGCCCTTGGCCGACCCCTGCAGCAGCTGCAGGTAATCGACGACGATCAAACCGATCTCGCGCTGCCGCTTCAACCGCCGGGCGCGGGTGCGCAGCGCCGCGATGCTCAAGGCCGGCGTATCGTCGATGAATAGCGGCAGTCCCGACAGGTCGCCGGCAGCGCGCGCCAGCCGGTTGAACTCGTCCTGGCTGATCTTGCCCATGCGCAGCGCCTCGCTGTTCACGCCGGATTGCTCGGCAAGCACGCGCGTCGCCAGCTGGTCCGACGACATTTCCAGGCTGAAGAACGCGACCGCGGCGCCGCTCGATTTCTCGGGGTCGATATTCCGCGCCTGGTCCTGAACGAAGCGCTGGGCGCAGGCAAAGGCGATGTTGGTGGCAAGCGCCGTCTTGCCCATCGCCGGACGGCCGGCGAGGATGACAAGGTCGGACTTGTGCAGGCCGCCGATCTTTTCATTGAGGGCGTTGAGCCCGGTCGTATAGCCCGACAGATGGCCGCCCGATTTCATGGCGCGGTCGGCCATTTCGATGGCTTCGCGTGTCGCCTGGCCGAAGGTCTTGACGGCCCCGGCGACTTCGCCCGCCTCGGCGACCTTGTAGAGCGCCATTTCGGCGCTTTCGATCTGCTTCAGCGGCTCGACATCAGTCGAGGTGTCGGCGGCGCTCACCGCCATCTCGCGGCCGACGCGAATCAGCTCGCGCAGCAAGGCCAGGTCATAGATCTGCTGGGCAAAGTCCTTGGCGGCGATCAGCGCGCCCGAATGTTGGGTGAGCCCGGCGAGATAGGCCGGGCCGCCCATCTCGATCATCGCCGGATCGGCCTCGAACAGCGGTTTCAGCGTCACCGGGGTCGCCGCCATCTTGCGATCACTCAGCCGCAGGATCGCCTCGTAGATGCGACCATGGAGCGCCTCGGCGAAATGCTGCGACCCCAGCCGCATCATGACATCTTCGACCAGGCGATTGTCGATCATCAGCGCGCCGAGCAGCGCGGCCTCGGCCTCGAGGTTCTGCGGCAGGGTGGCGGTGTCGGCGGCGGGTTCGACGATGCGAAGCGGGATCGGGGAAATCATGCCGGCATAGTCGCGCAATGCGACGTCCGGGGCAACGCCATGCGCTGCCAAGACCGGGGACAGGTCTGTGGACGAACCGGTATAACCGCCTCCGGCAAAGGGGGTCTGGGGCCAAGGGCCCAGCCGCCGGAGGCTCGTACCGTGACTTTTCGCGCCCACCCCGCTAGACGCCCCCGACCATGACCAACACCGCACGTTCCGCCGCCCGTCTCGGGGCCGTCCAGGCGCTATACCAGCGCGAGATGAACGGCGACGCCGTGCCGCGGCTGCTGCATGAATTCCATTCCCACCGGCTGGGGCAGGAAATCGAGGGCGCCGACTATGCCGAGGCCGACACGGCGTTCTTCGACGACCTGGTGACCGGCGTTGCGGCGCGGCAGGACGAGCTCGACGCGCTGGTATCGGCGGCGCTGGCGACGGGCTGGACGCTCGACCGGCTCGACAAGCCGATGCGGGCGCTACTGCGCGCCGCGACCTATGAGTTGGTGGCGCGCGCCGATATCGCGGCCGCCACCGTGATCAACGAATATGTCGACGTGTCCCACGCCTTCCATGCCGAGAAGGAGGCCAAGTTCGTCAACGGCCTGCTGGACACGGTGGCGCGGCGGGTGCGCGGCTGACATGGCCGAGCGCGACTTCATTCGGTCGCGCCTCGCTCCCCTTGCCACCAGTGCCGCGGCGCGTGGCCTTGCCGACGATGCCGCCGTCTGGGCACCGCCGCTGGGCCGCGAACTCGTCTTTACCCATGATGTGCTGGCCTGCGGCGTGCATTATCTGCCATCCGACCCGCCATCCGACATCGCCTGGAAGCTGCTGGCGGTGAACCTCTCCGACCTGGCCGCGATGGGCGCAACGCCGGCGGGTGTGCTGATGGGGCTCGGGCTGTCGCCGGCGGAGGATGACGGCTGGCGAGACGCCTTTACCGCCGGGCTGGGCCGGGCGCTCGATCACTTCGGCGTGGCGCTCTGGGGTGGCGACACGGTCACCGGGCTTGCCGCGGCGGTGCTCGGACTGACAGCGGTCGGCCATGTCGCGCCGGGCCGGACGCTCGGCCGCAGCGGCGCGCAGCCTGGCGATGACGTCTGGGTGTCGGGGACGATCGGCGATGCCGGGCTGGGTCTGGCGATCGCGCAGGGGCTGGCGCCGATGGACAAGCGGCTGCTCGCCCGCTTTCGGCGACCGGAGCCGCGGCTGGCGTTGGGCCATGCGCTGATCGGGGTGGCCAGCGCCTGCATGGACGTGTCGGACGGCCTGCTGATCGATGCCGACCGGCTGGCGCGCGCGAGCGGCGTCGCCATCACGATCGACCTGGCGACGTTGCCGGTTTCGACACCTGCCGCGACCGATGCCGAGCGGTTGGCGCGGGCCACTGCCGGCGACGACTACGAGCTGTTGTTCACCGCCGCGCCGGGTGCCGCCATCCCGGCGGGCAAGATCGGGGTCACGCGGATCGGCACGGTAGGCAATGGCGCCGGGCTGTCGCTCGCCGGCGGGCTGGTGACGCCCGCACGACTTGGCTGGGAACATTAATCGGGGCGCCGCTTGCCTTACCCCCGGCGCTTTGCCATGACCTTGACGAACGGACCGGCGCTGCGTCGCTTCGACGCGGAAATCACGTCGGCGAACGCTTGGGGACCTGGCCTATGAACACCGTGCTGATCGCGATCCTCTGCGGTGTCGCTGCCGTCCTCTATGGCATCATCACCTCCCGGCAGGTTCTTGCCGCCTCGCCGGGCAACGCCCGCATGCAGGAGATCGCCGCGGCGATCCAGGAAGGTGCCAGCGCCTATCTGACCAAGCAGTATACCGCGATCGGCATCGTCGGCGTGATCGTCGCTGTCGTCGTCGCGGTATTCCTCGGCGTCTATCCCGCCATCGGTTTCGTCATCGGGGCGGTGCTGTCGGGTGTCACCGGCTTCATCGGCATGAACATTTCGGTGCGTGCCAATGTCCGCACGGCCGAGGCCGCGCGCAACTCGCTGCAGGCCGGGCTGACCATGGCGTTCCGCTCGGGTGCCGTCACCGGCATGCTCGTCGCCGGCCTCGCCCTGCTCGCCATCGCCGGCTATTTCTACTTCCTGACCTCGACCGGCCTCGATGCCACCAGCCGCGAAGTCATCAACGCGCTCGTCGCGCTCAGCTTCGGCGCCTCGCTGATTTCCATCTTCGCGCGGCTCGGTGGCGGCATCTTCACCAAGGCCGCCGATGTCGGTGCCGACATGGTCGGCAAGAACGAATTGGGCTTCGACGAGGACGACGATCGCAACCCCGGCGTCATCGCCGACAACGTCGGCGACAATGTCGGCGATTGCGCCGGCATGGCCGCCGATCTTTTCGAAACCTATGTGGTCACCATCGGTGCCACCATGGTGCTCGTCGCGCTGCTCGTCGGCGGCACCGATGCGGCCCGGTTGATGACGCTGCCGCTGCTTGCCGGTGGCGTCTGCATCCTGACCAGCATCATCGGCACCTATTTCGTCCGGCTCGGCGGCGGGACCATCATGGGGGCGCTGTACAAGGGTTTCATCGCCACCGCGCTGCTGTCGGTGCCGGCGCTGTATTTGGCCACCAACATGATCTTCCCCGACATGAACGCCGTGATTTCGGTCAAGGTCGCCAGCGCCGAAGCTGCCGCCGCCGTCGCCGCGCCGACCGATTTCACCGCGATGGCACTGTTCTACTGCATGCTCGTCGGGCTCGCGGTGACCGGGCTGATCGTCTGGATCACCGAATACTACACTGGCACCGAATATCGCCCGGTGAAGTCGATCGCCAAGGCATCGGATTCGGGCCATGGCACCAACGTCATCCAGGGTCTGGCCGTGTCGATGGAATCGACCGCGATGCCCACCATCGTCATCGTTGCCGGCATCATCGCCAGCTTCCAGCTTGCCGGCCTGATCGGCATCGCCTTTGCCGCCACCGCCATGCTGGCGCTGGCCGGCATGGTCGTCGCACTGGATGCCTATGGCCCGGTCACCGACAACGCCGGCGGCATCGCCGAAATGGCCGGCCTGGATGGTGAGGTCCGCGAACGCACCGATGCGCTGGATGCGGTCGGCAACACCACCAAGGCTGTCACCAAGGGCTATGCCATCGGCTCGGCGGGTCTCGCTGCGCTGGTGCTGTTCGCCACCTATACCGAGGATCTGCGCCAGTTCTTCGCCGATGTGCCGGTCGATTTCACCCTGTCGAACCCCTATGTCGTCGTCGGGCTGCTGCTGGGCGCGCTGCTGCCCTATCTGTTCGGCGGCATGGCGATGACGGCGGTGGGGCGCACGGCGTCGGCCGTGGCGCAGGACATCCGCGCCCAGTTCAAGGAGAACCCCGGCATCGCCGATCGCAGCGTGCGGCCGGACTATGCCCGCACCGTCGGCCTCGTCACGGCGGGTGCGATCCGGGAAATGATCATTCCGTCGCTGCTGCCGGTGCTGGCGCCGGTCGTTGTCTATTTCGTCATCACAGCCGTCTCGACCCAGGGTAACGGCTTTGCGGCCTTGGGCGCACTGCTGATGGGCGTCATCGTCTCGGGGCTTTTCGTCGCCATCTCGATGACGTCGGGCGGCGGCGCCTGGGACAATGCGAAAAAGGTCATCGAGCAGGGCGCCTATGGCGGCAAGGGCTCCCCGGCCCACCAGGCCGCGGTGACCGGTGACACCGTCGGCGACCCGTACAAGGACACCGCCGGCCCGGCGGTGAACCCGATGATCAAGATCACCAACATCGTCGCGCTGCTGCTGCTGGCGGCGCTGGCGGGGCACTGATCGTTTCCACCTACCGCGTCGAAATGCTTTCAAACCGGTAAGCATGTTGTAGCCTGCGCATCGGGAAGGTGGGCATGCAGCGACAGGTGATCACGCCGGGCATCTGGTGGCAGGCACGCCGGCTCGAGGCGTCGGCCCTGACGCCCGGGATGAGGATCGTGCGCTGGGCCTCCCTGGTCGCCGTTCTGTTGAGCGCGATCACCGTCGCCTTCGACTGGAGTGCGATCGTTGCCGTGCTCGCCGCCCCTGGAGCACTGCTCGATCGCCTGCTGGCTCTGGCGCTCCAGCAAAAGCTGCAGGTCGTGCTGCTGATGCTGTCGGCCGCGCTGCTCGTTGCCAATGCCAAGCAGGCGGCCTGGCTCGAGCCCTATGGCGAACAGCAACTTCTCAATACCGAATGGGGACAGGCCAAGATCGCGGCCATCGTCATCAAACCGGCCAATCCGGACGAGCGCATTGTGCATCGGCTGCGAGCGGGATGGCACAACAAGGCTTGGAACCGGCGGCTGGTCGAGCTGTCATTCCTTGACGACGCGTCGGCTGGCCCGCGCTGGTCGCTGGCTGCGGCGCCCTGGGTACCGGCCGATCCCCTCGACGAGGACCTGCGCCGCTATGCCATTCGCCGGGTACTGCGTGCCGGCGCCAGACTGACCAACGACCCCAAGCTACGCCTCGCCGGTGATCTGGACCTTCGTTGCGCATCGGGGGACACGGGTTCGGGCCGTAACCTCATCCAAAATACGGATTATGTCGCGTCCCTGGCCACCGACCAGTTGGCGTTCACGCGGGTGTTCCGCGCCGCCAGTGCCGAACAGGTCATCCATGATCCGATCGCGGCGTTTCTGGCGCCGGTCCTCAGCGGCAGCCGATACCGGCTCCGCCGCCTGTCGGAATGCGTCAACATCTCAAACCAGCTCGGGGCGTCGACGCTGGCATTCACGGTCGATGGCCATCTGCTGCTGACCAGCCAGACACCGCGCAATGCGCAAAGCCAGGGCATGCTGGCCCCCAGCGGCTCGGGCTCGATGGACAAGGGCGACCTTGGCGGCGCCGGCGAAGGCACCCTCATCACGCTGGTGCAGAATGCGGCCGCGCGCGAGTTGCTGGAGGAGTCCGGCGTTGGCCATCGGCTGCCGCCCGGCATGACCCTCGCCGCGTTTGCCGCTGACCATGTCCGGGTTTTCGGTTTCGGCCGCATGATCCACCGTGCCGGAAAACCCGAATTCTATTGCCTTGCGGTGCTTCCCTTCACGTCGGCCGAAGTCAACGGCATGGACGTGCTCGCCCGCGAGCGGCCGTTCACCGACAAGACCGAGATCGTCGGGATTTGTCCGGTCGACCCGGCCGCGCCGATCGGCCCACAGCTGATGAGCCTGTGCCGCTTTTTCACGTCTCCGCAGGCGGGCGGTCAGCAGGGACAGCGGGCATCATTTCCACTCTACCACGCCCTTGCCATGTTGCAGGAGATCATCGCGGATGGAGGCATCCACGGGGACAGCCTGGCCAGCTTCCTGCAGGCACGACTGGCCCGTCGTTGAACAGCGACGCGCTCCTGGAAGCGCCGGTCCGTGCCGCGGATTGCCCGGGGACCCGACTTCTGTTAATGAGCAGGGGTCCATCGGCAAGGGAGGGGCAAAGATGACCAGTATCGCATTGCTCGCTGTCTCCCGGCGCCGCGTTGGCCTGCGCCGCAAGTCGGCCTGACTGGCCGCCTGGCGCGACAGCGCCCGACCGATCCGGTGCTGCCGCGCCACCCCCTCCACCGATAGACCAGAGGCACACGCGCTACAGCCGCGTGTGAAATGAAATGAACCCGTCGCAGGATCGCGACACGGCCCCGATGCGGCACGTGTTCGCCTTTGTCTTCCATCATTGGGCGCAGCAGCGTGGCCGCGCGCTGGTGATTATCGGCGCCATGTCGCTGGCCACCGTCACCGAGATCTTCGTGCCGGTGGAGGCCGGCAAGCTGGTCGACGCGCTGGCAACCGGCGCCGCCGGGCGCGACGCGGCGCTGTCGGCCTTTGCCACCATGGCGGCGCTGGGTGGGGCCATGGTGGTGCTGCGCCATATCGCCTGGTGGAGCGTCGTGCCGTTCACGCTCGGCATCATGCGCAACGTGGCGCAACAGGCGTTCCACCGCGTGCAGCGGCTGTCGACCGACTGGCATGCGAACAGCTTTGCCGGTTCGGTGCAGCGCAAGATCACCCGCGGCATGTGGTCGTTCGATTCGATCGACGATGTCGTGCTGCTGGCGCTGCTGCCCTCGCTGACGGTGCTGGTCGGATCGATGCTGCTGCTGGGGGCCCGGGCGCCGGTGCTGGGCGCGGTCATGGCGGTCGGTGCCGTCGCCTATATCGCGCTGACGGTGACGCTGGCGGCGCGCTGGATCGCGCCGGCATCACGGCTGTCGAACGCTCTCGATACCAGGATCGGCGGCGTGCTCGCCGATGCCATCGGCAGCAATGCCGTGGTCAAGGCCTTTGCCGGCGAGGCGCGCGAGGACCAGCGGCTGTCCCGCACGGTGGCCAAATGGCAGCAGCGGACGCGCCGGACGTGGAATCGCCATACCTATGCCGGCACCGGGCAGCTCGCGCTGCTGTGGTTGATGCGGCTGTCGGTGACCGGGACAGCGCTTTGGCTGTGGTGGCAGGGCCGGGCGACGCCGGGCGACGTGACCTATGCGATCACTGCCTATCTGGTGGTGCATGGTTACCTGCGCGACATCGGCCAGCATGTGCATCACCTGCAGCGGGCGGTGAACGAGATGGAGGAACTGGTCGCGCTGCACGATGTGCCGCTGGGCATCGCCGATCATGACGGCGCGACGCCGATCGCGGTGCCGAACGGGGAAATCCGTTTCGACAATGTCGGCTTCCGCTATGGGCCGCACGTCGCGCCGCTGTACCAGGGGCTCGATGTGGTCATTCCGGCGGGCCAGCGGGTCGGCCTTGTCGGGCGATCGGGATCGGGCAAGACGACCTTCGTCAAGCTGATCCAGCGGCTTTACGAGGTGACCGATGGCCGGCTTACCATCGACGGCCAGGATGTCGCCATGGCGACGCAGGAGTCACTGCGCCGGCGGATCGCCATCGTGCCGCAGGAACCGATCCTGTTCCACCGCAGCCTTGCCGAAAACATTGCCTATGCCCGGCCCGAAGCGAGTCTTGCCGAGATCGAGGCGGCGGCGCGGCTGGCCAACGCGCATGATTTCATCGCGAAACTGCCCAAGGGCTATGGGACACCAGTCGGCGAGCGCGGCGTCAAGCTGTCGGGCGGGGAGCGGCAGCGTGTGGCGCTGGCACGCGCCTTCCTCGCCGATGCGCCGATCCTGATCCTCGACGAGGCAACGTCCAGCCTCGATTCGGAGAGCGAGAGCCTGATCGCCCAGGCGATGGAGCGGCTGCTGGTCGGCCGCACCTCGATCGTCATCGCGCATCGGCTGTCGACCGTCAGGAACCTCGATCGCATCCTGGTCTTCGAGGCCGGCAAGATCGTCGAGGACGGCACCCATGATGGCCTGCTGCAGCGCGAAGACGGCCATTACCGTCGGCTTTTCGACCATCAGGAGGGCAATATCATCGCGCTGGCGGCAGAGTAGCCGCCGTTACCGCAGGCGGCGCGCCAGCCAGGCCGCCGCCTGCCCCGGCGTCTGCTTGTCGGCGTCGCGATCGGCCTGCCAATTGGCCTCGCGCATCAGCTCGACCGGGATGCGGTGGTCGAGGCCAGCCAGCCTGGCCGCCAGGTCCGACCGGCGCGGTCCGACCAGCAGCAGTGCGTCATAGGCCGGCAAGGCGCCGCGCGGGTCGGTGAGCAGCACCAGCCTTTCGGCGGCGATGCGACCGTCTGAGGAAAAGGCGGTGATGACGTCGGCGTCGCCGCCGGTCAGCGCGCGGACCATCAGCGTCGGCGTATAGGCGGTCAGCGCCTTGAATTTCAGCCCATAGACGCGCTGCAGCGCTGCCCATTCCGGCCGCTGCTGGAACTCGATATCGGTGGCGAGGCGAAGCTGGGGTGCCCGGTCGGCGAGATCGGCAAGGCTGGTAATGCCGAGCCGCGCGGCGGCATCGCCGCGCATGGCCAGCGCATAGGCATTTTCAAAACCCAGAGAGGCCGCGACCTGCACCTTGTGCCGCGCCGGCAACTCGCGGCGCAGGATCGCGAGCATCTCGGCGCGCGGCTCCGCGTCGGTCCGATGCAGCACCGCATCCCACAGCGTGCCCGAATAATCGATATAGACATCGATATCGCCGGCAGCGAGCGCCCGGAACGCGACCGCCGAGCCGAGGCCGGAGCGCACCGTCGCCGGGATGCCCTGGGCCCGCAGCCGTTCGGCGATAAGTTCGGCGAGGATATATTGCTCCGAAAAGTTCTTGGCCCCGACGACGACCGGGCGCGCAGCGCTGGCTGGCGGCCGGGCGCTCGCCTGCCAGCCGAGCACCGCGATGACCAGTACCACGAGCAGCGCAAATCCGGTCGCCGCGCGACGCGGCTGCCCCCGCGCCAGCCCGGTTTCGGCCTGCGCCAGAGCCACATCGACGATGATCGCCAGGCCGGCCGCGGCCAGGCAGCCTGCGGTGACCAGCGTCCAGTCTTCCAGCTGCAACCCGGCAAAGATCAGGTCACCCAGGCTTTTCTGGCCGACAGTGGTGGCCAGGGTCGCGGCGCCGATCGTCCAGACTGCGGCCACCCGCAGCCCGCCCATGATGATAGGCGCCGCCAGCGGCAATTCGACCTGCAGCAGGCGCTGACGCCGCGTCATGCCGATGCCATCGGCGGCGTCGAGCGTTTCGGGCGCGACGCTCGCCAGCCCGTCGCTGCCGCCGCGCAGCAGGGGCAGCAGCGCGTAGAGCGCCAGCGCCAGCAAGGATGGCAGCAGGCCGAGCGCCGGCACACCGAACCCGGCCAGCCGTTGCGTCAGCCCGCCGACAAGCAGCAACAGCGGGTAGAACAGTGCCAGCAGCGCCAGCGCCGGGATCGTCTGCACGACGCCTGCCGCCGCGAGCACCCCGGCGCGCAGCCGCGGCCGCGCCGCCATCAGCAGCACCAGCGGCACCGCCACCGCGATCGCCAGCGCCAGCGCCGCCGCCGACACGCCGAGATGCGCCGCCAGCCGGTCGGGCAGCATGGCGAGGGCGCGGGACCACTGCGCGTTCATCGCGGCATCGGAACTTGCGCATTCATGCGGGCAGAATCCCTGCGATGCGCCGCGCCTGGTCGACAGGCGCCGCGACAAGCGCCTGCACCGCCGGATGCGTGCTGCGCACCAGTTCGGCCGGCGTGCCGTCGGCGACGATCCGCCCGCAATCGAGAACGATGATGCGATCGGCCCGGGTCAGCGCATCGGCGAGGTCGTGGGTGACCATGACGATGGTCAGGTCGGCCACGCGATGGAGCTCGCCGAGCTTGTCGCCGAGGCTGGCGCGCGTTTCGGGGTCGAGCGCGCCAAAGGGTTCGTCGAGCAGCAGCAGCCTGGGTTCGGCGGCCAGCGCCCGCGCCAGTCCCACCCGACTCGCCTGGCCGCCCGACAGCTGGCGCGGGTAGCGACCGGCGAAATCCTGCGGCAGCTCGACCAGATCGAGCAGCGCATGCACGCGGGCCGCCATCGCCGCCGCATCGGCCCCCAGCAAACGCGGCACTGCGGCGATGTTTTCGGCCACGGTCCAGTGCGGGAACAGCCCGACGCCCTGGATGGCATAGCCGATGCCGCGACGCAGCGCCGGCGCGTCGGCAGCCGCGATGTCGGCGCCATCGATCCGCACGGCGCCGGTGTCCGGGACCAGCAGCCGGTTGGCCAGCCGCAACAGCGTCGTCTTGCCGGCCCCCGACGCCCCGGTCAGCGCCACGAAGGCGCCGGCGGGGATGGCGAGGTCGATGCCGTCGAGAACCGCGTTGCCGCCGCGGCTGATGCCGATGCCGGCGAATTCGAGGCGGGGAACGGCCATTTGTGACGACCTTGGCGGCACCGCGCCGGCGCGGCAAGCCGCAGCAGCGGGCTGGCGCCATCGGCGGCTTTCGGGCAAGGCGACGCGCGTGCCCCTGTCCCAGCTTTCGCCCTTCCTGCTGTTCGTGATCGCCCTCGCCGCCGGGGCGCTGGCGGCGCTCGGTTTTGCGCCGTCCGATGCCTGGCCACTGACGATGGTCGGCATCGCCGTGCTGCTGGCGCTGATCGATGCCGCCCCGACGCGTCGCCGCGCGGCGCTGTGGGGCTGGCTGTTCGGGGTCGGCCATTTCAGCCTGGGGCTGACCTGGATCGCCGAGGCCTTTACTTATCAGGCCAAGATGCCGGCGGCACTCGGCTGGGTGGCGGTCATCGGCCTGTCGATGTTCCTCGCGCTTTACGTGGCGCTGGCCGCGGTGCTGGCGCGGACGCTGGCGCGGACCGCGGCCGGGCGCGTGCTGGTGCTGGCGGCCGGCTGGATGCTCGGTGAATGGCTGCGCAGTTGGGTGCTATCGGGCTTTGCCTGGAACCCGCTGGGGGTCGCCTGGCTGTCGGCGCCGGGGGTGGCGCAACTGGCGGCATTCGGCGGCTCGCTGGCGCTGTCGGGGCTGATGGTCGTCGCGGGCGGCGCGCTGTGGCTGGCGTCGCGCCAGGCCGGGCGAGGTGCCGCGGCCGGTGGCGTGCTGGTCGCGGCCGCAGCTGTTGCCGGGCTGGTGCTCGATCGGCCGGTCGAAGCGCCCGACAACCCGATGGTCTATCTGATCCAGCCAAACATCGGTCAGGGTGACAAATACACGCCGGGTATCGAGGCGGCGCATCTGCAGCGCTACCTGGTGATGACCCGCGCGGCGCTGGCGGAGCGCGGCAGCCGGCGCGGTGCGCTGGTGCTGTGGTCCGAATCGTCGGTGCCTTATCTGGTCGAGGAAGATCCGCAGGCACGGTCCGTGCTCGCGTCTGCTTTGGGCTCCGACGACCTGCTGCTCTTCGGCGGCGTGGCCGCCATCCGCGACGCACGCGGCGAGATCGTGGAATTGACCAACAGCCTGTACGTCATCGACGCCCGCGGCCGCCTGCACGGCCGCTACGACAAGGCGCATCTGGTGCCGCTGGGTGAGTATGTGCCGGCACGCGCGCTGATGACCCGCATCGGCCTCGCCCGGCTTGCCCCGGGCGACATCGATTTCCGCGCCGGCCCCGGCCCGCGCACTTTGGCGCTGCCCGGCGGCTTCGGCAGCGTCGGGGGGCAGATCTGCTATGAAATCATCTTTCCCGGCGCCGTGGTCGACCCCGCGCGGCGGCCGGGCTGGATCGCCAACATCTCCAACGATGCCTGGTTCGGCGGCAGCGGCCCGCCGCAGCACCTGGCGCAGGCCCGGATGCGCGCCATCGAGGAAGGCCTGCCGATCGCCCGTGCTACGCCGACCGGCATCAGCGCGGTCATCGACGGCCGCGGCCATCTGTCGGCCGTCATTAGCCCGCGCCAGGCCGCGACCAGCGCGGCACGACTGCCGGCGACGCTGCCGCCGACGCTTTTCGCCCGCCATGGGCACCTGATCAGCGGCGGATTCGGGCTGTTGCTGCTGGTGGCGGGGCTTGCCGTGGACCGGCGGCGATCGAGGGCCGACCAATAGTTTCTGTCATATAAAGCTATCTTTATGCCCCTTGCGCCAAGGCGCGCTGCCGCCTAGACGCCGACGGCTAGTTTTTACGAAATGGACCAAACCCCATGGCGCGTTCCTCCTTCCTGTTCACCAGTGAATCGGTCTCCGAAGGCCATCCCGACAAGGTCGCCGACCAGATTTCCGATGCCGTCGTCGACCTGTTCCTGTCGAAGGACCCCGAAGCCCGCGTCGCCTGCGAAACGCTGACGACCACCAATCGCGTGGTCCTCGCCGGCGAAGTCCGCGGCCAGGGCATGATCGACAAGGACGGCAACTGGGCGCCGGGCGCCCAGGAGGAAATCCAGACTGTCGTGCGCGATACGGTGAAGCGCATCGGTTACGAGCAGGATGGCTTTCACTGGCAGAACCTGCACTTCGAAAACCATCTCCACCCGCAGTCGGCGCATATCGCCCAGGGCGTCGATGCCAGCGGCAACAAGGATGAAGGCGCCGGCGACCAGGGCATCATGTTCGGTTACGCCACCGACGAGACGCCCGACCTGATGCCGGCGACGCTGTACTATTCGCACAAGATCCTGGAGCGTATGGCCGCCGACCGCCACAGTGGCAAGGCGCCGTTCCTGGAGCCCGACGCCAAGAGCCAGGTGACGCTCGCCTATGAAAACGAAGTGCCGGTGCGCGCGACGGCGCTCGTCGTGTCCACCCAGCACGCGGTCGATTATTGCCAGCCCTGGGAAGACGGCGCCGACAAGGGCGGCGATGCCGGCAAGTACGCGACGCTGCGCGATTATGTCATGTCAGTGTTCCACGATGTGCTGCCCGACGGCTTCATCACCGACGAGACCGTCATCCACGTCAACCCGACCGGCCGCTTCGAGATCGGCGGCCCCGACGGCGATGCCGGCGTCACCGGTCGCAAGATCATCGTCGACACCTATGGCGGTGCCAGCCCACACGGCGGCGGCGCGTTTTCGGGCAAGGATCCGACCAAGGTCGATCGCTCGGCGGCCTATATCACCCGCTATCTCGCCAAGAACGTCGTCGCCGCCGGCCTTGCCCGCCGCTGCACGATCCAGTTGAGCTATGCCATCGGCGTCGCCGAGCCGTTGAGCGTCTATGTCGACCTGCATGGCACCGGCACTGTCCCCGAAGCGACGCTGGAGGAGGTGCTTCCCAAGCTCGTCCGCCTGACGCCGCGCGGCATCCGCACGCACCTTGGCCTCAACAAGCCGATCTACCAGCGCAGCGCGGCCTATGGCCATTTCGGCCGCCAGCCCGAGGCCGACGGCGGCTTCAGCTGGGAAAAGACCGATCTCGTTGAAAAGCTGAAGGCTGCCGTCGCCTGACAATGGCGTGAATTTGCGGTAAACTGCGTCCTTCCAGTGATGGGAGGACGCCGATGTACCGTGCCGTTGTCTTGGGCTTGCTGGCGATGCCGGCGCTGGCCGCGTCGCCGGCATTCCCGCCGGCCGATACTGCCGCCATCTACAAGGCGGCCGGGTTCGCCATGAAGGGCAAGGCCGTCGTCGATTGTGCCGCCGGCGATGCCAGCTGGCCGCGCTCGAACTTTGTCATCGAGGCGATCGACCTCAGCGGCGACGGCAGGCCAGAGGCCGTGCTGAGCGAAGGCAACATTGCCTGCTATGGCCGCGACGAGACAGGATTCACGATCCTTGCCCGCAATCCAGACGGCAGCTGGCGCAAGATCGGCGCCAGCACCGGAGGGATCATGCCATTGAAGACGCGCCACAACGGCTGGCTCGATATCGAATATGGCGGGCCGGGGCTGCAGAAGCAGCCGGTCATGCGCTTCGACGGCAAGGTTTATCGCTAGCGGCCCGCCCCCGCGACCCGGCTATTCCGCCGCGATCGCGCGCGCCCGATTGTACGAATAGGAGAATTCGGCACCGTCAAGGTCGATGACCGGGAATTCGTCGCGTTCGCGCCAGTAATCCTGGCTATGCTGCCATTCGCGCTTGTTGCCGCGCTGCGGTAGCTGGCCCTGGCCACGCAGGATGTAATTGGCGTTGAAATCATCGGTGTCGATCCAGCTCGACAGCGGCATGTTATGGTCTTCGGGGCGCAGTTTCGGTACCACCGCGGTTGCGCCCTTGGCCTGCATATGGGCGAGCAGCCGGCTGACGAAATGGCTGATCATGTCGGCGCGCAAGGTCCAGCTGGCGCGCAGATAGCCGAATACCCAGACCATGTTGGGCACGCCGGTGAACATCATGCCGCGATAGGTCACGGTCTTGCTGAAATCGAGCGGCTCACCATCGATGCTGAACTGAATGTCACCGAGCACGCACAGGTTGAAGCCGGTGGCGGCGACGATGATGTCGCCGTCGACCGTGGTGCCGTCCTTCATCAACAGGCCGGTTTCGGTGAAGGTCTCGATCTCGCCGGTCACCGCCCCGGCCTTGCCTTCGCGGATCGCCGTGAACAGGTCGCCATCGGGCACGAATGCCAGTCGCTGCCGCCACGGGCGATAGTTCGGCGTGAAATGCTTCATGTCAAAGCCCTCGGGCAGCAGCGCCTGGACGCCGCCGATCAGCTCGGCGGCGACGACATCGGGCTCCTCGGCGCAGCGGCGGACGGTGACGTCCTGGTCGAAATTGACCTTGCGGCGGACGATCTCGTGAATCCAGCTCTCGTCGATCGCCAGTTGCCGCAGCATGTCGGCGGTTTCGTTGGCGTTGCTCGCGGGGAAGAAATAGGTCGGCGAGCGCTGCACCATCGTGACATGCGCCGCGGTCTTGGCCATCTCGGGGATCACGGTGGCGGCCGTGGCGCCCGATCCGATCAGGATGACGCGCTTGCCGGCGTAATCGGTGGTCTCGTCCCATTCCTCGGTGTGGAGGATCGGGCCCTTGAACCTGTCCATGCCCGGCCAGTCGGGCATGAAGCCCTGGCGGTGGCGGTAATAGCCCTGGCACATCCACAGGAAATTGGCGGTAAACGTGCGCGTCTCGCCCGACGCGATGCGCGCGACCAGCGTCCAGGTCGCCGTCTCGCTCGACCAGCTGGCAGTCTCGATGCTGTGGCCATAATGAAGGTTGGGGCCGAGGTCGTTCTCGTCGATCATCTCGCCGAGATAGGCCTGGATTTCGGCCGCCGTGGCGATCGGCGGGCCGACCCAGGGCTTGAAGTGAAAGCCGAAGGTATAAAGGTCGCTGTCCGACCGGATGCCGGGGAATTTGTGGGTGAGCCAGGTGCCGCCATAGCTGCCTTCGCGCTCGAGCACGGCAAAGCTGGTGCCGGGCAGATTGTGCTTGAGGTGCCACGCGGCGCTCAGCCCGGAAATCCCGGCACCGACGACCAGCACGTCGACATGCTGCGTGTCGGCAGCGACGCTGGCACGGGTCATCGTATCGGTGTCAGACATGGCACTCTCCCCATCATATGTCGGCTGAGACTAGCCCGGCGAACTGGCGTCGCCTTGATCGACATCAAACCCCGCATGCTTTCCAAATGCAATCCGCTGCGGCATGGCGGCAGATGATGCTTACCGATCCCGCTACCACCCGCCGCCTGTATGGCCGCCGCACCGGTCACAAACTGCGCCAGGGCCAGGCGGCGCTGATGGAAGAATTGCTGCCGCAGCTGACGTTGCCCGATGCCGGCAGCCTCGATTCGCAGCGTCTGTTCGGTGACGACCGGCCGCTGTGGCTGGAAATCGGCTTTGGCCGCGGCGAGCATATGGCCGGGCAGGCGCTCGCCAACCCCCAGGTCGGCATCATCGGCGCCGAGCCCTTCCTCGATGGTATCGTCGGCGCACTGATGGAGATCGAAGGTCATGGCCTGACCAACATCCGGTTACACAATGGCGACGCGCTCGACGTCATCGACCGCCTGCCCGATGCCAGCCTCGACCGGGTGTTCCTGCTCCATCCCGACCCCTGGCCCAAGGTCCGCCATGCCAAGCGCCGCTTCGTCAACCCGGGGCCGCTGGCGATGGTGGCGCGCGTGTTGAAGCCGGGCGGCGAGTTTCGCGTCGGCACCGACCATCCGGTCTATTGCCGCTGGGCGCTGATGCAGATGGCGAAATCCGCTGATTTCGAATGGCTTGCCGAGACCCCGCTCGACTTCCAGGTCCGCCCCGACGACTGGCCGCAGACGCGATACGAGGCCAAGGCGCGACGGCTGGGCCATGAAGTCTGGTATTTCCGCTTCCGCCGCCGCTGATTGACCCCCGGGGCTTTGCGCTTTAGCCGTCGTTGCCATGACAACAGCCTATCTCGACTTCGAAAAGCCGGTGCAGACCATCCACGCCCGCGCCGCCGATTATCGTGCCGCCGGCGACGAGGCGGGCGCCAAGCACGCCGAGGGCGCTGCCCGCCGGCTGCTTGCCGAAACCTATGCCCGGCTGACGCCCTGGCAAAAGACGCTGGTCGCCCGCCACCCGAGCCGTCCGCATTTCGGCGACATGGTGAAGGCATTGGTCGAAGATTTCACGCCGCTCGCCGGCGATCGTGCCTTCGGCGAAGATTTCGCCATCATCGGCGGGCTTGGTCGGTTGCGGGGATCCGCCACGCCGGTGATGGTCATCGGCCATGAAAAGGGCAACGACACCACCACGCGCGTGAAGCACAATTTCGGCATGGGGCGGCCCGAAGGCTATCGCAAGGCGATCCGCCTGATCGAGCTTGCTGGCCGTTTCAACGTGCCGATCGTCACGCTGGTCGATACCGCCGGCGCTTTTCCCGGCCTCGATGCCGAGGAGCGCGGCCAGGCCGAGGCCATTGCCCGCGCCACGGAGGCCTGCCTGGCGGCACCGGTGCCGCTGATCGCCGCGATCACCGGAGAGGGCGGCTCGGGGGGCGCCGTGGCGCTCGCCGCCGCCGACCGGGTCATCATGTTCGAACACGCGGTCTATGCGGTGATCTCGCCAGAAGGCTGCGCCAGCATCCTGTGGCGCACCGCCGACAAGGCCAACAGTCATGCCCCCGAAGCCGCCGAGGCGATGCGCGTCACCGCCGCCGACCTGAAAAAACTCGGCGTCATCGACACCATCGTCACCGAGCCGCTGGGCGGCGCCCATCGCGACCCGGCGGCAGCCATCGCCTCGCTGACCATGGCGATTGCCAGCGAGCTGACGCCACTGCTCGCCATGGCGCCGCGGGACCTGCGCAAGGCGCGGCGCGACAAGTTCGTCGAGATGGGGCGGCACCTCTAGCCATGCCGCGGATCGTTTATGTCGCGGCGGCGGCACTTGTCGACAGCGCCGGCTATGTCCTGGTGGCGCAGCGGCCCGAGGGCAAGTCGCTGGCGGGACTTTGGGAGTTTCCCGGCGGCAAGCTCGAGCCCGGCGAAACGCCGGAGGTGGCGCTGGTCCGCGAGTTGGGCGAGGAACTCGGCATCAACGTTGTCCCGGCACAGCTGCGGCCGCTGTGCTTTGCCAGCCATGCCTATCGCGAATTCCACCTGGTGATGATGGTTTATCTGTGTCGCGCCTGGCTGGGCGAGCCGCTGGGCTTCATCGACCAGCCGGTGCAATGGTGCTCGCTGGAAGAGCTGGCGGCACTACCGATGCCGCCGGCCGACCGCCCGGTGCTGGCGGCGCTGGCCAAGGCGCTCACGCCCGGCGATTGACGGCTCGCGCCAGGCTGACCCTTCGTGTTGCCGTTGCGTGACGGCGCGGCTATGGCCAAGCCCAGTTGCACGGGGACGCACTCGACATGAAAATTCTGGCCGGCAACGGCAATCCTGAACTGGCACAGGCCATCGCCGATTATCTCGACATGACGCTGACCAGCGCGTCGGTGCGGCGCTTTGCCGATGAGGAGATCTTTGTCGAAGTCCATGAGAATGTCCGCGGCGAAGACGTTTTCGTCGTCCAGCCAACCGCTGCCCCCGCCAACGACAATCTGATGGAATTGCTGATCTGCATCGATGCGCTGCGCCGCGCCTCGGCCCGGCGCATCACCGCGGTGGTGCCCTATTTCGGCTATGCCCGGCAGGATCGCAAACCCGGACCGCGCACGCCGATTTCGGCCAAGCTCGTTGCCAACCTGATCACCAAGGCCGGTGCCGATCGCGTGCTGTCGGTCGATCTCCACGCCGGCCAGATCCAGGGCTTTTTCGATATCCCGACCGACAATCTGTACGCCGCCCCCGTCATCGCCGCCGATATCGAATCGCGTCTGGCGCGGCAGGACCTCGTCGTCGTGTCCCCCGATGTCGGCGGCGTCGTGCGCGCCCGGGCCCTGGCCAAGCGACTGGGCAACGCCCCGCTGGCGATCGTCGACAAGCGCCGCGAACGCGCCGGCGAATCGGAGGTGATGAACATCATCGGCGATGTGCGCGGCAAAATGTGCGTGCTGGTCGACGACATCGTCGATTCGGCCGGCACGCTGTGCAATGCCGCCGCCGCGCTGCTGGAGGCCGGCGCCACCGGCGCGACCGCCTATGTCACCCATGGCGTGCTGTCGGGCGGCGCCGTGGCACGCGTCGACGGGTCGGCGCTGACCGAGCTGGTCATTACCGATTCGATCGCTGCCGTCGCATCGGTACGGGCGGCGAAAAAGATCCGCCGCATCACCATCGCGCCGCTGCTCGCCGAAGCGATGCGCCGCACCAGCGAGGAAAGCTCGGTCAGTTCGTTGTTCGACTAGCGTCAGTTGCCAGTGGTGCGGTTGATAACCTTGCCGTCGGGCAGATAGACCTTCTCGGCCGTCACATACTCACCCTTGGGCGTGCAGATGCCGCCCGGGTCTCTGGCCCGCATTCTGGCGCAGAAATCGGTATCCGGCCGCTGCGCCTGGGCAAATACCGGGGTCGCCGCGACCGCGACAGCGATCAACAGGGTCGAAAGAAAGGTCTTGGTGGCCGTCTGCATCCGTGTTCTTTCAGGGGCCGTCGTCTGCCCAATGATGCTTTTATAACGTCACTGCTTTCGGAGCCATGAATATTCGGCGGCTATGCCGTGACACGCCGGGCGCCGGTCGCTAACCCTCGCTGCCGATGACGTCTTGCGATGCCCCATTGCCCGATACCCTGGCGCCCGACGCCAGCCGGTTGACGGTCGACACGGCGGCGCTGGTCGCCAACTGGCGCCGTTTCGCCCGGGCCGGCGCAGCGGCGGCCTGCGGCGCAGCGGTCAAGGCCGATGGCTATGGCCTCGGCGCCCGCCCGATCGCGGCGGCGCTGGTCGCGGCCGGCTGTCGCGACCTGCTCGTCGCCCATTGGCACGAGGTGGCGGCGCTGGGGCCGCAACCAGATGGCGTGCGCGTGGCGGTGCTGCACGGGGTCATGCCCGGCGACATGGCGCGGGCACTCGCCTCCCCCGCCGTGCCGGTGCTGGTCACCGCCGGGCAGGTGCAGGCGTGGAAGGTAACGGGCCGGCCGTGCGACGTGATGGTCGACACCGGCCTCAATCGCCTCGGCATCGACATTGCCGAGGCTCGCTCCGGCCTGCTCGACGGCCTCGCAATCGACACGCTGCACAGCCATCTCGCCTGCTCCGAGACACCCGCCAGCCCCGCCAACGAAGCCCAGCGCGCCGCGTTTGCCGACATCGCCGCCGTCGTTCCCGCACGTCGCCGGGCACTGGCCAATTCGGCCGGCATCGGCCTCGGCCCGGGCTGGCATTTCGATCTGACGCGGCCCGGCATCGGGCTGTATGGCGGCGGCGCGTCGCCCGATGCGCACCCGCTGGCGCCCGTCGCCGGCATCGCGACGCGAATCATCCAGCTGCGCGACGTGCCGGCGGGGGCGAGCATCGGTTATGGCGCGACCTATACCGCCGCAGGTCCGTTGCGCGTCGCCGTCGTCGCGCTCGGCTATGCCGACGGCTATCCGCGGTCGCTGTCGGATCGCGGCCGGGCGCTCGTCGACGGCGTGCCATGCCCGGTCGTCGGCCGTATCTCGATGGACCTCACCATCATCGACGTCAGCGCCGCCCCCGACCTCGCCGAAGGCGACTGGCTGACGATGGATTTCGACCTCGCCGGCTCGGCCGCGGCGAGCGGCCGCTCCGAATATGAGTTGCTCACCGGCCTCGGCGCTCGCTATGCCCGGGTGCATACATGAATCCCGTCACCACCATCGTCCATGCCCTGATCGCGCTCGGCAGCGTCATCATCGGGCTGTTCGGCGCCATCGGCCGGCTGGCGCGTTTTGCGCTGGCGGTCGTGACGCGGCTGGTGCGGCCGCCCTATTATCCCGCACAATTGTTCGAACAGATGCTGGTCATCGGCTATTTTTCGCTGCCCGTCGTCGGCCTGACGGCGCTGTTCACCGGGTCGGCGCTCGCCCAGCAGATCTATATCGGCGGCAGCCGCTTCAACGCGTCGTCGACCGTCCCTGCCGTCACCGTCATCGGTATCGTCCGCGAGCTCGGCCCTGTACTCGGCGGGCTGATGGTGGCCGGCCGCGTCGCCAGTGCGATGGCGGCGGAGATCGGCACGATGCGCGTCACCGAGCAGATCGACGCGCTGACGACGTTGCGCACCGATCCCTTCCGCTATCTCATCGGTCCACGCGTCGTCGCGGCCGTGCTGGTCATGCCGGTGCTGGTGCTGGCGTCGAACGCGCTCGGCGTCATGGGCGGCTGGCTGCTGGCGACACAGCGGCTCAACTTCAATTCGGCCGCCTATCTCAACACCACCGCGCAATATCTGAAATGGGACGACGTCGCCTCATCGATGGTCAAGGCGGCAGTGTTCGGTTTCTTCATCGCCTTGATGGGCTGTTATCACGGCTATCATTCTTCGGGCGGCGCCGCCGGCGTCGGGCGGGCAACCACCAATGCCGTCGTTTCAGCCTTCATCCTGATCCTGCTGTCGAACCTTATCATCACCGTGATCGTCTTCGGATCATGAGCGCCGACATCACCCTTGCCGGCGTCAGGAAGCAGTTCGGCCGCAAGGTCGTCCTCGACGGCGTCGATCTCAGCGTCAGCAACGGCGAATCGATGGTCATCATCGGCGGCTCGGGCACCGGCAAGTCGGTGATGCTGAAATGCATCCTGGGGCTGCTGCGGCCCGATGCCGGCAGCATCCGCGTCGACGGCGTCGAGAGCGTCGGGCTGAAGGGCAAGGCGCTGGCCGCCCATCAGGCGCGGTTCGGCATGCTGTTCCAGGGCGGCGCCTTGTTCGATTCGCTGCCCGTCTGGCGCAACATCGCCTTTGCCCTGCCGGGCAATGCCGCCAGCCGCCGCGCCGCCGCGATCGACAATCTCGCCCGCGTCGGCCTGGGCGCCGATGTCGCCGACCTGCGCCCGTCGGAACTGTCGGGCGGCATGCAGAAGCGCGTTGCGCTGGCCCGCGCCATCGCTGCCCGGCCCGAAATCCTGTTCTTCGACGAACCCACGACGGGCCTCGATCCGATCATGGCCGATGTCATCAACGATCTGATCCGCACGCTGGTCACCGACCTGAAGATCACTGCGCTGACCATCACTCACGACATGGCGAGCGCCAGGAAAATCGCCGATCGCGTCGCCATGCTGTACCAGGGCCGCATCGTCTGGCATGGGCCGCGGGGCGACCTCGACAGCTCGGGCAACGCGTTCGTCGACCAGTTCGTCCACGGCCGTGCCGAAGGGCCGATCAAGATGCCGGTGCGAACCCTGTGACGCCATTGTCGCCCGGTGCATCCGAGCTGTCGGCGCTGCTCGCCCGCGCCGCCGATGGTGATGCGGCGGCGTTCCAGATGTTTTATGACCGAACCGCAACGAAGCTGTTTGGCATAATCCTGCGTATCTTGGTCGAACGAGGTGAAGCCGAGGATGTGCTGCAGGAGGTTTACGTGACGGTGTGGCGCAAGGCGGCCGCCTTCGACCCCGCGCGGGCCAGCCCTGTCACCTGGGCCGCCACCATTGCGCGCAACCGCGCCATCGACCGGCTGCGCGCCCGCGGCAACCGGCCGTCGGCACCGCTCGAAGATGCCATGACGGTGACCGACGATCGCCCCGGTGCCGACGAGCTGCTGGCCACTGCCGGGGAAGCCACCCGGTTGAACAGCGCACTGGCGACCCTGGAGCCGCGCCACGCTGCCGCCATCCGCAGCTGCTATTTCGAAGGCGTGACCTATGAGGCGCTGGCGCAGCGCGAGGGCGTCCCCGTCGGCACGCTGAAAAGCTGGGTGCGGCGCGGGCTGCTGCGGCTGCGGACGGAACTGTCATGACCGGGCCTGCCGACATGAACGACGCGCTGCCCGACGGCATGACGCCGGATGCGGCACTGGCGCTCGATTTCGCGCTTGGCGTGCTGCCGCGTGCCGAACATCGCGCCGCCGAGCTGCGACTGCTGTCGGACCCGGATTTCCGCGCCGCAGTGGAGGCCTGGCAGCGGCAATTGTCGCCGCTGGATGCCGGGACACCTGGCGTGGCGCCCCCGCCGCAGGTCTGGGAGCGAATCAGCGCCGACATCGCGCCGGCACCTGCCCGCCAGCCGGCCAGACCAGCGCGGCGCAGCCTGTGGGACAATGTCGCACTCTGGCGTGGCTTTGCCTTTGCCGGCGTCGCCGCCGCGGCTATCGCGATCGCCCAGGTCGGACCGCCGCCGCCGGCCCCGGGCGCGCCGCCGCAGCTGCTCGTCGCAGCGCTCGCCGGTGCCGACGGCACGCCGCTGCTGTCGGCCGCCTATGATCCGTTGCGCGGCGCCGTGGTGCTGACGCCGGCGACGCAGCGCGACGACAAGGGCAAATCCGCCGAACTATGGGTAATCGAAGGCGAAAAGCCGCCGCGCTCGCTGGGTGTCATCGATATCCAGGGGCCGAACGCCCATGCGATTTCATCGAAGCGCCTCGCCGGCCTCGCACCCGGCGCCACGCTGGCGGTCTCGATCGAACCGCTGGGCGGCTCGCCGACGGGCCAGCCGACCGGGCCGGTCGTCGCCACCGGCAAGCTGGTTCCGGTCTGACCGGCAAGGACTCTGCGACATTTCGCGCCCGTCACGGATCGCAACTTCCGTCATTGTCCCTGCGTAACTGAACCGTCCGACCTCGGACCCGTGTTTCAAGGAGACTGATCGATGACTGCCACCACCAGCCTGCGGATTGCCATGCTCGCCGCTGCCGCCCTCGGCCTCGGCAGCGCGCCGCTGGCCGCCAAGACCGCCGCCACCAAGACCGTGATGGTCGGCGGTGCCGCGATGTACCCGACGAAGAACATCATCGAGAACGCCGTCAATTCCAAGGATCACACGACGCTCGTCGCCGCGGTCAAGGCTGCCGGGCTGGTGGAGACGTTGTCCGGTCCCGGGCCGTTCACGGTGTTCGCGCCGACGAACGCCGCCTTTGCCAAGCTGCCGGCCGGCACCGTCGAGAGCCTCGTCAAGCCCGAGAACAAGGGTACGCTGACGACGGTCCTCACCTATCACGTCGTCGCCGGCAAGATGGGCGCCAAGGACATCCTCGCCGCCATCAAGGCCGGCGGTGGCAAGGCCGTGTTGACGACAGTGCAGGGCGGCAAGCTGACCGCCTCGCTGATGGGCAAGACCGTCATGCTGACCGACGCCAAGGGCGGCATGTCGCACGTCACCATCGCCGATGTGAACCAGTCGAACGGGGTTATCCACGTCGTCGACACCGTGCTGATGCCGTAAACGCCTTTACCGATTGCGTTGCTCGGGCGGGCGGGTCGAAAGGCCCGCCCGCTTCGTTTCAGGGCAGCACGTTGACGCTGTCCCCCGGTGCCAGCAGGTCAAGCCAGCCCGCCAGGATCGCCCGCTCCACGGCGATGCAACCTTCGGTCGGGCGGCGGTCGGGCTGGGTGCAGTGCCAAAAGATCGCGCTGCCCAGTGGCGCCACCGGCGGGTTGTCGTTGTGGCCGAGCACGATGACGATGTCATAGGCGTGGTCATCGCGCCACAGCCGTTCGGCGCTGAAACCGTGGGGATGGCTGACGGGGCGATTGTACGCCGGATCGGCAGCAGCGTCGGACCAGCCGTCATCGGCCCGCAGCCAGCGCCACGGCAGACGCGTCGCGGGGGCTGCTGTCCTGTCGGGTCGGAGCAATGCTGCGCGCACCGGCCAGACGCCGAGCGGCGTCGCGCCATCGCCCTCGCGTTTGGCAGCGGCTGCGACGGCACCGCCCTTGCCGAACACGGCGGCAATCGTCTCGCCGAACGCCGTGATCGTGCCCGCCGCGACCGATGCCGTCAGCATCACAGCAGATGGCCCTGGCGATCGCGCTTGGTGCCGAGATAGGCGATGTTGTGCGGATTGGGCGGCATGCTGTGCTCGACGCGGGTGACCTTGAGACCATGCGCCGCCAGTCCGTCGACCTTGAGCGGATTGTTGGTCAGCAGCCGTACCTCGCCGACGCCGAGCTGCTGCAGCATCGCCGCGGCGAGGGTGAAATCGCGCTCGTCGGGCTCGAAGCCCAGCCGCGTGTTTGCATCAACGGTATCGAAGCCCTGGTCCTGCAGCGCATAGGCGCGCAACTTGTTGAGCAGCCCGATGCCGCGACCTTCCTGCTGCAAATAGAGCAGGATGCCACCGCCGGGGTTGGCGGCGATGGCGGCCAGCGCCGCGTGCAGCTGCGGGCCGCAGTCGCATTTCAGACTGCCCAGCACATCGCCGGTCAGGCAGGCGGAGTGTAGCCGCACCAGCACTGGCGCGGCGCGCGACGGATCGCCGATGACCAGCGCCAGATGTTCCGGGCCGCCGTCGCCAGGCCGGAACGCCACCACCTCGGTATCCTCCGCCGGCGCCAGCGGCAGGCGGGCGCGCGATGAAATCCGGACATCGGCGACGAGCGCCGGCAGCGCCAGCACTGCCGCGGTATCGGCAACGACCACCGGGGCGGCGCCGGCGATCGGCACGGCATAGACCGCCGGCAGCAGCGCCGCATGTTTCGCCAGCGCGATCGCCGCGCGCGCCGATTGGCGGTCGTCGCCGAGCGCCCGCGTCGTGAACGGGCCCTTGAACGGCGTCGCCAGGTCGAGCACCGGGTCGGCGACGGCGCGCGAGCCGGCGAGCTCGAGCCAAGTTGGGCGATCGACCCAGACCGGCTCCGGATCGTCGACCGCCGCCGCCAGCTGGTTGGTCAGGTTGAGCACCGCGCCGCGCCGCGCTGTGATGATCAGCCCGGCACGCGCCTGCGCCTCGAGCACCGCCAGCGTCGCCGCATCCGCCAGCTCCGCCGACAGCACCGCCAGCGTGCCGATGCCGACGATGCGGCCGCGGCGCAGCGCATCGCCCGCCGCCTCGGCGCGCCAGCCCGCGTTGCCGCTCACAGGTCGAGCGTCAGCAATTGTGGAACATGGTCGGACGGCTTGCCCCAGTCGCGCGCGTCTTCGATGACCTCGAATCGATTCGCCAGCGGCGCCAGCTCCGGCGACACCCAGATATGGTCGAGTCGCCGCCCGCGATCGGACAGCCGCCAGTCGGTGGCGCGATAGCTCCACCAGGTGAACAGCCGCTCCGGCGGCGCGATGAAGTGCCGGCCCATGTCAACCCAGTCGTGGCTCTGCTGCAGCGCCGCCAGGGCGGCAACTTCGATCGGCGTGTGGCTGACGACATCGATCAGTGCCTTGTGGCTCCAGACATCGCATTCGAGCGGCGCGACGTTGAAATCGCCGACGATGACGCTGGCATCGCGCAGTGATTCGGACCAACGCGTCATGCGGCCGAGAAATGCCAGCTTCTGCGCGAACTTGGGATTGAGCTGGGTGTCGGGCACGTCGCCACCGGCGGGGATATAGACATTCTCGATGAGCAGCCCGGCGCCGGGGCCGACCGCCAGCCGCGCCCCGATGTGGCGAGCCTCGCCATTGTCCTGCCAGTCGTAACGTCGTTCCTCGCGCATCGGGATGCGCGACAGCGTCGCGACGCCGTGATGCATGCGCTGGCCGTTGAGCAGGCGATAGCGATAGCCCATCGCCTCGAACATCGGATGCGGGAAGGCATCGTCCATCACCTTGGTTTCCTGCAGGCATAGCACGTCGGGCGCATGATCGCGCAGGAAGCGCTCGACGATGTCGAGGCGGAAACGCACCGAATTGATGTTCCAGGTGGCGATACGCAGGGTCATGGCCAGCGTGTAGGGGATGGCGGCGCCATCGTCACCTGTCGCTTGCGCGCGACAACCGGCAGAACCAGAACGCAAATAGACCCCCTGCTCCGGGGGCATGGAACAGGGGGCCATTTTTGCGCTCGTCACGCAGCAGGTGGCACTGGGTCGCAACCAGATAACAGGGGGCAAACTCCGGCTGCGGTGCCAACCGCCCTTGCGTTATGCCCCCGCGGACATTGACCCGACATGAACGATATTCAGAAAGATACGGCTCGTCGCCCCGATCGATGCAACTCATCGCTGAAACGCCATGTTTCGTCGCGAGCGTTATGATTTCATTAACTGTCTTTCGCGGCTGGGCCGGTTATGAGGACATATATGACCAGACCTCGTGCCCTGCCGGCCTTCGCCGCCTTCAACGCCATCGTCGCCCTGGCTTTCGGAACATTCGCCGCACACGGCATCAAGGATCCGCAGGCGCGCGACTGGATCATGACCGGCGTGCTGTTCCAGTTGCCGCATGTCGCCGCCGTCTTCGGGCTGCTCGCCTGGCGCAATTCGCCGCTGGTCGTGCGGCCGGCCTGGGCGCTCAGCATCGGCAGCTTCATCTTTGCCGTCGATCTCGATGCGCTGGCGCTCGGGGCACCGCGCATGGTCGCCGCCTTCGCGCCGATCGGCGGCTCGCTGATGATGATCGGCTGGTTCTGGATCGCGATCGTCGCACTGGTCATCGACAAGATCGAGCCGGAGTAACCCGTCTGCCATCCTGGCGGAGGCCGGGATGAGTGCTCTAGTCCCGATAGCTTGGATCGATCCGGTCGAGCTTGCGGATCAGCGCCGGCCACGCCAGCCCATTGGCCAGCATCCCGATCCCGCGCGTCTGGCCGGCGACCTTTTCGGGCGTACCCTGCGGCGGCATCGACAGGCCGTCGCGGCCAGCCGACAGGGCCGCCACCTGGGCCTCGCAGGCGCGTTCGATGAAATACAGCCGCAGGAAGCATTCGGCGACCGTCGCGCCCACGGCCAGCGTGCCGTGGTTGCGCAGGATCATGGTATTCTTGGTGCCGATGTCCTCGACCAGGCGCTCGCGCTCCTCGAGGTCGGTCGCGATGCCTTCATACTCGTGATAGGCGAGGTCGTGGCGGGCGATCAGGGCCGTCTGGGTGATCGGCATCAGCCCCTCGGTCATCGCGCTGACGGCCTGGCCGGCGCGGGTGTGGACGTGCATCACCGCCTGGGCATCGTCACGCGCCATGTGGATCGCCGAATGGATGGTGAAGCCCGCCGGGTTGGTGATGTACGGCGTCTCCATGACCGGATGGCCTTCGACATCGATCTTGACCAGCGACGACGCGGTGATCTCCTCGAACATCAGATTATACGGGTTGATCAGGAAATGATGCTCCGGCCCCGGGATGCGCGCCGAAAGGTGCGTGAAGATCATGTCGTCCCAGCCGTACAGTGCCACCAGCCGATAGGCGGCGGCGAGATCGACGCGGATCTGCCATTCTTCCGGCGTGACCTGGTCCTTGACGGTAGTGACCGGCTTCAATTGCGTAGCCATGCTGCGACTCCCAAGACGATTTTTGTCAGCCTGCCCCATTTTTGACGGCGCGGGAATAGGCACCGGTACGGCAGGCATCCGAACAATGGCGGACATTGTCCCAGTCGCGCGCCCATTTCTTGCGCCAGGCGAACGGCCGGCCGCACGTCGCGCAATCCTTCTTGGGCAGGTCGGCCTTGCGGCGCATCTTGGCCATATCCAAAGCTTACCTTAACAATTGTCACAAACCCGGCCTAATCGCGCCGGCGAACATCATATCCGGGGTGGACCAAATGTATCCTGCTATCGATCGTCGCGCCTTCCTTGCCGCCGGTGCCGCGGGGCTGCTGCTGCCGACGCGGCCGGCGCTGGCCGGACTTTGGGCCGACAAGGGCTTTACCCATGGTGTCGCCTCGGGCGCGCCGGGACCCGACTCGATCAAGCTGTGGACGCGTTATGCCGCCGCCGATGGCCGCGACACCGTGCTTAAGGTCGATGTCGCCACCGATGCCGGCATGGCCAACATCATCAAGCGCGCCGAAGCCACCGCCGGCCCGGCCAGCTGGGGCACGGCGCAGGCAGTGATCACCGGCCTGCCGAGCGGCGGCTGGGTCTTCTACCGCTTCACCGCACCCGACGGCAGCGTGTCGCCGATCGGCCGTACCCGCACGTTGCCCGTCGGTCCGCTGGCGCGCTTCAACATCGCGGTGTTCAGCTGCGCCAACAAGCCGTTCGGTTGGTTCAACGCCTATGCCCATGCCGCGGCGCGCAACGACATCGACCTGATCGTCCACACCGGCGACTATCTGTACGAATATGCCCGCGGCACCTATCCGAGCGCCGCCGAGTCGATGCCCGGCCGCGAGATCGAACCGGCGAGCGAGATGGTCCGGCTCGACGATTACCGCCAGCGCTATGCCAGCTATCGCGTCGATCCCGGCCTGCAGGAGCTGCACCGGCTGTTCCCGATGATCAACATCTGGGACGATCATGAAGTCGCCAACGACACCTGGAAGGGCGGCGCCCAGAACCACCAGCCCGAGGAAGGCGACTTCGGCGCCCGGCTGTCGGCCGCGACCCAGGCGAATCGCGAATGGTTGCCCCAGCCCGACCGTATGTACCACCGTTATGACATCGGCAACCTTGTCAGCCTGTTGACGCTCGACACCCGCAATACCGGCCGCGACAAGCCGCTGGAGCTCGGCCCGGCGCTGAAGGAAGGCAAGGCCGGCCTCGTCACCTTCCGCGACGGCGCCTGGAGCGATGCCGGCCGGTCGCTGCTCGGCGCCGAGCAGGAGGCATGGTTCGCCGACACGATCAAGGCATCGGTGAAGGACGGCCAGAAATGGCAGCTCGTCGCCCAGCAGATCGTCATGGGCAATCAATTTGCGCCCAAGGATGGGATGAGCCTGGTCGGCGCCGACGCCGACAAGCGCATCCAGGGGTATGTTGCCGCCGGCGTCATGGCGGCCGCGGCGGGTATCCCCAGCAACATGGACAGCTGGGGTGGCTACCCTGCGGCGCGCAAGCGGCTGTTGAAGGCCGCTCAGGTGGCCAATGCCGACATGGTGGTGGTGTCGGGCGACAGCCACAATGCCTGGGCCTTCGACCTCGCCGAAGGCGGCAAGCCGGCGGGTGTCGAGTTCGCCGGCCATTCGGTGACCAGCCCGGGCTATGAAAGTGCGCTCAAGGCCGATCCGGCGCGGGTCCGCGACGCGCTGGTGGCCGCCAGCCCGGAGATGACCTGGTGCGACACCAGCCGCCGCGGCTACATGACCGTCGCCTTCACCCCCGAATCGGCGCGTTGCGACTGGGTGTTCATGTCGACGATCAGGGAGCGGACGACGACGACCGGCACGGGCCAGGCTGCGACGGTGCAGCGCGGGCGCCGCAAGATGGTGCTCGTATAGCGCTTGCCCTGTCGTCCCGGGCTTGACCCCGGATAGCGGAGCAGCGAGGCAAGGCCGGTGATCGCCCTGCTTGCATTGCTCCTCGCCGCGACGCCCGGCCCGGTCTGCAACGCCGTCTGGCGCGATGATGCCCGCAATCGCGACGTGCCTGTGCGCGTCCGGATGCCCGCCGGCACCGGCAAGGTGCCGCTGGTGCTGTTCAGCCATGGCATGGGCGGGGACACCAGCGGTGGCACGCTATGGGCCAGCGCCTGGGCGGCGCGCGGCCTTGCCGTCATCCAGATGCAGCATGCCGGCAGCGACATCGCCGTCTATCGCGACGCGCCGACGCCGGCCGATGTGCCGGCGCGGGTACGCGGCGCCGCCACCGCCGAACAATTGCTGGCGCGGGTGGGGGACGCGCGCTTTGTCCTCAACGAGGTAGCGCGACGGCCGCGCGGGGGTGCCTGCAACCTGGCTCGCATCAATCCCGACCGCATCGGCTTTGCCGGCCACAGCATGGGCGCCTGGACGGCCCAGGCCCTCGCCGGGCAGCGCTGGGGCGGCGGCGTGACGCTGGCGGATCGCCGCATCCGCGCCGCGATCGCGCTCAGCCCGTCGGCACCGTTCGTCGGCGATCCAGCCGAAGCCTTTGGCAAAATCGGCATGCCGTTCCTGTCGATCACCGGCACCGAGGACGGCGCCCCGGCCCTGGCGTCGGCCGAAGTGCGCGCCGCCGCCGAGGCGGAGCGCACCGCGCCCTATCGCGCCATGCCACCCGGCGACAAATATCTGCTGGTCTTCGCCGACGCCGACCACATGGTGTTCAGCGGCAACGCCCGCCGCGCCGAACGCACGGTCGACCCGCATGTGAAGGCGGTAACGGCAGCAGCGACCACGGCCTTCTGGGGCGCGACGCTGCTCGGCTCGGCGAAGGACAAGGCGTTCCTCGCCAAAGGGCTGAAGGCACAGCTGGCGCCGGGGGACCGGCTGGAAACGAAGTAGCCGGCGGGAGAGATCGACTCCCTCAGCCCGCCACGACTCCCGCCAGGAATTCCTCGACATCCGCCAGCGGCACGTCGCGCGCCACGAACGCCTGCCCGATGCCGCGCGCCAGGATGAACGGCAGCATGCCGGCCTTCATCTTCTTGTCCTGCCGCATGTGGTGCACAAGCGTATGCGCCGGCGCGGCGAGCCCGAGCGCCTGCGGCGACAGGGTGAACCCGCAGGCAAGCAGATGCGCCCGTACCCGCGCCGTATCGCCCGCCGGGCACTGTCCGCGCTTCGCCGACAGGTCGAACGCCAGCGCCATGCCCAGCGCCACGCCTTCGCCGTGCAGCAGCCGGTCGGAAAAGCCGGCTTCCGCCTCGAAGGCATGGCCAAAGGTGTGGCCGAGGTTGAGCAGCGCGCGCACGTCGCCGGTCTCGCGCTCGTCGGCCGCCACCACCGCCGCCTTGGCCCGGCACGACACCGCGATCGCCTGCGCCTGTGCCGCGGCATCACCGCCCAGCAGCGCGGCGGCATTCTGCTCGCACCAGGCAAAGAACGCCGGGTCGCCGATCAGGCCGTATTTCACCACCTCGGCATAGCCGGCGCGCAGTTCGCGTGGCGGCAGCGTCTGCAGCACCTGCGGGTCGATCAGCACCAGCGCCGGCTGGTGAAAGGCGCCGACCAGGTTTTTGCCCGCCGCGGCGTTGATCGCCGTCTTGCCGCCGACCGACGAATCGACCTGCGCCAGCAATGTCGTCGGCACCTGCACGAACCTGCAGCCACGCCGAAGGATGCTGGCGGCAAAGCCGGTCAAGTCACCGATGACGCCGCCGCCCAGCGCCACCACGGCATCGCCGCGCTCGACGCCCAGCTGCAGCAGCCGTTCGGTGACATGGGCGAGCGTCGCCCAGTCCTTGGTCGCCTCCCCCGGCGGCAGCACGATCTCGTCGACGGCAATGCCCCCGGCGGCCAGCCCGGCCGCAAAGGCCGGCAGGTGCAATGCCGCGACATTGCTGTCGGTAACCAGCGCCAGCCGGCCGCGCGGCGCTAGTGGCCCGAGCAGCGGCGCCGCATTGCCGAGCAGCCCCGGCGCGATATGGATGGAATAGGCACGCTGGCCCAGCGGGACTTCGACGATCATGCAGGCGTTCCGCGGTTGGCCGCGGCGAGCGCGCGGACGATGGTGTCGACAGTTTCGCCGTGCGGCCCGGCCTTGCTGGCGATGCGCAGCTGGGCGGCGGCGTAGATCGGGTTGCGCACCGCAGCCAGCGACCGCAGCACCTCGCCGGGATCGCGGCCCTTCAGCAGCGGGCGGGTGTTGCGGCGGCGGACGCGGTCGACCAGCGTCGCGATATCGGCATCAAGCCAGACGACGAGCGCGCGTTCGAGCAGAAGTGCGCGGGTATCGTCCTGGATGAAGGCACCGCCGCCGGTGGCGATGACCTTGGGATCACCATCGACCAGGCGGGCGATGACCCGCCGCTCGCCATCACGGAAATGCGCCTCGCCGAAACGTTCGAAGATTTCGGCGACGCTCAATCCGCTCGCGGTCTCGATTTCGGCATCGGCATCGACGAAGGGCAGCCCCAGCCGCAGCGCCAGCCGCCGGCCGATTGTTGTCTTGCCGGCCCCCATCAGGCCGACAAGCGCCACCGGTCGCGCCGCGGCGGCGCGCAGATCGGGGTCAGCGCCCGGGATTTTGGCGTCGCACTCCATGTCGCCCCTCGCTATACACGGCGCGCGGCGCGGTGACAGCGGCCGTGACAGACGCGCAAGCACTTGCCCGAGGTTGGGGCGTGGAGATCGATGTTGCGGAATGAGGCGGTGGAGGCAAAGCGACAGGCCGAACCGCGCCGCCGTGCCTCGCGGGCCGCGCCCTGGCTGGCCGCCGCCGGCATCGCCGCGCTGGTCGCGCTGCCGGTCATCGGCCAGCAGAGCGACACCCAGCCCGCCGTGCCGCCATCCGAAACCGACACCGTGGCACCTCGGTCGCTGCTGCCCGACAGTTTCGATGCGCCGCCGGCGGTCGTTGCCCCGGCGCCCGACCTGCTGCCCGGCGATGCGACGGTCGTCACCGACGCGCCAGCGCCTGACCCGCTGTTGCCGGCGTTGCTACCGGCGGCGCCGCAGCAGGCCGATCCCTTTGCCATGACGGCGCCGACCGGGCGCGACATCACTGTCTTCGGCCCCTTGACCACCGCGGGCGGCGGCTATGGCCTTGCCACTTTCACGGGTTCGCGCGGGGCGTTCCTGTCGAGCCTTGCCTATCGCATGCAGGCACCGATCGCGTCGCGCTGGGCCGCCATCACGCTGCGCCGCGCGCTGCTGAGCGAAAGCGCCGCGCCCTGGGGCATCGTGCCCGGCGACTGGGTCGCGGCGCGGGCCTGGCTGCTGATGCGGATGGGGGAGATCGACGGCGCCAAGGCGTTGACCGACATGGTGCCCGTCGATCGCTATAGCCCCAACCTGTACCGGGTGTCGGCCCAGGTTTCACTCGCCGCCGCCGACATCAACGGCCTGTGCCCGATCGCCGGCACCGGGCGGCTGCTGTCGCGGGACCCGCTGTGGCAACTCGCCGTCGGCATGTGCGCCGCCGTGCAGGGCGACGACATCACGGCCGCGCGGCTGTTCGATGCGCTGCGTGCCGACGACAAGATCGTCGAACCCTTCGACGTGCGATTGGGCGAACGCGTCGCGACGATCGCCGGCGGGGCCGGCCGGGCGACCAATATCGACTGGAACGAGGCACCGGCGCTGACGCCTTACCGCTATGGCGTGGCGACCGCCGCCGGCGTGCAGGTGCCGGCCGACAAGCTGGCGGGGCTGGGTCCGGCACGATTCGGCTGGCTGGTGCGGGCTCCGGGCGTCGCGGCGGATGTCAGGCTGGCGGCGCTGCGCCCGGCGGCGGTGCTCGGCACCGTGTCGGCGGCCGAGCTGGCCAGCGGCATCGCCGCGCTGTCGCCAGGCGACGCCGATGCCGACACGCCCGGCGGCCGGCTGCGCACCGCCTTTGCCGGCGCCAGCATGACCGACCGCCGCAATGCGCTGAAGGCGATCTGGGCCAGCGGCGGCCTCGACGATCGCTATGGTGCACTGCTGGAATCTGCGACCGCCGCGGCCAGGCTGCCGATCAGCGCCGACAGTGCCGCCGACAGCGGCGACATCGTCGCGGCGCTCGTCGCCGCCGGCATGACCGACGCAGCGCGGCGCTGGTGGCCGATCGCCGACAAGGCCGATGCCAAGGTACGCGCCGCCGCCTGGGCGGTGCTGGCACCCGTCGGTGCGGCGCCGGCGACGGCATCAGCCTTCGACAGCTGGCGATCGGACAGCGGCGCCGACGATCGCCGTGCCGCGATGATGCTGGCCGGCCTGGCCGGGATCGGCATTGCCCGCGGTGGGGAGTGGGACGGGCTGCGCGCCGACCTGCTGCCCCGCGCTGCCAACAGCTGGACGCGGGGGATCGACGCCGCCGCCGCCGCCGGACGGACGGGGGAGGTGGCGCTGCTCGCCGCCACCGGACTACAAGGCGGCTGGGCCGATGTGCCGCCGCTGCACCTTTACCACATCGTCGCGGCGCTGGTCCGCGTCGGCCGCGGCGACGAGGCCCGTCTGATTGTTGCGGAGGCGATGACCCGGGCATGACCGCAGCGGGCCCCGATGATGCCCGCCTGATCGCCCTGTTCCTTGACATGCTGGCCGCCGAACGCGGCGCCGCGCGCAACACGCTGCTCGCCTATGGCCGCGATCTCGAACAGGCCAGCGCCTGGCTCGATGGCCGGCTGGGCACCGCGCAAGCACCCGAGCTGGCGCAGCTGTCGGCGCACTGGGCCGGCTTGGCGCGGGCCTCGGCGGCGCGCAAGGGCTCGGCGGTGCGGCAGTTCCTCGCCTTCCTGCAATCGGACGGCATCCGCGCCGACAATCCAAGGCGCGACCTCGCCGCCGCCACCGCCGCCCGGCCGCTGCCGAAAACGCTCGACCCGCGCGATGTCGACCGGCTGTTCGCGGCACTCGCCGACCGGCTGGCGGCGCATCCAGGCGACCCGCGCACGCTGCGCCTCGCCGCGCTGATCGAGCTGCTTTACGGTTCCGGCCTGCGCGCCACCGAATTGGTGTCGATGCCGCGCCACGCGGTGCGCCCGGGCCGCGGCTTCATCGTGCTCGCCGGCAAGGGCGGCAAGGAGCGGTTGGCGCCGATCGGGTCGCGTGCCGAGGCGGCGGTGGCGGCACATGCTGCGCTGGTGCCGATCGCGGCGCGCCATCTGTTCCCGTCACGCAACGGCACGCACCTGACCCGGCTGCGGCTCTACCAGCTCGTCAAGGAACTGGCGGCGGCGGCCGGGATACCCCCCGATCGCGTGTCGCCGCATGTGCTCCGCCACGCCTTTGCCACCCATCTGCTCGAAGGCGGCGCCGACCTCAGAACACTGCAGACGCTGCTAGGCCACGCCGACATCGCGACAACGCAGATCTACACCCATGTCGCGTCGAAGGCGCTGGTCGAGCTTGTCAACGCGCGCCACCCGCTTGCCGACCGGAAAGCCTAGACCTTGCAGCCCTTGGCCCGCGCCGTGCCCTTCAGATAGGCGCGCCGCACCGATCCCGCATAGATTGCCGCCTGGGCGTATTTCTGGCGCGCCTCGGCACCCGACAGTCGGCGGATGACGCCGGAGAACGGAATGATGCCGCCGGCCGCCGATTCGCCGAGCGACAGCGCCTGTTCGGCGGGCGTCTTGTCCTTTTTCTGAAGTTGCGGCGAATCGACGTCGGGGCCCAGCACGCCGGTCAACTTGGTGATCGCCGTCTTGTACTGGGCACAGGTCCGGATGCCCTGCAGCGAATAGGGCGCGTCCATGATGCGCTCGATTTCGGGCGCCACCTTGGGCTTGATGATGTTGAGATCCTTCAACGGCCGCGAGCCGATGTTCTCCATCGTGTCGCCGACCTTGTCGATGTCGCTGCGCGGCTTTTCCTGGTTCTGGTCTTGGGCAGCAACGGGGACAGCAACGATCAAGGCTGCAAGTGCGAAAAGTAAAACAGTCCGGGACATGTCTGGTGACTCCTGTCGGTGATGCGAATGCTATGGCGCGACGCGCGGCAACTCAATGTGAACGGTCATAACGCGCCGCCAACAAACATGCTCCCGCCTGGCCGAGCCGTCGTGCACCCGTGCCGTACACCCTTGCCGCCGGCGCCGGCGCGGACTATAGGGCCGTCATCTCTACATGGGTAACCGCATGGAGGTCGGCCGGGAACGTTCCCGTCCGCCGCCGGAGGTGCTTGCAGGAACCGTATTGACCGACACCGCCCGCCTCGACGCGACGCTGAACGCCATCATCGCCCCCGTGGTCACCGACCTGGGGTTCGACCTGGTGCGTGTCCAGCTGTCGGGCAAGCCCGGCGACATGACGCTGCAGGTGATGGCCGAGGACCGCAGCACCGGCCAGCTGACGCTCGAGCAGTGCGCCGAGATCAGCCGCGCGCTCGACCTGCCGCTCGAGGAAGCCGACCCGATCGACGGTGAATATGCGCTGGAGGTGTCGTCGCCCGGCATCGACCGGCCGCTGACCCGGCCGACCGACTGGGACAAGTGGCACGGCCATGAAGTGCGGCTGAAGCTTGACCCGCCGGTCGACGGCCGCGCCCGCGCACACGGCGTGATCGAGGGCCGCAAAGATGATATGGTGACGCTGATGGTGAAAAGCGTCGGCCCGGTGGTGCTGCCGCTGGCCGCCATCACTGCCGCCAAGCTGGTGCTGACGCAAAAGCTGATCCAGGCGTCGAAGCCGCTGGATGCCGGCGGCGCCGACGAAGTGATCGAGACCGAAGACGCCGACAACGACAACGACGCCACCAACGATTCTGCCGAGGACTGACACAATGGCTACCGCAGTCACTGCCAACCGCGCCGAACTGATCGCCATCGCCGACGCGGTGGCGCGCGAAAAGTCCATCGACCGGACCATCGTCATCGAGGCGATGGAAGACGCCATCCAGCGCGCCGCCCGTGCCCGTTATGGCGCCGAGAACGACATCCGCGCCAAGATCGACCCCAAGGGCGGCGAAACCCGGCTCTGGCGCGTGCTCGAAGTGGTCGAGGAGCCCGAGGATTTCTTCAAGCAGGTGTCGCTGAAGGACGCGCTGAAGAAGGACAAGACCGCGGCGCTCGGCGATTTCATCGTCGATCCGCTGCCGCCGGTGGAATTCGGCCGCATCGCCGCCCAGGCCGCCAAGCAGGTCATCGTGCAGAAGGTCCGCGATGCCGAGCGCGACCGCCAGTATGAGGAATTCAAGGACCGCGCCGGGGAGATCATCACCGGCCTCGTCAAGCGCGCCGAGTTCGGCCATGTCGTCGTCGACCTGGGGAAAGCTGAAGGCGTCATCCGCCGCGACCAGCAGATCCCGCGCGAAGTGCTGAAGCCCGGTGATCGCGTCCGCGCGCTGATCGCCAGCGTCCGCCGCGAACCCCGCGGTCCGCAGATCTTCCTGTCGCGCGCCGCCGGTGATTTCATGAAGAAGCTGTTCGCCCAGGAAGTGCCCGAAATCTACGACGGCATCATCGAGATCAAGGCCGTCGCCCGCGATCCCGGCAGCCGTGCCAAGATCGGCGTCATCAGCCGCGATTCGAGCATCGACCCGGTCGGCGCCTGCGTCGGCATGAAGGGCAGCCGCGTCCAGGCGGTCGTCCAGGAATTGCAGGGCGAGAAGATCGACATCATCCCCTGGTCGCCCGATGTCGCGACCTTCGTTGTCAACGCGCTGCAGCCCGCCGAGGTCAGCAAGGTGGTCATGGACGAGGAAGACAATCGCATCGATGTCGTCGTTCCCGATGACCAGCTTTCGCTTGCCATCGGCCGCCGCGGCCAGAATGTTCGTCTCGCCAGCCAGCTGACCGGCCGTCAGATCGACATCATGACCGAAGCCGACGAGTCGGAGCGCCGCCAGAAGGAATTCACCGAGAAGTCGGCGATGTTCGAAAGCGAGCTCGACGTCGACGAGACGCTGGCGCAGCTGCTGGTCGCCGAAGGCTTCAGCGAGCTGGAAGAAGTCGCCTATGTCGACCTGTCGGAAATCGCCGCCATCGAAGGTTTCGACGAGGATCTCGGCGGCGAGCTGCAGAAGCGCGCCATCGAAGCGCTCGAGCGCCGCGAAGCCGCCGCCCGCGAGGAGCGCACTGCGCTCGGCGTCGAGGACGATGTCGCCGCCATCGAGGGGCTGACCGAGGCCATGCTCGTGGCGCTGGGCAAGAAGGGCATCAAGACGCTCGACGACCTGGGCGACCTTGCCACCGACGAGCTGGTGTCCAAGAACATCGGCGTGCTGCGCGACTTCGGCATTTCCGAGGATGACGGCAACCGCATCATCATGGCCGCGCGCGCGCATTGGTTCAGCGATGAATCCGCCGGGGAGGACGCACCCGCGGATGGAACACGATGAGCATCTGACGGCCGACACTGCCAACGTTTTGGGCCCTGCCGATGCAGGGCCCGAGCGTCGTTGCGTCCTGACCCAGGCGCATGGCCCCCGTGCGTCGCTGATACGGCTTGCCGTCGGACCCGACGAGCAGGTCGCGCCCGATTTCAACGGCAAGCTGCCGGGCCGCGGCGCCTGGATCGTCGCCGATCGCGCCATACTCGACGCCGCGATGACAAAGGGCAAGTTGAAGGGCGCGCTCGCCCGCGCCTTCAAGTCCAATGCGCTCAGGTTACCCGAAGACCTTGCCGACCAGATCGCCGCCGGGCTGGAACGCCGCGCGCTCGACCGGCTGGGCTTGGAAAATCGCGCCGGCAACCTGATATGGGGACATGAACGCATCGGCGAGGCGATCATCAAGGGCAAGATACGGCTGCTGATTCACGCCGGCGACGCCCGTCCCGACGGCGTCGGCAAGCTGGAGGCCAAGCGCCGCGGGGCCTCCCCCGGCACGCCATCCATCGTGCTGCCCGTTGGACGGGACCAATTGTCGATGGCCCTTGGCCGCGAGAATGTTGTACATGCCGCGATATCCGACGCTGTCAGCGCCGCGCGGGTGATGCAGGCGCTGGAACGCTGGGCAGCCTTCAACGGCGGCAAGGTGCACAAGGCAGACGACGAAGATGACGAAGAACAGGTCGCAGCGGCAGTTGCCGTGGCGGCCGCTGAAAGGCATTAGGCACGACTTGATGAGTGACGACAACAAACCCAAGCTCGGCATGCGAGCCCCCCTCGGCCTGAACAAGGCCGTCGAAGTGGGCAAGGTGAAACAGAGCTTCAGCCATGGCCGCACCAAGCAGGTCGTCGTGGAAGTGAAACGCGCGCGCGTGCTGCATCGCCCCGGCGATCCGGCACCCGTCGTCGAAGCGCCGGCACCCGTTGCCGCGCCGACGCCGCCGCCGGCTTCGCCGGTTTCGGCACCCGTGGCCCGCGCGCCGGAGCCGACGCCGGCTCCGGTTGCAGCGCCGACTCCGGCCCCGGTTGCGGCGCCGACTCCGGCGCCGGTGGCTGCCGCCCCGGCCCCCGAAGTCACGCCTGCGGCCCCCGCGCGCCCGGTGCCGCCGCCGGTGATGTTCCGCCCTGTCGAGCGCCAGCCGGCCCCGCAGCCCAAGGCGCCCGAGCCGGCGCCCGTCGTTGCCAGGGTCGAAACGCCCGCTCCGGCCCCGACGCCAGCGCCCGCCGCCGCACGCCCAGCTGTCAAGCCGCCGGTGCGTCCGCCGGTCCAGGAACAACGCCGCCCGGCCGCCACCGACCTGATGACCCGGCAGGAGCGCCAGGCGCTGTTGCTGCGCCAGGCCGAGGAAGACCGCCTGCGTTCGGCCGAGGAAGCGCGCATCCGCGAGGAAGCCGCCAGGGCCGAAGCCGCCGAAGCCGAGCGCCAGCGCCTCGAGGAGAAGCGTGCCCGCGAGGAAGAAATAGCCACCCGTCCCGATCCGGTGCCGAGCGACACGCCACAGACGCTGGTCGAGCTCGACGAGGAAGAGGAGCGGCTGCGCGTCCGCGCGCTGCCGGGTCGCAAGCCCGACCTCGCCGCCAAACCGGCCCGCCTGCGCATGGGCGACGATCGCCGCCAGTCGGGCAAGCTGACCGTCACCCGCGCGCTCGACTCGGATGACAGCGTCCGCACCCGTTCGCTCGCCGCGCTGCGCCGCGCCCGTGAAAAGGAACGTGGCCGTCTGGGGTCGCAGGCCAAGCAGGTCCGCGACGTCACTGTTCCCGATCGCATCACGGTCGCCGAGCTGGCGCACCGCATGGCCGAGCGCACGTCGAACGTCGTCCGCCTGCTCGCCCGCATGGGCGTGCCGTCGGCGGCCGTCGACGAGATAGACCAGGATACCGCCGAGCTGGTGCTGACCGAATTCGGCCACAACATCGTCCGCGTGTCCGAATCCGACGTCGAGATCGGCATGGTCGGCGGCGCCGATGTCGATGATCACCTGCTGCCGCGGCCGCCGGTCGTCACCATCATGGGCCATGTCGACCACGGCAAGACGTCGCTGCTCGATGCGTTGCGCGGCACCAATGTCGTCAAGGGCGAGGCCGGCGGCATCACACAGCACATCGGCGCCTATCAGATCACGACCAAGTCGAAGGAGAAGATCACCTTCCTCGACACGCCGGGACACGAGGCCTTCACCCAGATGCGCGCCCGCGGCGCCAGCGTGACGGACATCGTCATCCTGGTGGTGGCGTGGGACGACGGCATCATGCCGCAGACCATCGAGGCCATCCAGCACACCAAGGCTGCCGGTGTTCCGATGATCGTCGCCATCAACAAGATGGACAAGACCGGCGCCAATGCGGAAAAGATCCGCCAGGCGCTGCTGCAGTACGACGTGCAGGTCGAATCGATGGGCGGCGAGGTCCAGGATGTCGAAGTTTCGGCGACCCAGAAGACGGGGCTCGACGAGTTGATCGAGAAGATCCTGCTGCAGGCCGAAATCCTCGAGCTGAAGGCCAACCCCGATCGCGCCGCCGAAGGCAGCGTCATCGAAGCGCGTCTCGACAAGGGCAAGGGCGCGCTGGCGACGGTGCTCGTCCGCCGCGGCACGCTGAAGCGTGGCGACATCTTCGTGATGGGCCAGGAATGGGGCAAGGTCCGCGCGCTGGTCGACGACAAGGGCACCCAGGTAAAGGAAGCCACGCCTTCGATGCCGGTGGAAGTGCTCGGGTTGACAGGTGTTCCCGCCGCCGGTGACCCCGTCACCGTCGTCGAGAGCGAAGCCCGGGCCCGCGAGGTCGCCGACTATCGCGCCGGCCTCGCCAATGCCAAGCGCATCGAGCAGGAACCAGCCAACCTCGAGACGATGTTCTCGGTGCTGCGCCAGGCCAAGGCCCAGGTCTATCCGCTGGTCATCAAGGCGGATACGCAGGGGTCGGCCGAAGCCATTGCCGGGGCGGTCAACAAGATCTCGACCGATCTCATCAAGGCAAAGGTGCTCGCCGCCGGCGTCGGTGGCATCACCGAATCCGACGTGACGCTCGCCAAGGCCAGCGGCGCGCCGATCATCGGCTTCAACGTTCGCGCCAATGCCAAGGCCCGCGAGATCGCCCAGCGCGATGGCGTGGCGCTGAAATATTACGACGTCATCTACGACCTGATCGACGAAGTGAAGGCGGCGATGGCCGGCCAGCTGGGTCCGGAGGCACTGGAAACGGTCGTCGGCCGCGCCCAGGTGCTCGAAGTCTTCCAGGCCGGCAAGACCGGCAAGGCGGCCGGTATCCGCGTCACCGAAGGCTTCATCAAAAAGGCCCTGCGCGCCCGTGTCATGCGCGACGATGTCATCATCTACACGGGTGTCATCGCCTCGCTGCGCCGCTTCAAGGATGATGTCGCCGAGGTCAAGGCCGGCCTCGAATGCGGTATCACGCTGGAAGCGTCCTCGGACGTCAAGGCGGGCGACGTGGTCGAGACTTATGAAGTCGAGATGCGGGATCGGACACTCTAGCGCGGCCGTGCGCAGCGACCCGATTGCGCAGCGATCGGGGAGCAGTGCGCGGACTCGCGCGCGAGCGGCCGGCGGGGCGGCCGGATAACTCCGCCCGAACCCGTCCGACGGCGCGGCTTTGCCGCGACGCCCTTCTTTTTACTTTGAGCTAGGCATAAGTTTCACCATGGCCCGTGCCACCCCCGATTCCCAAGGCCGTTCGATTCGCCTCCAGCGCATCGGTGAACAGGTGCGCCATGCGCTCGCCGACGTCATCGGCCGCGGCGAGCTGCGTGACGAGTTGTTGCAGCGGACCATCGTGTCGGTCAGCGAGGTTCGCGTTACCGCCGACCTGCGCCACGCCACGGTGTTCATCAAGGCGCTGGGTGGCGGCGACGACCAGGCCGTCGTCAAGGCGCTGGCCAGCCACGCCCGATATCTGCGAGGCGAGGTCGCCCGCCAGATGGTCACCAAATACACCCCCGACCTGCGCTTCCGCGCCGACGAAAGCTTCGACGCCGGCGCCCGCATCGATGCCATCCTGCGCCAGCCGTCGATCGCTCGCGACCTGGAGCCGGCCGCCAAGCCGCGTCGCCTGTCGGACGTGCGCAACGAGGAAGACGCGCTTGACGACGACGGCTGAGCTGCACGTCCCGCTCGCCGACGGCACGCTGCGACTGGAACCGCTGGCCGAGACGCATCGCGAAGGCCTGCGCGCCGCCTGCGCCGCCGATAGCGAAATCTGGGCGATCTATTCGGTGTCGCTCCATGGCGACCATTTCGATCCCGGCTTCGCCATGCTGCTCGGCCGCGCCGCCTATACCGTGTTCGACGGCGACACGCTCGTCGGCTGCACGTCCTGGTACGACCATGACGCGCCGAACCACGCCGTCGCCATCGGCTTCACCTATCTTCACCCGGCAGTGCGCGGCAGCGGCTTCAACCTGCGGCTGAAGCGGCTGATGATCGGCCATGCCCGCGCCTGCGGCATCGTCCGCATCGTCTTCGATGTCGACGTGCGCAACACCCGCTCGCAAGCCGCGGTGCGCAAGCTCGGCGCTCGCCTCGACGGCATATTGCGTTCCAACAAGATCACCTGGACCGGCCATGTCCGCGACACCTGCGTCTTCTCGCTGCTGCCGGGCGAGGGATCCGACCTGCTTCGCGACGCATCTTGACCATCAACGGCTGGATCATCCTCGACAAGCCGCTGGGCCTGTCGAGCGCCCAGGGCGTGGCGGCGGTGAAGCGCATTGTGCGGGGTGTTGGCATCCGCCCTGATCGCATCGGCCATGGCGGCACGCTTGATCCGCTGGCCACCGGCGTGCTGCCGATCGCCATCGGGGAGGCGACGAAGCTCGCCGGGCGGATGCTCGATGCCACCAAGGGCTATGACTTCACGGTCAAATGGGGGGTGGCCACCACGACCGAGGACGCCGAGGGTGCCGTCGTCACCACGTCGGACCTGCGGCCGACCGAAGCCGCCGTCGCCGCGATCCTGCCGCGCTTTACCGGCCCGATCGCCCAGGTGCCGCCAGCATATTCCGCGCTGAAGATCGACGGCCAACGTGCCTATGCCCTGGCGCGGGCGGGCGAAACGGTGGAGCTCGCCACGCGTCATGTGACAATCCACGACCTGCACCTGCGCGAATCGACCCCCGAAGACGCGACCTTTTCGGCAACGGTATCCAAGGGCACCTATATTCGCAGCCTCGCCCGCGATCTTGCGCTGGCGCTGGGCAGCGTCGGGCATGTCACCATGCTGCGCCGCACCCGCGCCGGGCCGTTCCGGCTCGATCAGGCGATATCACTGGACAAATTCGAGTCGCTGGTGCAGGGGGCGCAGCTAGAACAGGTTCTCCTGCCACTGATGGCGGGGCTGGACGACATCCCGGCTCTCGCTATCGATCCCGAACAGGCGGCGGCACTCCGACAGGGGCGCAGGCTTTTCGGGCACCCCGCCTCACCCGGCACCTATCTCGCCTGCCTCGGACCTGTTCCCGTGGCGCTGGTCGAGATCGACCCAGAAGCGGTCCGGGTGCTCCGCGGGTTCAACCTCGAATAACAGGAGTATCCGATGTCGATTACCGCAGAACGCAAGGCCGACGTCATCAAGGGCAATGCCCGCGCCGCCAACGACACGGGTTCGCCCGAAGTCCAGGTCGCCATCCTTTCGGAGCGCATCGCCAACCTGACCGAACATTTCAAGACGCATGCCAAGGACAATCACAGCCGTCGCGGCCTGCTCGTCCTCGTCAACAAGCGCCGCTCGCTGCTCGATTATCTGAAGAAGATCGACAGCGCGCGTTACACCGATCTCATCGCGAAGCTCGGTCTTCGCAAGTAACCCGAACGGCCCCCGAACGGGGGCCGTTCGTCTATCCGGGTGCCGGCGATGGTCGCGGGCCCCGGACGGCAGGCACGGACCGCTGACGCGGCTGCCCGCCACACAGGCCGCGGGCCTGCAACCAGCCCGCACAGCGTTGCGACAATAGGGTCGCAGCGCGCACACGAAAGACGAACCATGTTCAATATTCATAAGCAGGAAATCGAATGGGGCGGCCGCAAGCTGACCCTCGAGACCGGCCACATCGCGCGCCAGGCCGATGGCGCCGTCCTCGCCACCTATGGCGAAACCGTCGTGCTCTGCGCCGTCACGGCCGCCAAGAGCGTCAAGGAAGGCCAGGATTTCTTCCCGCTGACCGTTCATTACCAGGAAAAATATTCCGCCGCCGGCCGCATCCCGGGTGGCTTCTTCAAGCGCGAGCGTGGTGCCACCGAGCACGAAACGCTGACCAGCCGCCTGATCGATCGCCCGCTGCGCCCGCTGTTCCCGGAAGGTTTCTACAACGAGATCAACGTGATCGCCCAGGTGCTGAGCTATGACGGCGAGAACGAGGCCGACATGGTCGCGATGATCGCTGCATCGGCCGCGCTGACCCTCTCCGGCGTGCCGTTCATGGGCCCGATCGCTTCGGCGCGCGTCGGTTTTGTCGATGGCGAATATATCCTCAACCCGACCAAGGCGCAGATCGCCGCCGGTCGTCTCGATCTCGTCGTTGCCGGCACCCATGACGCCGTGATGATGGTCGAATCCGAAGCCAAGGAGCTTTCGGAAGACGAGATGCTCGGCGCCGTGATGTTCGCCCATCGCGGCATCCAGCCGGTGATCGATGCGATCATCGGGCTCGCCGAAAAGGCTGCCAAGGACCCCTGGGAACTGGCCCTGCCCGACAACACCGCGATGCTGGCCCAAATCCGCAAGGCTGTCGGCAAGGACATTACCGCCGCCTACAAGCTGACCAAGAAGTCGGATCGCCAGCAGGCGCTCGGCGATGCCAAGGCCAAGATGAAGCCGCTGTTCGCGGATGCCGACAGCGCCACCCAGCAAAAGGCCGGCAAGCTGTTCAAGAAGCTTGAGGGCGAGATCGTCCGCGGCGCCATCCTGAAGGACGGCAGCCGCATCGACGGTCGCGACACCAAGACCGTGCGCCAGATCGAGGCGATGGTCGGCTTCCTGCCGCGCACCCATGGTTCGGCGCTGTTCACCCGCGGCGAAACCCAGGCGATCGTTTCGACGACGCTCGGCACCGCCGATGCCGAGCAGATGATCGATGGACTCGATGGCCTGCGTTACGAACGCTTCATGCTGCACTACAACTTCCCTCCGTACTCGGTGGGTGAAGTCGGTCGCTTCGGCGCTCCCAGCCGCCGCGACATCGGCCATGGCAAGCTTGCCTGGCGCGCCGTCCATGGCGTGCTGCCGACGAAGGAAGCGTTCCCCTATACGATCCGCGTGCTGTCCGACATCACCGAGTCGAACGGTTCGTCGTCGATGGCCACCGTCTGCGGCGCCAGCCTCGCGCTGATGGACGCCGGTGTCCCGTTGACGCGCCCCGTTGCCGGCATCGCCATGGGTCTGATCCTCGAAGGCAAGAACTTCGCCGTCCTGTCCGACATCCTGGGTGACGAAGATCACCTGGGCGACATGGACTTCAAGGTTGCCGGCACCTCGGAAGGCGTCACCGCCCTCCAGATGGACATCAAGATCGCCGGCATCACCGAGGAGATCATGCGGGTCGCGCTGGACCAGGCCAAGGCCGGTCGTGCGCACATCCTGGGTGAAATGGCCAAGGCGCTCGATCACACCCGCGAAGAAATGTCCTCCCACGCGCCGCGCATCGAAACGATGCAGGTGCCCAAGGACAAGATTCGCGACGTCATCGGCACCGGTGGCAAGGTCATTCGCGAAATCGTCGCGACGACCGGCGCCAAGGTCGACATCGAGGACGACGGCACCGTCAAGATCGCGTCTTCGGATCCGGAAAAGATCGCCGCCGCCCGCAAGTGGATCGAAGGCATCACGATGGAAGCCGAGGTCGGCAAGATTTACACCGGCAAGGTCGTGTCGATGGTCGATTTCGGTGCGTTCGTGAATTTCATGGGCGGCAAGGACGGCCTTGTCCACATCTCGGAAATCAAGAACGAGCGGGTCGCCAACGTCAAGGACGCGCTGACCGAAGGCCAGCAGGTCAAGGTCAAGGTCCTCGCCGTCGACGAACGCGGCAAGGTCCGCCTGTCGATGCGCCTCGTCGACCAGGAAACCGGCGAGGAAATCGCCGACACGCGTCCGCCGCGTGAAGGCGGCGACGACCGCGGCCCCCGTGGTGATCGCGGCCCGCGCCGTGATGGCGGCGGCCGTGACGACCGTGGCCCGCGCCGCGATGGCGGCGATCGTGGCCCGCGTCGTGACGGCGGCGACCGTGGACCCCGCAGCGAAGGCGATCGCAGTCCCCGTCCGGAGCGTGCGCCGCGTGAAGACGCTCCCCAGGAAGGCGGCAGCCTGCCCGACTTCCTGACCGGCTCACGCGACTGATCTTCGGCCCAGGCTGAATTGGAAAAGGGCTGCCCCGAAAGGAGCGGTCCTTTTTCACGTCATTGACTCACGTGCACGGCGCAACGCGTCTACCGGACCAGCCTTCCGGACGCGAGTTTACCGCGGGGCGGGCCGGCCATCGCGCGTCGCCGCAAAATCGACGACGCACATCGACCCATAAACCGGATGCGGACCGCAGCCGACGCCGGCATGGCGAAAGCGCGGGTCGAAGATCACGGCGCGATGCCCGCGGTTGGCGACGCCATCGTCGATAATCAGCTGGCGCACCACGGCGATCGGGTTGTTCGACCCATAGGCGATGGTTTCGGCGACATAGACGCCGCCGCCGCGCCGCGCGACACGATCGCTGGGGCTGCCGCCGTCGGCGGAGATATGCCCGACTTCGCCACGCCTGCTCTGCGCCGCGACATGGTCGACGGCGGCGAGCGTCAGCACCTCGGCTTCGGCCAGCGGCGACAACGGCGGCTGGCGCTCGACGAAGCGGATCGCCTCGTCGACGGCGCGCACACCCTCAACCGTGGTGCGATAGCCCGGGTCCGCCGGGTCATCGACGACCAGCCCGCGGAAGCTGCGGCGATAATCACGCAACACCTGCGCATAGGCCTGCGGCTGGGTGCGTGCATAGTTGATCTCGTCGAGAACCGCCGCATCGAGGGTGAGCGACGCGGCCGGGCTGCCGGCCAGCATCGCCATCACCGCCACTGCCAGCATCCGCATCCGCTACCTCGTCGATCCCCGCAGCCGTTACGCACGATCGCGGCTGAACCGGCGATGGCTGGCGGAATCAATCGATGCGGTAGTGGATCGGCTTGAAGCTGCCATTGTTCGATTGCAGCGCCGAACAGGCCGTCAGCCCGATGATCAAGTCGGTTTCGGCTTCGAGCACGATCCGGTCGCCGGCCTTGCTTAGCGGCGGCAACACCTTCAATTCGCCGGTCGTGCCGTCGACGGGCACGTTCATGAACAGGTTGAACGCCACCGGAATGCGATCCGGCACGATGCCATAGGGCGCCAAGGCCTCGGCCAGGTTGCCGAAACAGCCCCGATGCGGCTGTTCATCGCCATAGATGATGCGGAACGTATCGCGCGAGCACGGCGTCAGCAGGAAATCATGACGGCCGACCGTATCTTCGACGATCCGCAGCAGGATGTTTGACCGGTTCGAATAGATGGGATCGGGCGTCGTCAGATAGATGCGGCTGAGATAATCGAGCGTCCGGCCCGACGAGATCACCTCGTCGATGTCGTCCCGCACGAAGGCCAGCAGGTCGGCGACCTGTTCGCCCTGCGGATCGATGACGGTCAGCCGCTGGCCGCGATCGAGCGTGAAGGCCGCGCCGCTGCGCGGCGGAATCTCGTGCATCAGGCCTGTTCCATCTCGGCACCGGCACCGCGCCCGGCATAGGGGCATTTCCAGTCGCTGCCGACGGCCCGGCCGCTGTACTGGCGTGCTTCCGACGAATCGCCGTGGCGTGCCAGCATCGGATTCATCGAGCCGGCAAGCGCCTCGTCGCGCTGCAGTATCTTGGCGCGCAGCCCCTCATAGCGCTGCTGCCGGCGCAATTCCTCGAACTGGTCGTGGAGGTTGAACACCAGCGCCGGACGTTCGAAACGCCGCGCCGGCCGGCTGGCGCCAGGATGCAGGCCGACGACGAAAAACGCCTCCCCGCCAAAACTCAGCGAGAAATGCGGATCGTCGGGATCGTCGCTGACCCGCGGGTCGTGCGGCTGGCCGAACCAGATCGCGTCCTTGTCGGACAGCGACTGGACGCGCTCCCACAAATGCTGCTCGAACACCGACTCCTCGATTTCATCGGGGCCTTCGAAGACGACAACAAGGGACTGGAACAGTTCAGGCTCGGCGCGATAGTCGTTGGCGAGCGCGGTCAGCTGGGGCAGGATCCGCAAGTCGTCCCAGGCCGAGGTCAGGCTGCGGGCCACGACAATGCGCATGCGGCCCTTGCCAAGCGCCGACTTCGCGCCGACGCAGGGAAATTCGGGATTGCGGACGAACTCGCGAAACCTTTCCGCGAGCGGGTGGTCGTTGTGGGGGATCATGAAAGTCTCCTGACCACGCGAAACCAACAAGGACGCCAGATGTTCCCTTGCATGAGCCCCCTGTGGCCGTGCGCCGCGCATGATGGACTTGCGCTTTGTTCACAGTTGGGCCTTACAACAGCGCAATGCGCGCGGGGGCGCCAAGCTGGATTCAAAGACAATGCTCAACGGGCTGAAACAGATTGCGATGGGCGGCCGCCAGGTGTGGCCGCTGGTCGAAGGCGGCAAGGGCGTCGCCGCGACCAACCATCTGTCGTCGGGCGCCTGGGCCTTGGCCGGCGGCGTCGGCACGATCTCCGCCGTCAACGCCGACAGCTATGATCCGACCGGCCGCATCATCCCCCAGGTCTATCGCGCGCTGACCCGCCGCGAACGCCACGAGGAACTGGTCGATTATGCCATCGAAGGCGCTGTCCAGCAGGTGCAGCGCGCCTATGACATGGCATCGACCGAACTGCAGCGCGGCATCGGCGCCATCAACATCAACGTGCTGTGGGAAATGGGCGGCGCCCAGCGCGTGCTCGAAGGCGTGCTGGCGCGCACCAAGGGCCTCGTCAACGGCGTCACCTGCGGCGCCGGCATGCCGTACAAGCTGAGCGAAATCGCCGCCCATCACGAAGTTTACTATTACCCGATCATCAGCAGTGCCCGCGCCTTTCGCGCGCTGTGGAAACGCGCCTATTCCAAGGCGTCCGAATGGCTGGGCGCGGTCGTTTATGAAGATCCCTGGCTTGCCGGCGGCCACAACGGCCTGTCGAATGCCGAGGACCCGCGCGTGCCGCAGGACCCGTTCCCCCGCGTCCGCGACCTGCGCGCCACGATGCGCGAGGCCGGCATCCCCGATTCGACCCCGATCATCATGGCCGGCGGCGTATGGGCGCTGCGCGAATGGACCGACTGGATCGACAACCCGGAGCTCGGCCAGATCGTCTTCCAATTCGGCACAAGGCCTCTGCTGACCCAGGAAAGCCCGATCCCCGAAGGTTGGAAACAGCGGCTGATGACGTTGGAGGAAGGCGACATCCTCCTCCACAAATTCTCGCCGACCGGATTTTACTCGAGCGCAGTGCGCAACCCGTTCCTGCGCAACCTCGAGGGCCGTTCCGAACGCCAGGTCGCGTTCTCCACGACGGCAACGGGCGACCACCAGTTCCAGCTCGACGTCGGCGTCGGTCGCAAGAATTACTTCGTCACCCGCGACGACCTGCTGCACGCCCGCAGCTGGTACGGCGCCGGCTATACCGAGGCGCTGAAGACCCCTGACAACACGCTGATATTCGTGACACCGGACGACAAGGCGGTGATCCGCAAGGACCAATCGGACTGCATGGGCTGCCTGTCGCAATGCGGCTTTTCGAGCTGGGCCGACAACGATACCAACACCACCGGGCGACTCGCCGACCCGCGCAGCTTCTGCATCCAGAAGACGTTGCAGGACATCGTCCATGGCGGCGATACCGAGCAGAATTTGATGTTCGGCGGTCATTCCGCCTTCCGCTTTGCCAAGGACCCGTTTTACTCGAACGGTTTCGTACCAACCGTGAAGCAGCTCGTCGACCGCATCCTGACCGGCGACTGATCGCGGTTTAACCTTTGCGCTCGCGCTGGCGAATGACCGGGCTGTGGCAGGTCGCTCGCAACATGTGACGGCACCGGGCCGGGAAGGTGGCAGCGATGTTGGCGGCATTTGCATCGCTTGCCGTTGTCCCGTCGAACCCTAGGCTGGCGGCGATGACCGGCATTGCCGATACCGATCCGCACGGCTGGGGTGCGCTGATGTCGGCCGCCCAGGCCGGCGAGGCGGCGCCCTATCGCCGCCTGCTCGCCGAACTGCGGCCCTGGTTGCTGCGCTATTTCGCCCGCCGCTTGCCGCCGTCGGCGGTGGAGGATGCCGTGCAGGACACGCTGGTCGCCATCCATGCCAAGCGCCACACCTGGGATCCGGCGCGCCCGTTCGGGCCGTGGCTCGCCGGCATCGCCCGCTACAAATGGATCGACCGGCTGCGCAGTGCCGGGCGCCACGCCGCCGACGCACTGCCGGAGACGCTGTCAACCCCCGACCATGAAGCGGCGGTTACCAGCGCCGCCGCGCTGCGCGGGCTGATGGCGACGCTGAAGCCGGCACAAGCGGAGGTGATCCGGCTGGTCAAGATCGACGGCCTGTCGATCGAAGAAGCGGCGGCGCGCACCGGGCAGTCGGTGGCGCTGGTCAAGGTCAACATCCATCGCGGCCTCGGCCGACTGGCGCGATTGGTCGAAGGTAGCAACGATGCCGACTGAACTGACGCCGCGTGACCTGCTGATCGACGGGCTGGTGGCCGACCTGCGCCCGGTGCAGCCGCGCCGCTGGACCCGCGACGCGCTGCTGATCGTGGCGCTCATCCTGGTCGAGATTCCGCTGCTCATCGCCCTGCGCGGCATGCGGCCCGACATGCCTGCGGCAATGGGCGAGATGGCGTTCTGGTGGAAGCTGGCGGCGCTGGCGAGCTTTGCCGGCCTGTCAGGCGCGGCACTGCTGGTCTCGCTCGACCCGGCGGTGACCAACGGCCCGCGGCTGGCCCGGCTGTGGCGGGCGCTGGCCATCGTCGTGCCGGTGGCGCTGGGGCTCGGCTGGTTGATCGACGCGGCGACGCGGGGGCCGTCGCTCACCGCGCGGCTCGACTGGCGGGAGGGCGTGGATTGCCTCATCAGCATCTTCCTCCTGTCGCTGCCGATGATCGCCGCGCTGGTGGTGCTGATGCGGCGCGGCGCACCGACGAGGCCCGAACAGACGGCGCTGGCGGCCGGGCTGGCGGCGGCAGGCTTTGGCGCCTTCATCTTCGGCTTTCACTGCAGCCATGACGACCCGCTTTACGTCGCGGTCTGGTATGGCGGCGCCGTACTGGTGGTGGCGCTGCTCAGCCGCTGGCTGCTGCCGCGGCTGGTGCGCTGGTAACGGCCAGCCGCGAGCTGCGGCAAGGATCGGCCCGCCCGGGCCGGCCTGGACAAATATCGCGCTGCTGAGGCCCGACACCCGCGCCGCCGGCACGGCATAGCGGGCGCTGCCGCCGCTCCAGCGGCCGATGCGGACCAGTTCGCGCACGATATTGCGGTGGGGCAGGGTCCGGCCGCCGTTCTCGCCGGCCTTGATCGCCACCGCGACGCTGCGCGGGTCGTACCGGACCAGCCAGACATCCACGGGCTTTGCCGCGCTGCCGCCGAGGACGACCGTGTCGCCGGTCAGGCGCAGCGTCGGGCCGGCGTTGCCCCGGTCCGACCTGGCGATCAGCGCCGGCAGCGGCGCCAGCTTGTTCCCGAAGACTGTGGCGCGGCCGTTGACGACGACCTGCGGCGTCCAGACCTGGGCATTGCCGAAGGCCTCTCGGCGCGCTGCTGACGCACGCTGCGCGTTCGTTGCGCTGCGCTCCGGGGCGCTAGGCCCACCCCTCCAGCACCTGGTCCGGCGGCCGATGCCCATCGACCCAGACCCGGATATTGGCGATGACCTTCTCCCCCATCGCCTGGCGCCCTTCGAAGGTCGCGCTGCCCATGTGCGGGATCAGGACGACGCCCGGCAATTCCATCAGCCGCTGGTCGATCGCCGGCTCGTTTTCGAACACGTCAAGGCCGGCGCCGGCGATCTTGCCCGCCGCCAGCGCCTCGCACAGCGCATTTTCGTCGACGATCTCGCCGCGCGCCGCGTTGATGATATAGGCCTGCCGCTGCATCAGCGCGAATTGCCTGGCGCCGATCAGGTGATGCGTCTCGGGCGTGTGCGGGCAATTGATGGTGATGATGTCAACCCGCGCCAGCATGGCGTCGAGATTGTCCCACCAGGTCGCTTCCAGCTCAGCCTCCACCTCGGGCGGCAGGCGGTGGCGGTTATGGTAATGCACCGTTAGCCCGAAACCCCGCGCCCGCGTGGCAATGGCGCGGCCGATCCGGCCCATGCCGATGATGCCGAGCCGCTTGCCGGTGATGCGATGGCCGAGCATCCCCGTCGGTGACCAGCCGTGCCATTCGCCGGCGCGCACCAGCTTCTCGCCCTCCGCCAGCCGGCGCGGCACGCTCAGGATCAGTGCCATCACCATGTCGGCGGTATCGTCGGTCAGCACGCCCGGCGTGTTGGTGACGACAACCTTGGCGGCGCGCGCCGCGCCGAGATCGATATGGTCGACGCCGACGCCGAAATTCGCCAGCAGCTTCAGCTTGCCGGTTTCGCTCGCCGCCGAAAACACCGCGGCATCGACTTCGTCGGTGACGGTCGCCACCAGCACGTCGCTGCGGCGCGCCGCATCGGCGAGCTGTTCCTGCGTCATCGGTTCGTCGCCCAGATTGAGCTCGACATCAAAAAGCTCGGCCATCCGTGCCTCGACCGCCTGGGGCAGGCGCCGTGTCACGATGACCTTGGGCCGGGGACGCACGTTGGGAGCAGGCATGCCCAAAGGGTTGCCCCGTGCCGCCGGGTGCGTCAAGACATGGCGGTGCGCCACTGCCTCTCGACCGCCGTTTCTGGCCTGATCGCCGCCGCGGCGGTGGCGTTGCTCGGCGCCATGCCGGCTCGCGCCGCGGATGAGCGTGCCGACGGCACCACCACCCTGCCGATCCCGCGGTTCGTATCGCTGAAATCGAACAGCGCGATGATGCGCACGGGACCCGACGACCGCCGCTTTCCTATCGCCTGGGAATACAAGCGCCGCGGCCTGCCGCTCGAGATCATCCGCGAATACGGCATCTGGCGCCAGGTCCGCGATCCCGACGGCACCATCGGCTGGATGAACAAGTCGCTGTTGACCGGGGAACGCACCGGCTTTGTCACCGGCGGCATCCGCACACTCTACACCTCGCCCGACCTGCAGGCCCGTGTCGCCTGGCGTATCGAGCCGGGCACCGTCGTCACCATCACCCTGTGCGAAAACGTCTGGTGCCGCGTCTCCAACGCCGGCCGCTCGGGCTATATCCTGCGCAACCAGCTCTGGGGCACCTACCCCAACGAGGCGATCGGCCGTTAGGGGGTCGTCCGCCGGAACTTGATGATCCGGCCGTCGGGCGCCTTCAACATGGCGGCGCCGGTCCCGTCATAGGTGACCGTCCGCACTGCCTCCAGCGCGCCGAGAAACTTGCGCTCCATCTCCATCAGCGCCGGCGCGCACGCCATCATGGTGCTCGTGACAGGGCCCAGCGTCACCTTTGCACCGTCCTGCCGCCACGCGCCGCTGTAGCGGTTGCAGCCCGATCGGCCGCTGATGATGCCGGTGCCATGGTCACCGGGATCAAAGGTCAGGTCGACGCGGGCATCATCGATGACGCCGCCACCGTTGAGATCCTCCACCAGCCAGGGCCCGCCCTCGAGCGTGCCTGCGACCACCGGCTGCTGCCCCTTGGCGATCGCGACCGCCTTGCTGCAACCGCCCAGCAGCACGGGTGCCAGGACCGCCGTGCCGATCACCACGGCACACATGGCACCCACCCGCATCACGGGCGCGTGCACAAGAGGTCGGCCAGATAGTAAAGGCCGCGCTCGCTTTCGAGAATGAAGTTGGTGGCGCTGCGATAGCCGGCGCGGCGGCACAGGTCCTCCGCGGTCCGCTTGGCGCACCGCACCTCGGGCGCGCCGCTGGGGCAGGCCAGCGCACGTTCGCCGCCGAAGCGCGGCGCGGCGAAGAACCGCGCGTTAGTGCCGGCCAGCGAGGGCCCGCCGGGCGCAACCCCGGGCGGTGGCACGGCGGCACCGCTGCCCGCCTGCAGCCCGCGCACGGACCGGATGTTGAAGTTCAATCCCAGTGCGGCATCGACCGGATAGTCGGCGGCCAGTTCGATGCAGCGCCCCTTGAAGCGCGGTTCGGAGCACACCAGCCAGCGGCCGACGGCCTTGACACTGTGCGGGCCGAAGCCGGGCCGCACATCGCCTTCATCCATCGTGTAGGTGACGCTGTTGCCGCGATAGAAGGGCTTGGCGAACAGCGTAAGCGTCGCCGGTTGCGCAGACCGGGGCAGCGCCCGGGCAGCATCCGGCTGCGCCATGCTCGCGGCGAGCATCAGCATGGCAACGATGAAGGCGCTCCGGCCGGCAACGCTGGCGGTCGCGTCCGGCAAGGCCCGCGGGGCCGGCAGCGACATCAAGGCTTGCGGACTTTCAGCTCGTCGCGGATTTCGGCAAGCAGCACTTCGGACGGAGTCGGCCCGGCTGGCGCAACCTCCGCCGGCTTCACCAGCTTGTTGGCGGCCCGCACGATCTGGAAAATGATGAAGGCGATGATCAGGAAGTTCAGCACCGCCGTCAGGAATTTCCCATAGCCGAACATCGCCACGCCGGCCTTTTTCAGCGCGTCGTAATCGTTCGGCGACCCGGTATAGCCGGCGGGAATATCGCCCAAAACGACGAAGTGGCTCGAAAAATCGACGCCGCCGGTCACCGCGCCGATCAGCGGCATCAGCAGGTCGTCGGTCAGCGAGCTGACGATGCCGCCGAACGCAGCGCCGATGACGACCGCGACAGCCAGGTCGAGCACGTTGCCGCGAGCGATGAAGGTCTTGAACTCCTGGAACATGGATATCGCACCCCTATTGCAATCGCATGCGGCGCACTATGTATGCGGCCGTCCCGGTTCGGGTTGTGCCACGGTCGGCGCCGAACCGGAACGGGAATTTTGCGATGCCGCGCCGCGTGCCGGCCATGGAGGGGTAAGGTTATCATGGGACGTATCGCCAATCGCGCCACTCGCGCCACCCGCGCCGCGCTGCTTGCCGGCCTCGCACTCGGCCTGTCGGCCTGCGGCGTCAACACCGTCCCCACCAAGGAAGAGGCGGTGAAGGCGAAGTGGGGCGACGTCGAAAACCAGTACCAGCGCCGCGCCGACCTGATCCCCAATCTCGTCGCCACGGTGAAGGGCTTTGCTGCCCAGGAAAAAGATGTGCTGGAATCGGTTACCCGGGCCCGCGCTAGCGCCAGCCAGGTCACCCTCGACCCGTCGAAGCTGACCGATCCCGCGCAGGTTGCGGCGTTCGAGCAGGCGCAGGGCCAGGTCGGCAGCGCGCTCGGCCGCCTGCTCGTCACGGTGGAGAAATACCCCGAGCTGAAATCCAACGAGAATTTCCTGCAGCTGCAGTCGCAGCTCGAGGGCACCGAGAATCGCATCACCGTCGCCCGTCGCGACTATAACGCCGCGGTGCAGGACTATAACACCGAGATCCGCACCTTCCCGTCGATGATCGCCGCCAAGGTCATCTATGGGGCAAAGCCGATCGCGCCGTTCAAGGCGACGACCGTCAATGCGAACACGGCGCCGACCGTCGCATTCTGACGTCTTGCTGGCCGGCGCATGCCGCCGGCCCATCATCCGGGAAAAGAGGACGCTTGCCCATGGTTGCCGGGCATTTCGACGGGACCGCCGCCATGCCGCGTGACGGGGCGGCGGCGCGCGTCCTGCTCGTGCTGGCGCTCGTGCTGGGCCTCCTCGCCTGGCCGGCGCTTGCCGCGCCCAGTTTCCCAAAGCTGACCGGTCGGGTTACCGATGCCGCCAACATCCTGCCGGCCGCCACGGTCGCGGCGCTTGATGCGCGTCTCGCCGAACTGGAGACCACCACCACGACCCAGTTGGTTGTCGCCACCGTGCCCGATCTCCAGGGTTACGAAATCGACGAGTATGGCTATCAGCTCGGCCGGGCCTGGGGCATCGGGCAGAAGGGCACCAATAATGGCGCGCTGCTGATCGTCGCGCCTAACGATCGCAAGGTCCGCATCGAAGTCGGCTACGGCCTCGAAGGCACGCTGACCGATGCGCTGACCTCGCAGATCATCCGGCGCAACATCATCCCCTATTTCCGTGCCGGTGACATGGCGGGCGGCGTCAACGCCGGTGCCGATGCGCTGATCAAGCTGCTGGCGCTGCCACCCGAACAACAGGCGCAGGCGGCCGCCCAGGCCGCGGCAGCGCGGCCGGCGCGCGGCGAGGGCGGTGGCGGCTTTCCGCTGGGCACCATCGTCTGGATCGTCATCATCATCATCTGGCTGCTGGTATCGGTATCGCGCGGGCGCCGCGGTCGCTCGTCCGGCCCGGTCATCCTGTGGGGTCCGGGCCTCGGCGGCTGGGGCGGCGGTGGCGGCGGTGGCTGGGGCGGCGGCGGTGGTGGTTTCGGTGGCGGCGGCGGCAGCTTCGGCGGCGGCGGTTCGTCGGGAAGCTGGTAGATGCTGTTCACCGATCCTGATCGCGCCCGCATCGCCGAGGCCATTGCGACAGCGGAATCGCGCACCGCGGGTGAAATCGTCGTCATCGTAACGTCGGAACGGCAACGCTATCCCGCCACGGCGCTGTCGGTTGCCGCGCTGCTGGCGCTGGCGCTGCCCCTTGTCATGCTGCTGGCGGGCTGGTCGCCGGCCGGGCTGTTCGCCGATTGGGGCGATGCGGCAGCGGTCGACAACGTGCGCCACGCGCTCGAAACCGTCGTGTTGCTGCAGGCGCTGGTCTTCGTCGCCGTTCTGGCCGCCGTGTATTTCACCGGGCTCGGCCACACGCTGACCCCGCGGGGGCTACGCCGCGACCGCGTCCACCGCGCCGCGATGACGCAGTTCAAGGCGCGCGGGCTGGAGCAGACCAGCGGACGCACCGGCGTACTGATCTACATCGACGAACCCGAACATTTGGCCGAAGTCATCGCCGACACCGCGATCTATGCCAAGGTCGCGCCCGATCATTGGGTGGCGACCATCACCGCGCTGATCGACGGCATGAAGGCCGGGCGGCCGGCCGATGGCGTGGTCGCGGCAGTCGGGCTCGCCGCCGATGTGCTGGCGGCGCATTTCCCGTACCAGGCCAATGACGTCAACGAACTCGCCGATCACCTCATCGAGCTGTGACGCTCAGGCGTCGGGCGATCCGCGCCGGGCCGTGAAGACAAAGGCCGGCGGCCAGTTGCGCGGCTCGAAATCGACCGCGACATCGCCGAACGACCGCCGCAACTCGCGGAGCCAGCGTGTCGAATATTGATAGCCGACCATAGCCGCGCCGGGTGCCAGCACCCGGGCGGTCGCCGCCAGGATGCGCAGGCGGACACGCGGCGGCATGATCGAAAACGGCAGACTGGAGATTGCCGCATCGCAATGCTCTATCCCGGCGGCGGCCAGTGCCGACGCCACGGATTCGGCCGAGTCATGGACGACGGTAAGGCGCGGGTCGGGGATGGCGCGGCGCAGGAAGGTCACGAAATCTTCGTTGATCTCGAACGCGAACAGCCGCGCATCGGGGGCCATCTGGGCCAGGATCGCCCGGGTCACGACGCCGGTGCCGGGGCCATATTCGACGATCACTCGCGCCGTCGACCAGTCGAAACCGGCGAGCAGGCGCTGGGTCAACCGCCGCGAGCTCGGTATCATCGAGCCGATGCCGCGCGGATTGGCAAAGAAATGCCGCGCGAACAGCAGGCGCGGCCGGGCGCGGGTCACGGCTGCGATCACCAGCGGGTCGTGGCATGCCGGCGTTGGCTGTGCCCGATCATGCTGCGGCGCTGGACCGCGCGGCGGCACGCTTGTGCCATTCCGGAATCCAGGTGGCGCCAGCGGGCGGAGGCTGTCCCACCGAGGTGCCGAATTCGATAAAGGCGAGCAGCAACAGGTCGGCCAGGCTGTGGCGATCGCCGCATACCCAGGTACGGCCCTGCAACTGGCTGTCGAGCCACAGCAGCTTTTCCTGAGCGATGGCCTTCAGCTCGGCGGCTGCCTCGATGCTCAGCAAGGTCATGCGGCTGGCAAAAAGCCCGCGGCCCTCGACGGCGCGGAACGATGTCGTCATCGGCTCGACGATGGCAAGGTCAATGCGCCGCGTCCACATGCGGGTTTCGGCGCGATCCTCCGGCGTGGCGCCGATCACGGGACGGGCCGGCTGCACATCCTCGAGATATTCGACGATCGCCATGATCTCGGCAATGCAAGTGCCATCGTCGAGTTCCAGCGCCGGCAGTCCACCGGTCGGAACCTTGGCGAGATAGGCCGGCTGCCGGTTCTCGCCGCCCATCAGGTCGACGGTCACGGTATCGATCGTCATCTGCTTTTCGGCGATGGCCATCCGCACAACGCGCGGATTCGGCCCGATCGAATCATGCAGCTTCATGCCCTGTCTCCCAAGCGCCAGTACAGGCTCGCCGGGTTTCATGGGCAGACGGGGCGCTGCCGTCAACAGCAACGCCCCGCTGTCACGCGCTTTTAACGACGCACGTACCGCCGACGGCCATCGCGATCATAGCGATAGGGGCGGCCATCGGGTTCGTAATAGGTCCGATAGCCTTCGCGGTCCTCGTAACGATTGCGATCGTTGGTGACGGCGCCGATGATGGCACCCGCCGCCGCGCCCAGCGCCGCGCCGGCGACGACATTGCCGCCGGTAAGCGCCCCGACGGCCGCGCCGCCGGCCGCGCCGATGCCAGCACCCTTCAGCTCACGCGAGGCGCGCTGGTTGCCATACTGATCGGTGGTGCAGGCGGCGAGCGATGTCGCGGCGGTGAGCGCCAGCAGGCTGTTGCGAATGACGTTCATGGCTTGACCCTCTTTGTCGTTTAGCAAGGGTTTGAACCAGCAAGCCGGCGGAATGGTTCCGGGGCCGACGCTAACGAGCCAGTGCAGCGGCATTGCGCGCCTGGCTGGCGGCATCGATCGGCCAGCCTCGGATGACGACGGCGGCGCCCAGCGCCAGCAACGCCGGCGGGAACACGAACAGCGCCACCAGCCCGTCGATCGCGGCCGGGGTATTGGCCCCGCCGCGCTGCGGATCAAAGCCGATCAGGCCCAGTACGGCATAGCTGGCACCGACCGGAATCGCGTAGCCGAGCTTCTGCACCGCCACCAGCGCCGCATAGAACAGCGCGGTGCGATCCTGGCCGGTGCGCACCGTCTCGGCCTCCGACAGATCGGCCAGCATCGCCCGCATCAGGAACGCCGGCGCTACGGCGGGAAGCCCGGCCAGCGCCATGCCGAACGCCGCAATCGCGAACTGCTCGCGCGGGATCAGCATCGTGGCGGTCTGCAGCACCGCATAGATCAGCAGTGCCCAGGTGATCGCGCGGTGCTTGGAATAGCGGCGGGCGATGCGTACCCAGAACGGCGCTGCGACCAGCCCGGCGGCAAAATAGAACAGCAGCAGCGTGCTCGCCTGCGCCGGTGGATAGCCGCGCGCCGCTTCGAAGAAGAACAGCAGCAGCGCGCCCGACAGCCCGGGTGCAAGGCTCGACAACAGGTCGGCGAGCAGCAGCCGGCGCAGCAGCGGCAGCCGCATGACGCCGAAGATGTCGCCGATGCGGTGATGGCCGCCGGCGATGCGGTCGGGCTCCGGCACCCGCATGACGTTCCACAGCACCGCCAGCGGCAGCGCGATGATGATCGTCCAGCCCATCGCCTGCACGCCGACCGCCGCATCCTTGCTGCCGGCCAGGGCCTGCGCCGCCGGCGGCACCGCGAGAATGAGGAACAAACCGGCGAGATTGGTCATCTGCCAGGCACCGAAGATGCGCGACCGTTCGTGATAATTGTCGGACAGCACCGCCCCCCAGGCGGTGTGGGACACCAGCGCCGCCGAAAATCCGAGGTACATCAGCAGCAGCCCGGCAAGCGCCCGCGGCGGCCCCAGCCCCGGCGACGCCATGAACACCGCATAGACGCCGGCCATCATCATCGCCGCACCGGCGACGAGCCAGGGCCGGAAGCGGCCGAAACGGCTGTGCGTGCGGTCGACAAGATGGCCAATGACCGGATCCATCGGCACGTCGATGATGCGGACAAGGAAAAACAGCAGCCCGACGACGGCAATATCGAGGCCCAGGGTGCCGGCATAATAGGGCGGCAAGTAAACCACCACCGGCAGGCCGACCGCGGCGATGGGCAGGCACGGTGCGACAAAGGCCGCGAGCGTCCCGTTCTTTACTTTCACAAACCCTCCCAAGGTCGGCCATCCTTGTGGCGGCTCGATGTTTCAGGCGCAAGCCAAGCCTTTGCCGGAGTCAAAATCCCGCCTAGGCTAGAGCCAATCGTCCGTTAACCCTGGGGTCCGTCTTGAAAATCACTCTCGTCCTCGCGGCGCTCGCCACTGCCGCGCCGGCCACTGCCGAAACGCTGGCGATCCGCGCCGGCCGGGTCATCACCGACGCCGCCAAGCCGGCACGCGGCGCCTCGACGATCATCGTCACCGACGGCCGCATCACCGCGATCAACGACGCCGCCGCGCCGATCCCCGCCGGCGCCACCGTGATCGACCAGTCCAGCCGCACACTGCTGCCCGGACTCATCGACGCCCATGTCCATCTCGGCGGTGGCCCCGACAAGCCATTCTGGAACGAAGCCATCGAAACCGACGAGCACCAGGTTGCCAACGGCCTGTCGAACGCCCGCATCACCGCTCGCGCCGGCTTCACCACCGTTCGCGATCTCGGTTCGGCGAAGGCGGCGGGCTTTGCCGTCCGCGACGCCATCGCCGAAGGGCTGTTCCCCGGCCCGCGTATCGTCGAGGCCGGGACCGCCATCTCGATCATCGGCGGCCATGGCGATGTCTCGGGCTATCGGCCGGAGGTCAACGCCGCACTGGCGTCGAACAACACCTGCACCGGCGCCGACCAATGCGCCGCCCGGGTGCGCGAGGCCTCGCAGCGCGGCGCCGATGTCATCAAGATCACCGCCACCGGCGGCGTGCTCAGCCAGCAGGGTCGCGGCCTCGGCCAGCATTTCACCGATGCAGAAATGGCGTCGATCGTCAGCACGGCGCATGGCCTCGGCCTGAAGGTCGCGGCCCATGCCCATGGCGCCCGCGGTATCGAGGCCGCCGCCCGCGCCGGGGTCGATTCGATCGAGCATGGCACCTTTGCCGACGCCGCGGCGATCAAGGCGATGGTCGCCAACAACACCTGGTATGTGCCGACGCTGATGGCGCTGGTCGGCATCGAGGACCGGCTCGGCAAGAGCATCTACACACCAACCGTCGAGAAAAAGGTGCGCGAGACGCTCGCCATCCGCGGCCAGGCGCTCGCCGCCGCGGTCAAGGCCGGGGTGAGCATCGCCTATGGCACCGACAGCGCCGTCTATGAACACGGCCGCAACGGCGAGGAAGCCGGCCAGATGGTCAAATACGGCGGCATGACCCCGCGCGCCGTGCTGGTGTCCGCGACCAGCGGCGCCGCCGAACTGCTCGGACTGTCGAACGAAACCGGCACGCTGGCGGTCGGCAAGGCCGCCGACATCATCGCCGTCGACGGCGACCCGCTGGCCGATGCCGGCGTGCTGGCCAAGGTGAAATGGGTGATGGCGCGCGGCAAGGTCATCGACTGACCGGCCCGGACGGGCTTGCGCCCGCCTGTCGCTGTCCTGTAACAACAACACACGTCTGTTCGGAGTCCGTACCCATGCGCCTGCGTATCGCGTTGCTGCTCGCCGCCTGCCTTGCCTCGCCATCGCCCTTGGTCGCCCAGCCGGCGGCGACCGCCGCCGCGCCGGCCAGCAAGGCCGCAACCGACCTGCGCGCGCTGTTCAACGCCAGCGACGAGGCCAGCTTGGCCCGCAATCCGATTTTCGGCATCTTTCGCGGCGACCTGCGCCGCGCCGACCAGTTCGGCGACTTCATCTCCGACGCCTATATCGCCGCCGAGAAAAAGGCCGTGGAGGACGACCTGAAGGCACTCGCCGCGATCGACCGCAGCGCCCTCGATGCCAATGACAAGGTCAGCTACGACGTCTTCAAATGGCAGCGGAGCAACGATCTCAAGGGGTTCGATCCGGCGATCATTGCTGCCACCATCGGCCGGCCGATCGATCATTTCACCGGCTTCCACACGTTTTTCCCCGAGCTCCAGTCCGGCGAGGGCGCCGCGCCGTTCAAGACCGTCAAGGATTACGAGGACGGGTTGAAGCGCATCGACGGTTTCGTGACCTATCTCGATGCTGCCATCGGCCGCTTCCGCCAGGGTGCCGCCGCCGGCGTGGTCCAGCCGAAGCTTGTCGTCCAGAACGTCATCGATCAGCTCGACAATCTGTTGGCGCCCAAGCTCGACGACGCGGTGATGATGAAGCCGGTTGCCAAATTCCCGGAAGGCCTCGCCGCCGCCGACCAAGCGCGGCTGAAGGCGGCTTATTCCGCTGAAGTCGGCAACAAGGTCAATCCGGCGCTGACGCGCCTGCGCGACTATCTCAAGACCGAATACATGCCGGTGGCGCGCAGCACGGTCGGCCTGTCGGCGATGCCGGGCGGTGACAACCTGTACCGGTACCTGATCGCATCGACGACGACGACCGACATGACCGCCGACCAGATCCACAACATCGGCCTTGCCGAGGTCGAGCGCATCACCAAGGGCATGGAGGCAGTGAAGGCCCAGGTCGGCTTCAAGGGCAGCAACAAGGAATTTTTCGAATTCATCCGCACCGACCCGCAGTTCAAGCCCAAGTCGAAACAGGACCTGACCGACCGCTATTATGCCGTCGGCAAGCGCGTCGACGCGGTCGTCGGCAACCTGTTCTCGACGCTGCCAAAGGCGCCGCTCGAAATCCGCCCGGTGCCGGCGTTCAAGGAAAAGACCGACGCCGGGGGCAGCTATCAGCAGGGCACGCCCGACGGCTCACGGCCCGGCGTCTTCTATTTCAACACCTATGACCTGCCGTCGCGGACGACCCCGGGCATCGAAACGCTCTACCTCCACGAAGCCGTGCCGGGCCATCATTTCCAGATCAGCCTCGCCCAGGAGAATACAAGCCTGCCGCCGTTCCAGCGCTTTGGCGGCAACACCGCCTTTGTCGAAGGCTGGGCGCTGTATGCCGAGAGTCTCGGGCCCGAGCTCGGCATGTTCAAGGATCCTTATTCGCTCCAAGGCCGCTATGACGACGAGATGCTGCGCGCCATGCGCCTCGTTGTCGATACCGGCCTGCATTCCAAGAACTGGACCCGCGACCAGGCGATCGCCTACATGCTCGACCACAGCGCGATGGGCAAATCCGACGCCACGGCCGAGGTCGAACGCTACATCGCCATGCCGAGCCAGGCACTGGCCTACAAGATCGGCCAGCTGACCATCAGCCGCCTGCGCGCCAAGGCTGAAAAGGCATTGGGCCCGAATTTCGACATCAAGGGCTTTCACGCCCAGGTGCTGATGACGGGGGCGCTGCCGATGGCAGTACTGGAGAAGAAGGTGGATGATTGGGTCGCAGCGCGGCAACGCGCAGCGTAGCTGCGCGCGACTGGCGCAAGACCGGCCGGCGGGGCGGTCGGCCTCCGCCGGCCGGACCCGTCCGACGTCAGCGCGGGCTTTGCCCGCGCCCTGCCTGCGCTCCGCCCTAACCCAAATTCCCGAATGCCTGCAGCCGCCTTGCCAGCACCTGCGCCGCCTTGGCATCGCCCGCCTTCAGCGCCGCGGCCAGCTGCACGCCCTGGCCGCGCACCAGCGCCTCATAACCGTCCCGCGCCAACAACTGCCCGATGCCCTGCAGCGCCGCCGCCGCCCGCTTCGCATTGCCCTTGTCGAGGTCCATGAGCGTCATGGCGTAGAAAACGCGGTGCACCGGCTGCGTCGGCTCGAGGCGGAATGCCTGGGCGAAGCCCTTGTCGAACTCCGCTTCCTTGGCGCCGAGCATCGTGCCGGCCATGAAGCCGCCCAATGTCGCGATCGCGCCGCCGTGCCAGCCGGCGACCGCAGCCCAGGCCAACGCCATGTCGGGATGCGCGGCCTTGACCGCTTCGAAGCGCTTGCGGGCCTCCTTTCCGAGCCCCGGGGAACGCGTCAACTTGGCGCGGTAACCGATGGCGACGGCTTTTTGCAGCTGCGCCTCGGGGTTGGCAGGCGCCTTGGCCAGCGCCGCGTCGAAGTCGCGTTCGGCCGCGGCGACCAGATCAAGCGCGCGCGCCTTGTCCCGCGTGTCATAGGCCGCGATCGCCAGCTGCGCCCGGCCGGCGAGCAGCAGGCTGGCGACGGTATTTTCGGCGCGCCCCTGGGCGGCGGCGGAAGGCCAGCGTGCCTCGCGGAACGACGCGGCGGCATCGGCCAATGCGGGCGTGGCGAGCGTCAGCAGCAATGCAGCAGCAAGCGATTTCATGCGGCGTCCTTCGCAAGCGCGCCGGCGATCAGCGCGCGGGTTTCATCGAGCCCGTAGAGCGCGATGAACGACCCCATACGCGGCCCCTGTGAACTCCCGATGAGCGTTTCGTAAAGCGCCTTGAACCACTCGCGCAGGTTTTCGAAGCCGGCGGCCTTGCCGGCCTCATAGACTTCATACTGATAGGCCTCGGCCTCGGCACCCGGCCCGACAGCCGCCAGCCGCGCATCGAGATCGGCCAGCGCCGCCGCCTCCTGCGCGGTCGGCGCGCGGCGCCGGAGCGTCGGCACGACGAAATCGCGGGCATAGCGCGCGGCATGGTGCACGAGCCGATCGAGCGCCGGATGCGTCGCCGGCCCGGTGCCCGGCGCCTGGCGTGCGACATAGGCCCAGAGCCGGGCCGGATCATCGGTGGCTGCGACTGACGCAAGGTTGAGCAGCAGTGAAAAGCTGATCGGCAGGTCGGCGGCCGGCGGCGTGCCTTCGTGGATATGGTGGACCGGGTTGCCGAGTTGCTGCTCGATCGGCTGGCCGGGATATTTGCCGAGGAAATCGCCATATTCGTCGATGGCACGCGGAATGACGTCGAAGTGCAGCCGCTTGGCCTTGCGCGGGCTCTGGAACATGTAGAGCGCCAGCGACTCGGGCGGGCCGTAGTCGAGCCATTCCTCGATCGTCAGGCCGTTGCCCTTCGACTTGGAAATCTTCTGCCCCTCGGCATCGAGAAACAGCTCGTAGTTGAATCCCGCCGGAGGCTCTGCGCCGAGCACCCGGGCAATCCGCCCCGACAGCAGCACCGAGTCGATGAGGTCCTTGCCGGCCATCTCATAATCGACGCCAAGCGCCACCCAGCGCATCGCCCAGTCGACCTTCCACTGCAGCTTGCACGCGCCGCCGGTGACCGGGACAGTTACCGTCTCATTTGTCTCGGGGCGGATATAGCTGACCGTGCCCGCCGCAGCATCATGCGCTACGATCGGCACCTGCAGCACGATGCCACTGACCGGGTCGATCGGCAGGAACGGCGAATAGGTCGCCCGGCGCTCGGGGCCGAGGGTGGGCAGGATGACGTTGATGACCGCATCATAATTGGCGAGGATCTTTAGCAGCGTCGCGTCGAACATGCCGGACCGATAGCATTCGGTCGACGAGAGGAATTCATATTCGAAGCCGAAGCCGTCGAGAAACGCCTGCAGCCGGGCGTTGTTATGCGCGCCGAAACTTGGGTGGGTGCCGAATGGATCGGGCACCTGGGTCAGCGGCTTGCCGAGATTGGCGCGAAGCAGCTCGGGGTTGGGGATGCCGTCCGGCACCTTGCGCAGCCCGTCCATGTCGTCCGAAAAGGCGATCAGCCGCGTCTTGACCCCCGGCGCCATCGCCTCGAAGGCGCGCCGCACCATGGTCGTGCGGGCCACCTCACCGAAGGTACCGATGTGCGGCAGCCCCGAGGGGCCGTAACCGGTCTCGAAGATGACGCCGCCCTCGGGAAAGTCGTCCGGATAGCGCGCCAGCAGCTTGCGCGCTTCTTCATAAGGCCAAGCCTTGTTTTCCAGCGCTGCGGCACGAAGTTCGGTGGCGTTGCTCATCTGTTCCGTCTAGTCCTTGTCCTCATGTTCTGTGGCGGCTCAACCTTGCAGGCGCAACCCTCGGGCGTGGCATGAGCTATCCCGCGCTCACCGCCACCCACGCCGGGGTGTGGATCGCCGATGCCGACGGTCGCACCACCGGCGTCGGCCGAGGGGAGGCGATCCGCCGCGCCGGCGACACACCGCACCTGCTGCTCAATGCCCCCGTCGTCGCCAGCCGTCTCGGCTATCCCGAACTGTCGGGCCTCGACCTGCTCGAACTGTTCGCCTTCATCCACCCGGCGCGGTTCGCGGTGCCGACGCCGCGCGGGCTGGCGGCGGCGCTTGGGCTGGATCCGCCGCAGGGCGACAGCGATGCCGGCTTCCTCGCCCGCGCCGCGGCGGCGCTGCTCGACACCGCCGATGATCCGGCCTGGCCCGAACGCCATGGCGCCTGGAGCATCCTGCAATCGCTCGGCCGCCAGCGCTGGGCCTGGGCGCCGGTGCTCGCCCGCCGCATCCGCAAGCCCGACGCCCCCGAACGATCGGTGTTCACCACCCTGCCGAAGTGGGAGGAGGAAGCCCCCCGCCCGGCGCCGCACACCATCGCGCTGACCGACAACGTCATCGACGCCCGGCTCGACGCCATGCTCGGCCCGGGTGCCGAGCGCCGCGAGGGCCAGCGCGCCTATGCCCATGCCGCCGGCGCCGCCTTCCAGCCGCGCCAGAGCGTCAACGCGCCGAACATGGTGCTGGCGGAGGCTGGCACCGGCATCGGCAAGACTCTCGGCTATCTCGCCCCCGCCAGCGGCTGGGCGCGGGCGGCGGAGGGCACCGTCTGGCTGTCGACCTATACCAAGGCGCTGCAGCGGCAATTGGACCAGGAGGCGGCGCGCGCCTACCCCGACCCGGCCGAAAAACGTACCCGCGTCGTCGTCCGCAAGGGCCGCGAGAATTACCTCTGCCTGCTCAACCTCGAGGACGCCGTTCAGGGCGGCTTCGCCAATCGCGCCCAGGTCTTTGCCCAGTTGGCGGCGCGCTGGGCCGAATACAGCCGCGATGGCGACATGGTCGGCGGCGACCTGCCTGGCTGGTTGCCGGCGCTGTTCGGGCGAACGAGCTTTTCCGGGCTTACCGACCGACGCGGTGAATGCATTTATGCCGGCTGCCCGCACTACCGCATCTGCTTCATCGAGCGGGCGACACGCGCCAGCGCCCAGGCCGACCTCGTCATCGCCAACCATGCGCTGGTGATGATCAATGCGGCGCGGGGCCGGGCCGAAGGCGTCGCGCTGACCCGGCTGGTGTTCGACGAGGGGCATCACCTGTTCGACGCCGCCGATGCGACCTTCGCGGTCGAACTGTCGGGCCGCGAGGCCGTCGAGTTGCGCAACTGGCTGCTTGGCCCGGCCACCGCCAACCGCGGTCGCCGGCGCGGGCTGGCGGCACGTCTTTCCGACATCGCCAGCTATGACGAACCGGCGGCAGCGGCGATCGAACGCATCGGCGCCGCGGCGCGCGTGCTGCCCGGCGACGGCTGGCTGCAGCGCGTCGGCGGCGGCACGCCGGAGGGCCCGCTGGAGACATTGCTCGCCGCCGTGCGCGGGCAGGTGCTGGCGCGATCGGAGGGCAAGTCCGGCACCGACGCCGGCTACAGCCTCGACACCGAAGTCGCCGAGGTGCTGCCCGCCGTTGTCGAGGCGGCGGGGGAAGCAGCCTCGGCTCTCGCCCGCATCAGCGCGCCGATGGCAGCGCTCAAGACGCGGCTCGAAGGCTTGCTCGAGGATGCGCCCGACTGGCTCGACGGCAGCGCCCGGGCGCGCGTCGATGGCGCCATTGCCGGGCTGCGGCTGCGCGCCGAGACGATTGCCGCCTGGACCGGGCTGCTGGCGCGCCTGGGTGGCGCCGCCGACCCGCAGTTCGTCGACTGGTTCGCGCTGGAACGAATCGACGGGCGCGAGTTCGACGTCGGTATCCACCGCCACTGGCTCGACCCGATGCAGCCCTTTGCCCGCGTCGTCCTCGAACCCGCCCACGGCGTGCTCGTCACCTCGGCCACCCTGCGTGCCCGCAGCGACGGCGACGATTGGGCCGATGCCGATGCCCGCACCGGCGCCAGCCAGTTGACCCTCCCGGCCCGCCATTTCGCCGCCACCAGCCCGTTCGACTATGCCGGCAACGCCCGGGTCCTCGTCGTCACCGACATCAAGCGCGGCGACAATGCGGCGCTCGCCCATGCCTATCGCTGCCTGATCGAGGCCGCCGGCGGCGGCACGCTCGGCCTGTTCACCGCCATCGCCCGGTTGAAGGCGGTGCACGCCCGCATCGCCGATCCGCTCGCCCGCGCCGGGCTGCCGCTTTATGCCCAGCATGTCGATCCGATCGAAACCGGCACGCTGGTCGATATCTTCCGTGCCGAGCCCCGCGCCTCGCTGCTGGGCACCGACGCGCTGCGCGATGGCGTCGATGTGCCCGGTGCCTCGCTGCGGCTGGTGGTGATGGAGGGCGTGCCCTGGCCGCGGCCGACGGTGCTCCACGCCGCCCGGCGCGCGGCCGGCGGCGGCACCGCCTATGACGATCGCGTCACCATGGGCCGGCTGGCGCAGGCGTTCGGCCGGCTGATCCGCCGCGCCGACGATCGCGGCACCTTCGTCCTCATCGGCCCGGCCGTGCCGTCGCGGCTGCTGGCCGCCTTTCCGCCCGGCACGCCGATCGACCGCGTCGGCCTCGACGCGGCCGTCAGCCTGGTGGCAGCGGCACATCATGGCTTGCCTCTGCCCGCCGACCCGCGCCAAGGTGTGGCGGGGACCAGCCGCTAGGGATTTCGGGTGAAGACGCTGACGTTGCTGCGGCACGCCAAATCCGGGTACGATGATCCGCTGCTGCGCGATTTCGACCGGCCGCTGAACGATCGCGGCCGCCAGGCGGCGACGGTCGTCGGCAAATGGCTGCGCAAGGCCCAGACCCGCGGCGACATGCCGGAATTCGACCATGTCGCTGCCTCGCCGGCCGTGCGCTGCAAGCAGACGATCGATGGCGTCGAGGTCGGGCTGCGCGGCCGACTGGCGCCGATCTACGAGACGCGCATCTACCTCGCCTCGTCCGCGACGCTGACCGAGCTCGTTGCCGGCTTTGCCGACCATCACCAGCATGCGCTGCTCGTCGGCCACAACCCGGGCCTCGAAGACCTGCTGCTGGAGCTGGTACCGCCCGGCGACCCGCTGCGCGCCGAAGCCGAATTGAAATACCCGACCGCGACGCTGGCCCGACTCGACCTGCATATCGACAATTGGGCCAAGGTCGACGGCGGCCGCGCCACGCTGACGCATTTCATCCGCCCGCGCGATCTCGATCCGTCGCTGGGCCCCGACGATTGATTAACCACGATTGTAGCTAAGTCGCGCGGCGCCACCGCCGTGATACGGGGTAGATGCAGTTTCGTCCGGGGGGCGAGCCACCGCCGCCGCGCACCCCTCGCGCGGCGGCGGTTTTCTGCTATTGGAGCGCCGTCGCGTTCCCGCGGCCGGGATCGTGTCTGCATGCCGAGGTGGTTGATTGCCGGATTTGTCGTCATGATCGCCAGTGCCGCCGGCGCCGCCCCGCCGGGTGCCCCCAAATCCGCCGCGCCGCTGCCGCCACCGGCGCCGCCGATCGTCATCGCCCATCGTGGCGCCAGTGCCGACCGGCCCGAACACACCCTCGCCGCCTATACAAGCGCCATCGAACAGGGTGCCGACTTCATCGAGCCCGACCTGGTGCCGACCCGCGACCACCAGCTCGTCGCCCGCCACGAGAACGAGATCTCCGGCACCACCGATGTCGCCGCCCATCCCGAATTCGCCGGCCGCAAGACGACCAAGACCATCGACGGCGCCAGCGTCACCGGCTGGTTCACCGAGGATTTCACCCTCGCCGAGTTGAAGACGCTGCGCGCGCGTGAACGCCTGCCGCAGCTGCGCGCCGCCAACGCCGGCTTCGACGGGCAGTTCGCCATCCCGACGCTCGACGAGATCGTCGCGCTGGCCAAGGCCGAAAGCGCCCGCACCGGCCGCACCATCGGCATCTACCCCGAAACCAAGCACCCGAGCTATTTCCGCGGGCTGAACCTGCCCCTCGAGCCGGTGCTGCTGGCGACGCTGGCCCGCACCGGCTGGACGACCGCGGCCAGCCCGGTGTTCATCCAGTCGTTCGAGGTCGGCAATCTGAAGGCGCTGCGCAGCCAGACCAAGGTGCGGCTGATCCAGCTGGTCGATGCCGGCACGTCGGCCGACGGCGCCAGCTATGATGCCATGGTGACCCCCGAAGGCCTGAAAGCCATCGCCGCCTACGCCGATGGCATCGGTCCCAATCGCGACCGCGTCATACCGCGCAGCGCCGCCGGCGACCTGGGTGCGCCGACGCCGCTCGTTGCCGACGCCCATGAAGCCGGGCTGCAGGTCCACCCCTGGACCTTCCGGCCGGAAAACTACTTCCTGGCCAAGGCCTTTCGTTCGGGCAGCAACCCGCAGGATCGCGGCGACGCCGCGGGCGAAATCCGCGTCTACCTCGAAACCGGCATCGACGGCGTGTTCAGCGACCTGCCGGCAGCGGCCGTGGCGGCCCTGTCACCGCCGCAATAGCCAAGGGCGCCCTCAGAAAGAGCGGTCACCCCGGCGAAGGCCGGGATGACGGACTTCATTTCTGGCCACGCAGGTTCAGGCGTCGGGCCAATCCGCCAGGAAGTTGATGTTCGCCATCGCGATCGGACGGCCACGGTCGAACTGCCAGGCGCGGCTGCTGACATTGATGATCCGACGTCCCAGCCGCGTCACTTCGGCGGCGGCGATGGTGTCGACCGGCGTGCCCTCGCGCATGAAATCGGCGGTCACCGTCACCGGGCGCAGGCGCGGCAGCTTGTCGGCGTCGGGCTGCGCCACGATCACCGCCGCCAGCCCGGCGATCTCCAGCAGGCCGGCGATGGCGCCGCCGTGCAGCCGCCCCGGCGCCCCCACCAGCCCGATGCTGAACGGCATGATCAGCCGGACCTCGCTGTCGTCCTGTTCATAGCGCAGGTCGAGCAGCCGGGCGTAGGGCAGCATGTCGAGCCGCCCATGCCGTTCGTCGCGCAACGCGCGGGCGAGCGCGGTGCTGGTCATGCCGGCACCTCCACAGCGCGGCTGATGATGAAGGTGCCCGCCATGTTGGCGATCGGCCGGTCGGGATCGCCGTCATGGGCGATGCCGCGGACAAAGGCGATCTGGCGCGTCAGCCGATAGCAGCTGGCGCGGCCGACCACAGTGGCACCCGTCGTCGGCCCTCGCAGATAGTCGATCCTGAGGTCGATAGTGGCGATCGGCGCGAACTCGCCCAGCGCCATGTGCACCGAAAAGCCCGCGGCCGAATCCATCAGCGTGAAGATCGCCCCCGATGCGATGATGCCATAGTCGGGGTCGGCGAGCTGCTGGTCGGCGAACGGCATGGCGAGTTCCGCCCAGTCCGGGCCATGGGTGCGATAGGCGATGCCGAGCGCCGCCAGATGCGGCACGCCCGACAGGAAATGCTGGACGAAACGCTGCTGGCGCTCTTCCGCCGTGCCCCGATCGGTCACGCCGCCTCGCGGGCGAGATCGCCGATGCGCGCGACCATCGACGCGAGACCCTGGGTACGATTGGACGACAGGTGCTTCGACAGGCCGAGGGCATCGAGCCTTGTCCGAATCTCGGTGGTGTCGATTTCCGCGGGCGCCCGGTCGTCGGCAAGCATCAGCACCAGCGCGACCAGCCCCTTGACGATGGCGGCGTCGCTGTCGGCGGCGAAATGCAGCCGGCCGGCGGCGTCGGCTTGCGGATGCAGCCAGACCTGGCTGGCGCAGCCCCGCACCCTTGTCGCCTCGGTCTTGAGCGCGGCGGGCATCTGCGGCAAGGCGCGACCGAGGTCGATCAACAGGCGGTAGCGGTCGTCCCAGTCGTCGAGGGCCTCGAATTCGGCCTCGACATCGTCGAAGGTGGCGATGGTCATGCGGGCGGTTTGCGACCCGCGACGCGGCGGGTCAAGTCAGAGCTCCACCCCTGCGGCGATGGCTTCGAGCTTGCGGATGCGTTCCTTCAGGTCGGCGAGGTCGATGCGCTGGCCAATGGCCGGCAGGTCGGCGGCGTGGCCGCGGCCCTGTTCGAGCTCATGGGTGCGCAGGCGCAGCCAGCCCGCCCAGGCCCAGGCCGAAAAGCCGGCGACAAGGCCGAGCCCGGCAAGGCTGGCGGTGCTGAGCACCAGGAGCGATTCGATGGGTGGCATGGTCTGATCCTCCCTGGGTTCGGGGTCACTGGTTCTTGAGAGCGTCGATCTCGTCCGACAGGCGCTTGGCCGGGTCGGTCGCCAGGCGTTCGAGCACCTGGATGCGATCGTTGAGGCGGGTGACTTCGGCGCGCAGCCGGGCGGCTTCGACGTCGTCGACCTGCTGGGCCTGCATTGCCTCCATGCGCCGGCCCTTCCGGCCACCGCCGCCGATGTTGACGCCGTACTTGGCGCTGGCAACGCGGCCGACCGTGACAATCGCGACGATCAGGACAACCATTTCAAACGGATTCATTGTAACTCTCGCAAGGCTTGAGGGGTGCGACCTTCAAGGATCCTAGTTGATCTGTTTGGGCGGCAGGCGGTCGATCTCGTCCGCCAGCCGGCTGCCGCGGTCGGTGGCGATGCGTTCCAGCACCTCCAGCCGGTCCTTGACGCTGCCGACCAGCGCCCTGAGCTCGGCATTCTCCTGCGCCAGCAGCTTGACGCGCTCCTGCGTCTCGCCACTGCTGGCCGGCAGCAGGGGCTTGCCCCAGCTGCTTTCGAGCGGATAGCCGTTCTTTACCTTGATCCAGGTCGTCATCACCCAGCCGATGGTGCCGATGAAGACGGCGCTGACGCCGATGGGGGCAAGTGCCTCGATGATGCTGGGGTCGAGTGGCATGGCGCTGTCCTCAATTCAGCTTGGCGGGGGCGCCGCGCAGGTTCTCGATTTCGAACGTCAGATCGTCTCGGCGATCGGTGACGATGCGGTTCAGCGTGGCGACATGGCTCTCCAGCCGTTCGATCTTGGCGGCATATTGCGCCGCCTGTTCGCCGGCGACGGTGGCGGCGAGATCGAGCTGCTTTTCCTTCAGCTTCATCCAGCGCTTGGCGACGCTCCCCAAGATGGCAGCAAACACGATCGCCAACACGACGAAGGGGAACAAGTCGGAAGCATCGACGAACATGATGGCTACTCCTTGGCCGCCGAGCGCAGCGTCGGAACGTCGCGCAGGCTCTCGATCTGCGCAGTCAGCCCTTCGTTGCGGTCGGTGACGATGCGATTGAGCACGGCGACATGTTCCTCCAGCCGTTCGATCTTGGCGGCATATTGCGCCGCCTGTTCGCCGGCGGTGCGGGCGGCGAGGTCCATCTGCTTTTCCTTCAGATCGGCCCAGCGCTTGAACATCTTGTTGCCGATGCCGCCGACAATGGCGACGATCGGGATCGAAACCCCCAGGATCGGGATGAGAAGGGCGAGTTCGCTCATGTCGGTGATTCCCCGTTGGCCGTGCGTCAGCGCAGCTTTTCAATCTCGGCCGACAGACGGTTCGGCGTGTCGGTGGCGATCCGCTCGAGAACCGCGGTGCGTTCCTCGATGCGGCCGATCTTGTCGCGCAGCATGGCGTTTTCGCGCTCGAGGATCGCGTTCTGCCGCTCCAGCTCGCCATCGGCCTGCTTGTGGGTTGTCCCGCCCCACTCGTTCTCGATCGGATAGCCGTGGCGGGCTCGGATGGCCGTGGTGATGACCCAGGCGATGAAACTCATCGCGATGATGGCGAGGACGAAAGCTGGCGAACCGAACGACATGATGTGTCTCCCCCGACCGGCGCGTTAGCGCAGCTGGTCGATTTCCTTGGCAAGGCTGCTGTTCGACGTCGTCACATAGGCCTCGATATCGCGCAGCCGGCGGTCGGCGTCGCGGAAGGCGGCGTTGACATCGCGGACGGTGCGCTGCGGCGAGACGCGGACACTCTTCCAGAATTGCCGGTCTTCCAGGCTCTCGTTGTAGAGCATCGAGGGCTTGGGATCGGCGATGAAGCCGATGGCGAGATAGACCAGCGGCAGGAAGCCGACGCCCATGATGGTCAGGGCGGCAAAGCCGACGCGGACCCAGGTGGCTTCCCAGCCGAAGTAATCGGCGATGCCCGAGCAGACCCCCATGAAGCGCTTGTTGCGCTTGTCGAGGTAGAAGCGGGTGCGGCGAACGCTCATGGTCGGTGTCCCTGTGCGACTTGTGTCAGGCGGGCTGGCTGTCGGCGACGAGGCCGATGACCAGATAGATGAGGATGGGCGAGCCGAAGCCGAGCAGGCTGGCGGCGACGAAGCCGACGCGGAGCCAGACGGTCTCGATCCCGAAATAGTTGGCGAGACCGGCGCAGACGCCCATGATCTTGCCGTTGGCCTTGTCGAGCCGGAAGGGAGAGTTCAGAGCCATCGTCTTGTCCTTTCTGCGCTTTTCAGCGCTGAAACTTGCTGATCTTGCCGGTGTCGTCGCTGGCCGACAGGTCGGTCAGGCGACCGTCCTTCCAGGTCGGGTCCTCGGCGGCGATGATCCGTTCGATCGAATTCAACCGGCCATCGAGGCGCCGTGCCATCTCGTGGAGATCGTCGAGCAGCATCTCGTCCTGCTGGCTGATGCCGCGACCCGATTTCCAGCGGGTCAGATAGTGGAGGATCATCCACGGCAGTCCGATGAACAGCATGCCGACGATGACGATGGGGAGGAGCACGTCTTCCATGACGATCAGCCTTCCGTCTTGCCGAGCCGCGCCTTCATCGCCGCCAGTTCGGCGGAGACTTCGTCGTCGGCGGTCAGGTCGGCGAACTCATCGGCGAGCGTGCGCGGCGGGCCACCGATCGACAGCGCATCGGCGCGGCCTTCGGCCAGATCGGCGCGGCGCTCCAGGATCTCGAAGCGGGCGAACGCCTCGTCGACCCGCGGGCCCTTGGTCATCTCGATCAGCTTCGACCGGTTGGTCGCCGATTCGATGCGGTTGAGGATGACATTCTGGCGGGTGCGCGCTTCACGCAGCTTGCCCTCCAGCTTGTGGATGTCGGCCTCGTTGAGCGCCAGGCCCTGGTCGAGCGCGGCGCATTCGCCCTGCATCTGGTCGACAAAGCTCTTGGCCTTGCCCTTTTCGACGAGCGCGGCCTTGGCCAGGTCCTCGCGGCCCTTGCTCAGCGCCAGCTCGGCCTTTTCGGCCCAGCTCGCCTGTGCCGCTTCGGCACGGACGATGGCGCGGCGCATCTCCTTCTGATCGGCGATGGTGCGGGCCGCGGAAGCGCGAACCTCGACCAGCGTTTCCTCCATCTCCATGATGATCATGCGGATCATCTTGGCCGGGTCTTCGGCCCGATCGAGAAGGTCGGTAACGTTGGCGGCGATGATATCGCGGGTTCGCGAGAAAATGCCCATGATCGAAAGCTCCAGTTCTAGTGCAAGAGGTGGGCCGGCGGGGAGGGCGGGGAGAGGGGGCATCCCCGGCCGTGGCCCGCCGGCCATCGTCAGCGCGTTACGCAACGCCGACGATATCCGAATTGGCGGCAACCTGCACGCCCGTCGTGATGGCGGGGGCGGTTGCGGCCAGGAGGAAGGTGCTGCCCATCAGGACCGCGGCGACGACGCCAACCAGGTTGCGGAAGGCGGCGGTGGTGTTGGACAGATTGATCATCGAAGTCTCCTGTGGGTTCAAGGTCTGTGGCGCCCGGCGGTTCGTCCGGTTGCTCATGCCAAGAGCTTTGCATGAGCCGTGCCAAGTGGCATTGATCTTGTAACTTGCTGATATTATTGAAATCGCACGGACCTCAAACGATTTTTCAGTGTGAACGCTTGCTGAATGTTGGGAATTTGCACTAACTTGCAGTCATGGCCAAACCAGCCCCGCTGATCGGATCGTCGTCGATCTTTCTCGATGCGGTCGAACGCGCCTCGGCGGCGGCCCCGCTGAACCGTCCGGTCCTGGTCATCGGGGAGCGCGGTACCGGCAAGGAGCTGATCGCCGAACGCCTGCATCGCTTGTCCCCGCGCTGGGGCGGACCGCTGGTTTCACTGAATTGCGCGGCACTTCCCGAGAACCTGATCGACGCCGAACTGTTCGGTTACGAGGCCGGCGCCTTCACCGGCGCCCAGCGCGCCCGCGCCGGGCGATTCGAGGATGCCGATGGCGGCACGCTGTTCCTCGACGAGATCGCCACCCTGTCGCCGGCGGCACAGGAACGCCTGCTGCGCGTCGTCGAATATGGCGAATTGACCCGCATCGGTTCCAACCGCGCCATCGCCGTCGATGTCCGGCTGGTCGGCGCCACCAACGAGGACCTGCCGGCGCTGGTCGATCGCGGTCGGTTTCGCGCCGATCTTCTCGACCGCCTGAGCTTCGAGGTCGTCACCCTGCCGCCGTTGCGGGAACGCGCGGAGGATATCGAGGTCCTGGCGCTGCATTTCGCGCGGCGCATGGCGGCCGAGCTCGGCTGGTCGGGCTTTCCGGGCTTCACGGCCAAGGCCACGGCCTGCCTCAACGAGCATCCCTGGCCGGGCAACGTCCGCGAACTGAAGAACGTCGTCGAACGCTCCCTCTATCGCTGGGGCGATGCCGAAACGCCGGTCGGCCGCATCATCGTCGACCCGTTCGAAAGCCCGTGGCGGCCGCTGGCACTGCCCGGCATCTCCGCCGCCCCCAGCCGCCAGCCGATCGACCCGCGCGGCGAAACCGCCGCCCAGCCGCCCCCGACACTGCAGAGCGTGTCGGATTTCCGCGCCGCGGTGCATGCCTATGAACGCGAGATCCTGGTCGCCGCGCTCGAACGCTGCCGCCACAACCAGCGCCGCACCGCCGCCGCGTTGGCGCTGAGCTATGACCAGCTGCGCCACGCCATGAAGCGCCACGAACTGCTGACGGCGGAGCCCAACGGTTAGGTCGCGCCTAATCCTCGAACTTCACCCCGTGCTTCATCAGCAGCGGCAGCTGCGTCAGGATGAAGGCCATGGTGATGAAGATCGAAGCCGCCTTGAACCAGGTCCACTGGTCGAAGGTCAGCACCTGCCGCAGCACCTCGTTGGCGACCATCATGCCGAGGAAAAACAGCGCCCAGTTGCGGTTGAACTTCATCCAGCCGGCGGCGTCCAGCGTCGGAAACGCATCGCCGAACACCAGCTTCAGATAGGGCTGCTTGCGGATCATGCCGACCAGCAGGATCAGCGCGAACACGCCATAGGTGATTGAAAACTTGATCTGCAGGAACTTCACGTCGCGCAACCACAGCGTGATGCCGCCGAGAATCAGCGCGATGACACCCGAAAAGATCAGCACCGGCGGGATATGCCGCGTTTTCACCCAGGACACCGACATCGCCACCGCCATCGCCACCATGAAGGCCAGCGTCGCGGCAAAGGGCCCGCCCAGCTTGTTGGCGACCAGCAGCACCACCAGGGGACCATAGTCGATCGCCAGTTTGAGGCCGGTCGGCAGGGCGGGACGCTGGGGCGCGGGACGGGGGGCGGCTTCGGTCATCGCGCTTCCCATAGGGCGATTCGGAGACAAGCGAAACCGCCCGGTCATCCCGGCACAGGCCGGGACCCATGAACCACCAACGATGCCGCACGAGAGCCGCCGGCGGGATGACAATCGAGACGGCCGCAGCTAGCGTGCCGCCGTGCCACCCGAACCCCTGATCGTTGCCGACCTGGCGTGCCGCCGCGGCGACCGGCTGCTGTTCGAGGGGCTGTCGTTTCGCGTCGAACCCGGCACTGCACTGCACCTCGAAGGCCCCAACGGCAGCGGCAAGTCGAGCCTGTTGCGCCTCCTCGCCGGCCTGCTGGCACCCGCCGCCGGGAGCATCACCGGCGGCGGCAGTCGTGGTTTCCTGGGGCACGACGTCGCGCTGAAACCTCGCATGACGCTCGGCGAGGAACTGGCGCACTGGGCCCGGATCGACGACGGCCGCCAGCGATTGCCCGGCGCCATGGCGGCGATGAACGTCGCGGCGCTGATTGAGGTGCCCTGCAAGCACTTGTCGTCCGGCCAGCGCCGCCGGGCCGGCCTGGCCCGAGTGCTGGCCAGCGGCGCCGACCTCTGGCTGCTCGACGAACCGACGGCCGGGCTCGACACGGCGTCGGCGGCGCTGCTGGCGTCGGCCATGGTCGCGCACCGCGCCACCGGCGGCATGATCGTCGCGGCGGTGCACGGCGACATCGGCCTCGATACCCCGCAGCGTCTGCAGCTCGGCTGATGTTCCTGACCCTCGTCCGCCGCGACCTGACGCTCATCGCCCGCTCCCCGGCGCTGTGGATGCCGGTGATGTTCTTCGTCCTCGTCGCCGCGCTGTTCCCCTTTGCCGTCGGCCCCGATGCCCGTCTGCTCGGGCGGATCGCACCGGGCGTCGTCTGGGTCGCGGCGCTGCTTGCGGCGCTGTTGCCCGTCGAAACGCTGGTCGCACCCGATCTCGATGACGGCACGCTCGACCAGCTGGCGTCGCGCGGCATCGCCATGGAACTCGTCGCCGCCGCCCGTATCGTCGCGCACTGGCTGGGCTTTGCGCTGCCGCTGCTCGCCGCGCTGCCCATCGCCGCCATCCTCGTCGGCATGGACAGCACCACGGCCAAGCAGCTGGCGCTGGCGCTGCTGCTCGGCACGCCGGCGCTGGCGGCGCTGGCGGTGGTCGCCGCCGCCCTGACCGCGGGGCTGCGCGGCGGCGGTGCGCTGGCCGGGCTGATCATCCTGCCGCTGGCGCTGCCGATCCTGATCTTCGGCGTCGCCGCCGCAGCGCCGGGCGCCTTGAAGCTGCTCGCCGCCGCCAGCCTCGTCTCGATTGCCGTCGCGCCTTTCGCCGCTGCCGCCGCCATGCGCCAGGACTGACCAGCCCAGCTTATGCCGGCATCCGCCGACAGCGGGTTTCGCGCCGGCCGCTTACCGCCTAAAGCCCCGCCCATGGCCACCACCGTCCTCGACCCGCCCGCCGCGGCGCCGGCGCTGCCGCACCGGCTGGCCTTTCCCGCCATGGTGCTGGGCAGCGCCGCGCTGGCCTTCGGCCCCTGGCTGGTCCGCCTGGCCGATGTCGCGCCGGTATCGTCGGCGTTCTGGCGGCTCGGCCTTGCCATCCTGCCGCTGGCGCTGCTGGCGCGCTTCATCGGCAAGCCGATGGCCGTCGGCACCGTCGATCGCCGTGTGCTGCTGCTCGCGGCTGTCGCCGGGCTGTTCTTCGCCGCCGATGTCGCGCTGTGGCACTATGGCATCGTTCGCACGACCCTCGCCAATGCCGCCTTGCTGTCGAATGCCGCCAGTTTCCTGCTGCCGATCTGGGGCTTCGTCGTGCTCGGCCACCGGCCCGGTCGCAAGGCGCTGTTCGCCATCGGGTTCGCGCTGGCCGGAACGCTCCTGCTGGTCGGACGCAGTGCCGAGCTGTCGCCGCAGCATCTGGCCGGCGACCTTTTCTGCCTTGGCGCGGCGCTGCTCTACACCGGCTATCTGATCGTCATCGACCGGCTGCGCGGCACCGTCGCGGTGTTTCCGCTGCTGGGGATGGCGACGGCCTTTGGCGCGGTGGGCCTGCTGCCGGTCGCGCTGCTGCTCAGCGACGGTGCCTTCTGGCCGCACGACTGGACGCCGCTGCTGCTGCTGGCGCTCGGCAGCCAGGTTATCGGCCAAGGGCTTGTCGTATTCGCCGTTGGGCATCTGAAGCCGCTCGTCGTCGGATTGACGCTGCTGGTGCAGCCCGCCGTCGCGACCGCCATCGGTGCGCTGCGCTTCGGCGAAGTCCCTGGCCCGGTCGAGCTCGGCGGCGCCGCGCTGGTGGTCGTGGCGCTGGTCCTCGTCCGCCTGCCCGAGCGCCGCTAGGCGGCCACCCGCTCCCGCGCTGCCGCCAGGATCATGTCGCTGGCCTTCTCCGCGATCATCACCGTTGCGGCATTGGTATTGCCGCTGACGAGGCGCGGCATGACCGACGCATCGACGACGCGCAGGCCGTCGACGCCGCGCACCCGCAGCTGCGGGTCGACGACGCTCATCGGATCATCGGCGCGGCCCATCTGGGCGGTGCCAACGGGGTGGTACAGCGTCGAGCCGCGCTCCTGCGCATAGGCGAGCAGCGCGGCGTCGCTTTCCACCGCCACGCCCGGCCAGGTTTCCGCCGCCATCCACTGGCTGAGCGCCGGTTGCGACGCCAGCTTGCGGGCCCAGCGCAGCCCCGCGACGATGGTCGCCTGATCGACGGGGTCCGACAGATAGTTCGGCCGGATCGACGGACGATCGAGCGGTGCCGCCGTCTTGATGTGGATCGTACCCCGGCTCTCAGGGCGCAGCTGGCACGGCGCGATCGTCAGGCCGGGATGCTTTTCCATGACCATCTGGCCCTGGTTCACATACGCCTCGACGTCCATCGATCCCGGAAGGATGTGATACTGGACATCGGGACCCGACAACCCCGGCCGGGTGCGGACATAGGCCTGGATATGCGCCGCCGACAGCGTCAACAGCCCTTTGCGCTGGGTCGCATAGCGCGCGACCTCGCGCACCAGCCGCCAGCCGCGGCTCAGCTCGTTGACCGAGATGCAATCCTTCAGCTTGAACGCCGTGCTGACCATGTAATGGTCCTGCAAATTGGTGCCGACACCCTTCAGCGCCTGCACCACCGGCACGCCCGCCGCCGCCAGCACCTCGGGGTCGCCGATGCCCGACAGCTCGAGCAGTTGCGGGGAATTGACCGCGCCGCCCGACAGGATGACCTCGCGCCGCGCCCTGGCCTCGATGCTGCGGCCGTTCTGGGAATAGCGCACCCCCGTCACCCGCTTGCCGTCGAAGGTCACCCGTTCGGCCTGGGCATGGATCTGCAGCGTCAGGTTCTTGCGGGCCAGTGCAGGCCGCAGATAGGCCATCGCCAGCGACCAGCGGCGGCCGTTCTTCACCGTCATCTGGAAATAGCTGATGCCGTCCTGCGCCTCGCCGTTGACGTCGTTGTTGTAGGGGATGCCGGCCTCGACACCCGCCTTGATGACGGCATCGGAAATCGGATGGCTGTCGCGCGGGTCGGACACGTTCAGAGGGCCGTCGCCGCCGTGCCATTCGTCCTTGCCCAGCCGTTCATTGCCCTCGGCCCGGCGGAAATACGGCAGCACGTCGCTGTGGCTCCAGCCTGTGCAACCCAGTTGCGCCCATTGGTCGAAATCCGCCGCCTGGCCGCGCACGTACAGCAGACCGTTGATCGACGATGATCCGCCCAGCACCTTGCCGCGCGGCCAGACATGCGGGCGATTGCCCGATGTCGGGTCGACCTCGGTTTCGTACAGCCAGTTGACCTTGGGATCCTTCAGCGTCGTCGCATAGCCGATGGGAATATGGATCATCGGGTTGGTGTCCTTGCCGCCCGCCTCGAGCAGCAACACCGTCGCGGTACCGTCGGCGGTCAACCGGTTGGCAAGGACACAGCCGGCGCTGCCGGCGCCGACGACGATATAGTCGAATTCCTGCATGGCGATGTCCCCGTCGCCTTGTCGGCGATCGCGGGCAGCATACAGGGCGGCCGGCGCGGGGCCAGCCCCCATGTCGACGCCCATTCAGGCCAGGCCGGGGCCGGCGTCACCGCCGGCCCCGATCCGGTCAGCCGGCGACGACCGGGGTACGGGCGCGACGCCGCATGCCGGCGCCGACCAGGCCAAAGCCGAACACGATCATCGCCCATGCTTCGGGTTCGGGGATGAAGCTGCCCGCACCGTCGCCGGGAATGGCGACGGCATTCACGCCGATGTTCGCCAGCAACGTGCCGCGCGTCGGCCCGTCGTTGCGCACGGTTTCGGCCGTGAAGTCGCCGAAGCCGAACGCGCCGTTGGTCGAATAGATTTCGAACAGGCCAAGATCACGCCCCGAGAACGGCTCGTCGTAGTTGAGGTCGGGGCCGGTGTAGGTGAAGGTGACGTTGGCCAATGTCGGATCGTCGGTGGGCAGGACATTGGCAGGGGTGAGGCCGAGCAATTGCGTCGAGAATTCGAAATTCGCCGGCAGGTTGCCGACGCTGTCGAACCCGGCGATGTCGTAAAGTGTGAAAAAGCTGCCCGACAGCGCTGCCGCGTCCGAAGCCAGCGTCGCGCTGTAGGTGTACAGATAGGTGCCGTTCCCGGCATCTGTCGGATCGCCGACAAGTGTCGGGATGATGGCGGCATTGGCCGATGTCGTCGCAAGCATCGCTGCGATGCCAAACAATAACTTTTTCATGAAGTCCTCCATGGTTAGTCCCCATGGCGATACTTTGCAATTGCCGTACCATATTTGTTGGCGACGCGTGATGAAGTCGCTAACGTTCGATATAGCCGTCGTATTGGCGATAGTCTTTTCGGCTCGCGGACAATTACGCCTGCAAACATTGTAAAGTAGCTCGACACCCTGTTACGCCACTATAATTAACCGTTCTCGTTGTGCTCGCCGAAACTACCCAGATATGTCGCACGCGCACTGCTGGCGATCGATTCGACATCGTTCTCGCAATGACCGACAGCAGATCACGCCGGGGGGTGCCGTCATTCCTTGGCTGTCGCCTTCTTGCGCGGCGCCTTCGCCTTGGCGGGCGCCGCCTTGGTCGCCGGCTTCTTTGCCGCAGCACGCTTGGCCGCGGGTTTCTTCACCGGCTTCTTGCCCTTCGACGGCATCGCCGCACGCGCGTCGATCAGCGCTGCCGCATCGGCCAGGCCGATGGTCATGCCGTCCTCGGTCTTCGGCACCGTCGCATTGGTGGTGCCATCGGTGATGTACTGGCCGAAGCGGCCAGCCATGAGCTTCATCATCAGGCCCGATGCCGGATGCGCGCCGATTTCGCGCAGCGGCGCCATCGTGCCGCGCGCCCGCGGGCCGGCGGCGGCCGCCTCCGCCAGCTTGACGACGGCGGCGTTCATGCCGGTCTCGAACACTTCGGCGGTCGACGTCAGCCGCGCATATTTGCCGGCATGCGCCAGATAGGGTCCATAGCGGCCGATGCTGGCGGTGATCGGCTCGCCGCTTTCGGGGTGCGTGCCGACCGTGCGTGGCAGCGACAGCAACTGCAGTGCCAGCGGCAGGTCCTCGGGCCCGGAGACCGGTGCATCCTTCGGGATGGACGCGCGCGGCGGCTTTTCGGCATCGCCGCGCTGGACATAGGCGCCGAAGCGACCGGCGCGCAGCGTCACCGGCTCCCCCGTTTCGGGATCGCTGCCGAGCAGCACGGGGCCCGCGTTCTCTTGCGCCCCTCCCTCGCCCGCGAACTGGCGGGTATAGCGGCATTCCGGGTAGTTGGAGCAGGCGACGAACGCGCCGAACTTGCCGGTCTTCAGGCTCAGCCGGCCGTTGCCGCAGGTCGGGCACAGCCGCGGGTCGCTGCCATCGGCCTTGGGCGGAAACAGCATCGGCGCCAGGAACTCGTCGAGCGCGACCGTCACGTCCGACGGCTTCAGCTCGAGGATTTCCTTGGTCTTGGGCTCGAAATCGTCCCAGAAATCGCGCAGCACCTTCAGATAGTCGAGATCGCCCGCCGACACATCATCGAGACGCGTCTCGAGGTCGGCGGTGAAATCATAGCCGACATATTTTTCGAAGAAGCGTTCGAGGAACGCCGTGACCAGCCGGCCCTTTTCCTCCGCCCAGAAGCGGTTCTTTTCGACCCGCACATAGGCCCGGTCGCGCAGCGTCTGCAGGATCGCCGCATAGGTCGACGGCCGGCCGATGCCGAGCTCCTCCAGCCGCTTGACCAGCGACGCTTCCGAAAAGCGCGGGGGTGGCTCGGTGAAATGCTGCTTGGCGGCAACGTCGGCGACCTGGCAGCGATCGCCCTGCACCAGCCGCGGCAGGCGCCGGCCCTCATCGTCGTCGCTGTCGGACGGCAGGTCCTCGTTGGTCTCGGTGTAAACGGCGAGAAAGCCCGGCGACAGCACGACTTGGCCAGTGGCGCGCAGTCCGGTGGTGCGCGCCTCGTCGAGCAGGTCGATGCTGCTCCGCTCCAAACGCGCGCTGGCCATCTGGCTGGCGACGGTGCGCTTCCAGATCAGCGCATACAGCTTGTCGGCATCGCCGGCGGGCGTGCGCGAGGGCCGCGCGAACAGATCGGTCGGGCGGATCGCCTCATGCGCTTCCTGGGCATTCTTGGCCTTGGTGGCGTAATGGCGCGGCTTGTCCGGCAGCACATCGGGGCCGTTGCCATAGTCCTTGGCGATGACCTCGCGCACGGCGGTGATCGCCTCGCCGGCGATCTGCACGCCGTCGGTCCGCATATAGGTGATGCGGCCTTCCTCGTAGAGCCCTTGCGCCACCCGCATCGTGTGGCTGGCGGTGAAGCCGAGCTTGCGCGCCGCCTCCTGCTGCAGCGTGCTGGTCGTGAACGGCGCATAGGGGTTGCGGGTCGCCGGCTTGGTCTCGACCGCCGAAACGGTGAACTTGCCATTGGCGACGGCATCCTTGGCCCTCAACGCCTGCTGCTCGTTGGACAGGTCGAAGCGATCGAGCTTCTTGCCGTTGAAGAAACTCAGCCGCGCCGGAAAGCTCGTGCTGTTCGGCGCCGTCATCTGGGCGTCGACCGTCCAGTATTCGCGGGCGTCATGCGCCTCGATCTCGCGCTCGCGCTCGACGATCAGGCGCAGCGCCACCGATTGCACGCGGCCCGCGCTTTTTGCCCCAGGCAGCTTGCGCCACAGCACCGGCGACAGGGTGAAGCCGACCAGATAGTCGAGCGCCCGCCGCGCCCGATAGGCATCGATCAGCGCGGTATCGAGTTCGCGCGGCCGCGCCATCGCGGCGGTCACCGCGCTCTTGGTGATCTCGTTGAAGGTGACCCGGCTGGCGCCGCCCTTGGGCAGCGCCTTCTTGCCCTTCAGCCATTCGAGCAGATGCCAGGAAATCGCCTCGCCCTCGCGATCGGGATCGGTGGCGAGAATGACATTGTCGGCACGCTTGGCGGCGTCGGAAATCGCCTTCAGCTGCTTGGCGCGGTCGCCCGACACCTCCCACAGCATCGCGAAATCATGGTCGGGATCGACCGAGCCATCCTTGGGCGGCAGGTCGCGAATATGGCCAAAGCTGGCCAGGACCTCATAGTCCGACCCCAGATACTTGTTGATGGTTTTTGCCTTTGCAGGCGATTCGACGATGACGAGCTGCATGGCGGCCTGGCTGATCCCTTGTGTGTACGCGCGAGGGTGACGGGGCAGCAACGAGGCCGTCAAGCCGCATCGTCGGGTGCGACTTTCAGGCGAGGCCGACCCGGCCACCGGCGTGACGGACCAGGCCGCCGCCCAATTCCAGGTCGAGCAGCACCGTTGCCACCAGCGGTGCCGGCAGCCCGGACAGGCGCACGATCTCGTCGATGGCGACCGGCGTCGGCGACAACAGCGCAGCGACGGCGTCGCGTTCGGCGTCCCCGGCATCGGCGGGCAGGTCGTCGTACAGCGGTGCCGCCTCCGCCGCCTTGAAGCGCAGGCCGAGTTGCGGCCCGCCGCCGAACGCCGACAGCGCCTCGATGACATCGGCGGCGCCTTGCACCAGCGTCGCGCCCTCGCGGATCAGCAGATTGCACCCCTGCGCCCGCGGATCGAGCGGCGAGCCCGGAATGGCCATGACCTCGCGCCCGGCTTCGGCCGCGATGCGCGCGGTGATCAGGGAGCCGGACTTGGGGGCACCCTCCACCACCAATGTGCCCGCCGCCAGCCCAGCAATGATGCGGTTGCGGCGCGGGAAATGCCGGGCCTGCGGCTCCACGCCCGGCATTTGTTCGGCAACGATCAGGCCTTTTTCGGCGATTTCGGCCATCAGCGCGGCGTTTTCGGGCGGGTAGACGACATCGACGCCGCCGGCGACGACGGCGATCGTGCCGCCCGCCATGGCCCCCTGGTGCGCCGCCGCGTCGATGCCGCGCGCCAGCCCCGACACAACGACAAGGTCGTGATCCGCCAGTTCGGCCGCGAGCGTGCGTGCGAAGCGTGTGCCGGCGGCGCTGGCGTTGCGCGCGCCGACGATGGCGACGGCCGGCCGCTCCAGCAGGCCCAGGTCACCGCGCGCCGACAGCACCGGCGGCGCCGTTTCCTGCGACGCCAGCAGCGCCGGATAGGCGGCCGTCCCGATAAAGATCATTGTCGCGCCGATGGCGTCGAGCGCCGCCAGCTCGGCTTCGGCCGCCCCGGCGCCGGCGACGACCAGCGCGCGGCCACCCTTGCGGGCGAGATCCGGTAGCATTCGCAATGCCGTGTCCGCATCGCCGAAGCGCGCGATCAGCTGGCGATAGGTCACCGGCCCGATGCTGTCGGTCCGGATCAGCCGCAGGCGTGCGACGGCGTCGACAGGAAGCGTCATCCGGCGATCACTTCTGGCCGATCCGGCCTTCGGTGCCCGCCCGCAGCCGGGCGATGTTCTCGCGGTGCCTGGCGATCAGCACGATGGCCAATGCAGCCAATGCCAGCCCCCAGGCCGCGCCGCCCAGCGCCCAGCCGGCCCCCGCCGCGACCAGCGCCGACATCATGCCGCCGACCGATGAATAGCGCGTCGCCAATGCCGCCCCCAGCCAGCCGAGCACTGCCGCCAGGCCCGCCAGGGGCACCGCAGCGAGCGCGATGCCGAGCAGGGTCGCCACCCCCTTGCCGCCGCGAAACTTCAGCCAGATCGGGAAACAATGGCCGACAAAGGCCGCACAAGCCGCCCAGATCGCTGCGCTCTCGCCGGCAAAATGCCGCGCCAGCAGCACCGCGACCGCGCCCTTCCCGGCATCGAGCACCAGCGTCGCCGCGGCGAGCCCCTTGTTCCCGGTACGCAGCACATTGGTGGTGCCGATGTTGCCCGACCCCACTGTGCGGATATCGACGCCGATCATGCGCGTCAGCAACAGCCCGAACGGGATGCTGCCGAGCAGATAGCCGACCAGGCCCCAGAGCACGCTGTCCCCCATGGCGAGGGTTTAGCCGCAGGCACAACAGTTTGAAAGCCCGGCGAACGCCCCTATGCTGCCCCGGCAGACGATCGGGGGACGGCACCACATGGCATTTCGGCACTTTCTGATCGGCGCGGTGGCCGCCATCACCGCACTGCCGGCGCTCGCCGCCGGCATGCTGCCGACCCCGGCGCGTACGGCCAGCGAGGCCGCGGGGCCCTATCCGCTCCTCGTCATCCGCGGCGCCACCATCGTGCCGGGCAACGGCGGGCCACCGGAAGGCCCCGTCGACATCGTCATCCGCGACGGCCGTATCGCCGAACTGCGCCGCGCCGGCACCCCCGGCCTGCCCATGGCCACCAACCGCGCCCCGGCCGGCGCCACGCGCGAGATCGACGCCACCGGCATGTATGTCCTGCCCGGCTTCGTCGACATGCACGGCCACAATGGCGACCCCGACAAGGCGGCCGACCCCAGCTATGCCTATCGCCTGTGGCTCGCCCATGGCGTCACCACCGTGCGCAGCGTGCCGATGTTCGGCAGCGATGTCGGCCGCGCGCTTTCGGACAAGCGCCGCAGCGCCGCCGGCGAGATCACCGCGCCGCGGCTCTTCCTCTACCAGACGCTTGGCGCCGGCGCCGATGCCGGCTGGACCGGCGGCACCGTCGACACCCCCGACAAGGCCCGCGCCTGGGTGCGCTGGGCCGCCGGCGCCGGCGTCGACGGCATCAAGTTCTTCAACCGCCCCCCCGAAACGCCGGCGATCGACCGCGCCGCCATGGCCGAGGCGAAAAAGCTCGGTCTCGGCACCGTCGCCCATCTGTCGCAGACCAATGTCGCCGAATTCAACGCCCGCGACGCCGCCGCTGCCGGGCTCGGCACCATCACGCATTTCTATGGCCATTTCGAATCGCTGCTGAAGGATCGCCGCATCCAGTCGGCGCCCGCCACCTACAACTATAATGACGAACAGATGCGCTTCGGCGGGATCGCCGAGATCTGGAACCAGATCCACGAGCCCGGCGGGGCCGAATGGCTGGCCTATCTGGACGCGCAAAAGGCCAGCGGCGTCACCTTCGACCCGACCTTCAACATCTATTCCGCCAGCCGCGACCTGATGCGCGCCAAGAACGCCGACTGGCACGCTGCCTACGCACTGCCGTCGATGACCGCCTATTACGAATCGAACCGCGACAACCACGGCTCCTATTTCTTCGACTGGACCACGGCGAACGAGGTGACCTGGCGCAACTACTACAGCCGCTACATGCGGCTGGTGAACGACTACAAGAACATGGGCGGCCGGGTCACCGCCGGCAGCGACCCCGGCTTCATCTGGCAGCTGTGGGGCTTCAGCTATATCCTGGAGCTCGAGATGCTGCAGGAAGCCGGCTTTTCCCCGCTCGAGGTTGTCCAGTCCGCGACGATCAATGGCGCCCGCACGCTGATGGAGCCCAAGGGGCTGGAACCCGATTTCGGCCTGATCCGCGTCGGCATGCGCGCCGACCTGGTGATTACCCCCGAAAACCCGCTGCAGAACCTCAAGACACTCTACGGCACCGGGTTTCCGCGGCTGAACGAGGCGACGCAAAGGACCGAACGCGTCGGCGGGGTGCGCTGGACGATCAAGGACGGCATCGTCTTCGACGCACCGGCGCTGCTCGCCAGCGTGCGGGCGCAGGTGGCGCGCGAGAAGGCAGCGCCGGTGAAGTGACCGGTTGGCGGTCGCCCGCAGCCACGCTAACATTGGCAAAAAGGTCGCGCTCCCGTTCCGATGGCGAGGATCTGCACGATGGCGACCAATCCGAACAAGGCACTTTGGGAAAAGGGTGATTTCACCCGTCTCGCGGCCAACATGCGCGGCAGCGGCGAAGCGTTGGTGGCGACGCTGGGTATCACGCCCGGCCTCAGGGTGCTCGATCTCGGCTGCGGTGACGGTACCACCGCGCTGCCGGCGGCACGGCTGGGCGCCGATGTGCTGGGCGTCGACATCGCCAGCAATCTCGTCGCGGCCGGCAACGCCCGCGCCGCTGCCGAGGGTCTCGGCAACCTGCGATTCGAGGAAGGCGACGCCGCCGACCTGGCCGGCCTGGCCGATGCGAGCTTCGACCTCGTCGTCAGCATCTTCGGCGCCATGTTCGCCCCGCGACCTTATGATGTCGCCGCCGAGATGGTGCGGGTGACCCGGCCGGGCGGCCGCATCGTCATGGGCAACTGGATCCCCGGCGATCCGACCCTGGTGGCCCAGGTGCTGCGCATCAGCGCGGGCTATACCCCGCCGCCGCCGGAAGGTTTTGTCAGCCCGGTGACCTGGGGCAGCGAAGCCGAGGTGACGGCGCGCTTCGTCGCCGCCGGCGTGCCCGCCGACCGGATCATGTTCGAAAAGACCACCTATGTGTTCGATTTTCCCGGTCCGCCGGTGGATTTCGTTGCGGTGTTCCGCGACTATTACGGGCCGACGATGAACGCCTTTGCCGCCGCCGGCGACCGGATCGGCGACCTGCAGGCCGAACTGGAGGCGCTGTTCACCGCCCAGAACCGCGCCACCGAGCCCGACCGGACGCTGACGCATGCCACATTCCTGAAGGTCGACGTGCGCCGCTAGCGGCGTTGCCGCCGGTTGCCCCCGGCGGCACCCACCCCTAAACCGGGGCCATGAGCCACAGCCTTGCCATCGGCCTTGCCCAGTTGAACGCCGGGGTCGGCGACCTCGACGCCAACACCGATGCCATATTGGCCGCGCGGGCCCAGGTTCCCGGCGCGGACCTGCTGGTGACGCCCGAACTGTCCGTCGTCGGCTATCCCCCCGAAGACCTGGTGCTGAAACCAGCGCTCGTCGCCGCCGCCATGGAGCGGGTCCAGCGCCTGGCCGCCGCCACCGCCGATGGCGGCCCGGCGCTGCTCGTCGGCGCGCCGCTCGCCGAACATGGCCGGCTGTTCAACGCCGCCTTCATTCTCGACGGCGGCGAGATCGTTGGCGTGACCCGCAAGCACGACCTGCCCAACTATGGCACCTTCGACGAAAAGCGCGTGTTCAGCGCCGGGCCCTTGCCCGGGCCGCTGCCGTTCCGCGGCGCCCGGCTCGGCGTGCCGATCTGCGAGGACATCTGGACACCCGATGTCACCGAGTGCCTCGCCGAGACCGGCGCCGAGATCCTGATCGTCCCCAACGGCTCGCCCTATGAAACCGGCAAGGATGATCGCCGCCTGTCGCTGTCGGTCGCCCGCGTCACCGAAACAGGGCTGCCGCTGCTCTATCTAAACCGCGTCGGCGGCCAGGACGAACTCGTCTTCGACGGCGCCAGCTTCATCCTCAACGCCGATCGCAAGCTGGCGCTGCAGCTTCCCGATTGGGAGGAGCGCGTCGTCACCACAACCTGGACGCGCAGCCTGATCGGCCATCACTGGACCTGCGAAACGGGCGAGATCGCCGCCCGCGACGAGGACCCGGCCGATATCTACCACGCCATGCTGCTGGCGTTGCGCGACTATGTGAATCGCAACCGCTTCCCCGGTGTCGTCCTCGGCCTGTCCGGCGGTATCGATTCGGCACTGTCGGCCGCCGTCGCCGTCGATGCGCTCGGTGCCGACCGGGTGTGGTGCGTGATGATGCCGTCGCCCTACACCAGCCAGGACAGCCTGGAGGATGCCGCCGAATGCGCGCGCCTGCTCGGCTGCCGGCTCGACACCGTCGGCATCCAGCCGGCAATGGCGGCATTCGACGCGATGCTGGCGCCGCTGTTCGCCGGCCGCGCGCCCGATATCGCCGAGGAGAATATCCAGTCGCGCATCCGCGGCCTCAGCCTGATGGCGCTCAGCAACAAGTTCGGCCCCATGCTGCTGACCACCGGCAACAAGTCGGAGATGAGCGTCGGCTATGCCACCATCTATGGCGACATGGCCGGCGGCTATTCGGTGTTGAAGGACGTCTACAAGACGACGGTGTTCAAGCTGTCGGAATGGCGCAATCGCCACCATCCGCGCCTGTCGATCGGCCCCAGGGGCCCGGTGATGCCGCAGCGGGTCATCGACAAGCCGCCGACCGCGGAACTGCGCGACAACCAGAAGGACGCCGACAGCCTGCCGCCCTATGACCTGCTCGATCGCATCCTGATCGGCCTTGTCGAGCACGAACGCAGCGCCGCCGACCTCGTCGCCGACGGCGTCGACCCGGCCATCGTCGGCCGCATCGAACGCCTGCTCTACATCGCCGAATACAAGCGCCGCCAGGCCCCGCCCGGGGTCAAGATCGGCGGCCGCAACTTCGGCCGCGACCGGCGTTACCCGATCACCAACGCGTTTCGGACGGCGTGATCCGCGATCGAGGTCTCGCACAGGCCTGGTGAAGCCGGCCTGCTGCGCCCACCGCAAAGTCGCTGCCGGTTGCGTGCAGCACCCCTGCCGCGAGTCCGCCGCAAGATCAACGATGTCAAAGAGCGGACTGTCTCGTTTCTAACCAATAAGGTTCTTGTAGGACAGCAAAATCCGCATCTGCCCAATAAGACGTTGTTAATGTTTGTTAAACTTCCTGGCCTGGTTTCCTGCCGGCCTTTTCGGGTGTATAGTCAGCCGTAACGATAACAGAATCGAGTCGCGCCCACGTCTTTTCCCAAGGAGGAAAACATGGCCAGCGATCCAAAAAAGTCCCTCAGCGTGCCGATCGTCATCCGGCTGCCCGAAGCCGGCGAGGACACGCTCAAGCAACTCCAGGCCGTCCTGTACGGCCGCACCGGCAGTGCCCTCGGCACCGCCAGGCTCGAGGTCGGCCGCGATGGCGATAGCCTCATTGCCAAGGGCACCATCAATGTGCCCGAGGCGGCTCTCGGCCAGACCGCGCGACTGACCGTGGCGCCGCTGCTCGATAGCGACAACAAGGCACCGCCGCTGTCGCGCGCCAAGCTCGAAAAGCAGCTCGCTGCCTATACCGAACCGCTGCGCCTCGATCGCCAGCGCCCGCAGATCGAGTTGGCCATCGCCCGGCCCTATTGGCAGCCATGGCCACGCCTGTGCTTCTGCTGGGTGCGCGGTCGGCTGGTCAAGCGCGTCACCTTGCCCAACGGCAGCACCATCGACTTGCCGATCTGCAACGCCCGCGTCACCGTCTGCGAGGTCGACCGCTGGTTCGACTGGATCACCCGGCTGCCCGACCGCGACATCCTGCGGCTGCGCGACGACCTGCTCGATATCGTCGCCGGCCCCAGGAAGCCGCCGATCCCCGAGCCCGACCCGGAGCCGTTTCCCGGCCCCTTTCCCGGCCTCGCCATCAATCCGGCGTCGCGCGCATCGATTGTCGGCACGGCGGCCAAGGCCATCAGCCCGCGCCGCCTGCCGGCGACCGCGCGATCGCTGAGCGGCGTCACCATCGACGATTTCCGGCGTGACAAGCTCGAAGTTCCCGAATGGAACCGACTGGCGCAGGGTCCTGCCCCGCTTGCTCGGCAATGGCTGGTCGCCGACGCGCTCTACTGGCGGCCCTGGCTGTGCGAACTGGCCTGGCTGGAACCGTGGTTCCTGACCTTCAAACAGTGTTTCGCCACGGTGCCGACCGATGAGAACGGCCGCTTCAGCGCGCTCTACATCCATGCCTGCAATGGCGACCAGCCCGACATCTATGTATCGGCCGAACAGCTGATCGGTGGGACCTGGACAACGATCTACCAGCCGTCGGTGCGCTGCCACACGCACTGGAACTATGTCTGCGGCAGCGAGATCACCGTCGTCGTAACCGATCCGCGCGCCCAACCGTGCGTGCCCGAGCCGCCCGTCGAGCCACCGTCGGGCGTCGAGCGCTGGGTGCTGCCGCACGCCATCGGCGGCACCTTCATCGGCGGCACTGCCGGCGTGGGCATCCCCGCCGGCTGGGTGCGGCCCGATGGGCTGACGAATTACGGCAGCTTCGTCGATGCGCCCTTCGGCAGCGTCCTCGGCTTTCGCCAGCAGCATGCCCTCGGCATCCCCGATGCCGGCATCTATTACTATCGCTGGTCGTGGCGGCGCGGCAGCAGCGGCGACTTCACCGCGATGACCGAGCCGGTCAGCCGCAACTATGTCCGCGACGTGCCGGGCCCGGGCCTCGCCTTCCCGACCGTCCAGCTCGGCCCGACGCTGGGCGATCGCTTCCGCTTCCGCACCCAGGTCTTCAGTCCCGCCGACTGGGGCGTCGACACCAGCACCGATCCGGCCGGCACCCAATATTACTGGCCGATCGACGGTGCCGTCGGCGACATCTATTCGGCGCGCTGGGTGACGCCGGGTACCGGCGACGCGGTGGCGGCGCCCGGGCTGGCCGACAGCTACCAGGTCAAGCTGGAGGTGTTCAGCCAGGCCAATGTGCTGGTCGCGCCGGGGCCGGCAACCTTCCAGTTCCTGCTGCCGACGAGCATCGAGGCGGACGGCACGATCAACACCCGCGTCGCGGCACCATCCGAAATCGACGGCGGCGGACTGGTATTCACCGTTGTCGTCGACAACAGCCGCTGCGACGCGAGCATCGATCCGCCGGTGCTGTCGGCGGGGATGGCAGACGATGACTGCGGCTTCCTGCGCTATGCCGATGGCGCGTCGCTGCTGCTGGAATTCGCCGCGACCCACCCCAACGACCGCGCGGTGTTCAGCTTTAGCGTCGTGCGCGGCATCACTTATGTCGCGGCGGCGAGCACCAGCGGCGAGGTCGCGGCCAGCGCGCCGCCCTATGCCCTGGCGGCCGGCGCGTACAGCCACGACTTTCCGGTCGCGACCCTGCTCGAAAGCTGTCCGAGCGCGGCGTTCGCCGCCGACCTGTACGTCACCGCCAAGGCGACCAACGGCAATTCGCGGCTGCAGGAATACGACCGGTCGGCGCTGCGGGCCTTCGCGCTGGCCGAAGGCGGCTGAGCGGGGCGGCTGGACAAGGCTGGACAGGCGGTCATCCCATGTTGCTAAGGCAGTGGGATGACCGTCACCCGTTTCGCGCCCTCGCCCACCGGTCGGCTGCACGCCGGCAATATCCGCACCGCGCTGGTCAACTGGCTGGTGGCGCGCCAGGCCGGCGGCCGCTTCGTGCTGCGGTTCGACGATACCGACGTTGCCCGGTCTACCGAGGCATCGGCCGCCAGCATCCGCGACGACCTCGCCTGGCTGGGTCTCGCGCCCGATATCGAGGTCCGCCAGTCCGATCGCTTTGCCCTCTACGACGCGGCGCTGGCGCGGCTTGCCGCCCTGGGCCGGGCGTATCGCGCCTATGAGACGCCCGAGGAACTCGACCTGAAGCGCAAGGTGCAGCAGCAGCGCGGGCTGCCGCCGGTCTATGACCGCGCCGCGCTGGCGCTGACCGAGGCCGACCATGACGCGAAAACCGCCGCCGGCATCGCGCCGCACTGGCGCTTCCGGCTCGACATCGACGCGCCGATCCGCTGGCACGACGGGGTGCGCGGCGACTGCCATTACGATCCCGCCGCGCTGTCCGATCCCGTGGTGCGCCGCGCCGACGGCACCTGGCTGTACATGCTGCCATCGGTCGTCGACGATATCGACCTCGGCATCACCGCCATCGTCCGCGGCGAGGACCATGTCACCAATTCGGCCGTGCAGATCCAGATGTTCGAGGCGCTCGGCGCCGCCGTGCCGCAGCTCGCGCATCTGGCGCTGCTGACCGGCGCCGATGCGGCGCTGTCCAAGCGCATCGGATCCGAAGGCGTCGACGCCTGGCGCGCCGCGGGTATCGAGCCGCAGGCGGTGGTGGCGCTGCTCGCCCGCATCGGCACGTCGCAGCCGGTGGAGGCCGTCGCCGACATCGCCGCGCTGCTGCCGGGCTTTGCCCTGACGCACTTCGGCCGCGCGCCCGCGCGGTTCGATCCCGCCGATCTCCAGGCGCTCAACGCCCGCACGCTGCACCTGATGCCGTTCGCAATGGTCGCCGATCGCCTGCCGCCCGGCATGACAGAAGCGGCTTGGCTTGCCGTGCGCGGCAATCTGGCGACGGTTGCCGAGGCCGCGGCGTGGCAGGCGGTCATCGCCCGCGCCGTATCGGCACCGGCGGACCCCGACGATCGGGCCTTCATCGCCGCCGCCGCGACCGAACTCGCGGCGCAGCCCTGGGGTGACGACATCTGGTCGCGCTGGGTAGCGGCGCTGAAGACCGCGACCGATCGCAAGGGCCGCGGCCTGTTCCACCCGCTGCGCCATGCCCTCACCGGGCGCGACACCGGCCCCGAAATGGCGGCGCTGCTGCCGCTGATCGGGCGCGATGCCGCCCTTGCCAGGCTGAATGCTGCAATTGCGTAACAACCCCCTATCATAATCGACAGGGCCATGAGACGATGGCCGCGCGCCGCGACACGGCCGAAGCTGCCGGCACGGCGTGCAACCTGACGATTCGGGAGGATCGAAAACCATGTCGCACGGCACTTATCTCGACAGCTGCCGCCATCCGGCGGGTCTCGCCGTTACCATCGCGCTGCACGCCGGCCTTGCCGCCATCGGGCTGTTCGCCGTGTCGACGACGCTGGCGCCGACGCCCCTGCCGCCGATGATCATCACCGATCATCCCGATCCGGTTCACGCGCCGCCGATCCCGACGCCGCCCGATGCCCGGGACATCGTCGTGCAGCCGACCCTCGCCGCACCGATCTTCACCGTCGAGGTCACGCCGCCCGACACCGTCCGCCGCGATTCGCCGATCGACGAGCCGGTGATGCTTGACGGCAGCAACGGCAATGCCGCCGGCGATATCGCCAATGCCCGGCCGGTGACACCCGCCGGCCCGACCGTCATTGCCCGGCTCGACACGCGCAGCAGCGCCCAGCCGCCCTATCCCGCGGCGGCGCGGCGGATGGGCGAGGAAGGCAGCGTCATCGTCCATGTCCGCATCGGTCGCGATGGCCGGGTGCTGGCGGCGTCGCTGGGGCGTTCCTCGGGCTCGCCGCGGCTCGATGCGGCCGCGGTGGCCCATGCCCTGGCGCACTGGCGCTTCAGCCCGGCGCTCGACGCCGGCGTGGCTGTGGCAGCGGAGCGCGACATCACCGTTCGTTTCCGCCTGGACGAGGCGTCAGCCTGACGCTTGCGTGGGCGTCAGCCTGACGCTTGCGTGGGCGTCAGCCTGACGCGGGGCAACGGCCCGGCTGGCATCCGGCGGGGTGCGCCCCTATGTTCCCTGCCGGAGGTCCTATGTCGTTTCTCAATCCATCCGTTGCCGATGCGCGGCGCCGACGCCTGATCGTCGGCGGATCGGCGCTGTTGATCACGACGATCGGGATGGTCGCCTTCGCACTCGAATCGCGCTGGGGATATTCGGCGCCGACGCTCAACGTCATCTACATGCAGAATTGGGCCGGGGACCGCAGCCGCGCCGACGCGCTTGCCGATGCCAGGGCGACGGTCGCCGCGCAGGAGGCGAAAAAGGCCCAGTCGCGCGCCTATATCGCGACCTTGACCGGCAAGGCGAAGCTGGACGCGCAGAAGCAATATGATGCCTATGTCGCCGGCAACGGTGCGCAGCAGGAAATCCCCTATGTCGCGGCCGCTGCGCCCGTGCCCGTCGTGGCCGGCGAGCCGCCGGTCCAGTAGGGCGTGACCAGCCCTGCCGACGACGCGCGGCTGATGGGCGCCGCCCTGGCGCTGTCGGATCGCGGCGTCGGCAACACCGGCCTCAACCCGCCGGTCGGCTGCATCATCGTCGCCGGCGGCCGCATTGTCGGCCGCGGCCATACCAGGCCCGGCGGCCGGCCGCATGCGGAGGCGGTCGCACTGGCAGAGGCCGGCAATGCGGCGCGCGGGGCGACAGCCTATGTCACGCTGGAACCCTGTGCGCATGCCAGCCCGCGCGGCGGCGCCTGCGCCGATGCGCTGGTCGCGGCCGGCGTCGGGCGCGTCGTCATCGCCGCGGGCGACCCCGACCCGCGCACCGATGGCGCCGGCGCGGCCAGGCTGCGCGCTGCCGGCATCGCCGTCACGGAAGGCGTGCGCGCCGATGAGGCCCAGGCGGTCATGGCGGGGTTCTTCAGCCGCCTGCGCCGCAATCGCCCGCACATCACGCTGAAGCTGGCGGTGACGCTGGATGGTTCGGTCGCCTTGGCCTCGGGCGTAAGCAAGTGGATCACGGGGGAACGAGCGCGGGCGCACGGTCACCTGGAGCGGGCGCGGCATGACATGATCGTCGTCGGCCGCGGCACGCAGGATGCTGACAGTCCAACGCTGAATGTCAGACTGTCCGGGCTGGAAGGCCGCGCGCCGATCGTGGCGGTGATGAGCGCCACCGAGGGCATGCCTGGTGACGTGCGGTGGATCGCCAGCCCCGGCGCGCTCGCCGCTGTCACCGACGCCAATCTGGTACTGGCCGAAGGCGGGGCAGGACTCGCGACCAGCCTGATCGCCGCCGATCTCGTCGACCGGCTGCTGCTCTATCGCGCGCCGATCCTGATCGGCGGCCGCCCGGCACTGTCGGCGATCGGCCTGCCCGACCTGGCACCGGCGCACGGCCGCTGGCGCGCCGGGCCGATCATCGACCTCGCGCCCGACCGGCTTGAGACCTACACCCGCATCCGTTAGGCCACAGACATGTTCACCGGCATCATCACCGACATCGGCCACATCAAGGCCATCGAGCCGCGCGGCGACCTGCGCGTGGTCATCGCCACGACCTATGATACGGCCGGCCTCTCGCTCGGTGCTTCGGTGGCATGTTCCGGCGTCTGCCTGACCGTCGTCGCTAAGGCCGAAGGCGAATTCAGCGTCGATGTGTCGGGCGAAACGCAAAGCCGCACCGCGGCCGGACAGTGGGTCGCCGGGCGTCGGCTCAACCTCGAACGCGCGCTGAAGGTCGGCGATGAACTCGGCGGCCATATCGTCACCGGCCATGTAGACGCCGTCGGGAGGATCGAAAGCGTCGAGCCGGTCGGCGATTCGACCCGGATCACCATTGGCGTGCCAAAGGACATCGCACCGTTCGTGGCCGAGAAAGGCTCGATCAGCCTCGATGGCGTGTCGTTGACCGTCAACAGCGTGGTCGACACCGCCGACGGCGCGCGGTTCACGATCAACATCATCCCGCATACGGCGCAGTGGACGACCTTCGACACGATAAAGGCAGGCGACGAGATCAACATCGAGATCGATGTCCTCGCCCGTTATCTGGCCCGCATGAAACAAGCGGTCGCTGCCGCGTAACGATGGCGCATTGACATTGCGATGTGACAGGCAGATTTATCGTCACATCCTGATGTGAGACTCGCCATGACCGCCACATTGACCGATCGCCTGCGCGCCCTTGTCGCCGATGGCAGCGAGACCAAATCGGGCCTCGCCCGCGCCGCGGGACTGCACGCTAACTCACTGCGCAACCTCGACGATGCCGACTGGAACCCGACCGCCGATACTTTGCGCAAGCTGGAGGCCTATCTGCAGGACCGCGAGACCGGCCCGGCGCTGGCCACCGTTCACGAAATCATCAACGAGGCCAAGAACGGCCGCATGTTCATCCTCGTCGACGACGAGGACCGCGAGAACGAGGGCGACCTGGTGATCCCCGCGCAGATGGCGACGCCCGACGCGATCAACTTCATGGCCCGCCACGGCCGTGGCCTCATCTGCCTGACACTGTCGTCGGACCGGGTGCGGACGCTCGGCCTGCCGCTGATGGCGCAGCATAACGGCACACGCCATTCGACCGCCTTCACCGTGTCGATCGAGGCCCGCGACGGCGTCACTACCGGCATTTCGGCCGCCGACCGCGCCCGCACCATCGCCGTCGCCGTCGATGCGTCCAAGGGCCCCGAGCATATCGTCTCCCCGGGCCATGTCTTTCCGCTGGTCGCCCGCGACGGCGGCGTGCTGGTTCGCGCCGGCCATACCGAGGCCTCGGTCGATGTCGCGCGGCTGGCGGGCCTCAACCCGTCGGGCGTCATCTGCGAGATCATGAACGACGATGGCGAGATGGCGCGGCTGCCCGAACTGATCGTCTTTGCGAGGAAGCACGGCCTCAAGATCGGCACCATCCAGGACCTGATCGCCTATCGCCACGCCCATGACCGGCTGGTCAAGCTGGTCGCCGAAACCGAGATCGACAGCTGGCACGGCGGCCGCTGGCAGGCCAAGACCTATGCCAACACGGCCGAATATGGCGAGCACATGGTCCTGCAGAAGGGCCGCGTCGAACCCGGCAAGCCGACGCTCGTCCGTGTCCATACCCAGTCGATGTTCGCCGACCTGTTCATGGAGGCCAACGACCGCGCCGGACAATTGGCCCGCGCCATGGATGTCATCGGCCAGGAAGGCGCCGGCATCATCGTCATCATCCGCGATTCGTCGCCGACCGCCATATCGACCCAGATGAAGGCCAAGGACGAGGGCCAGCCGTTCCAGCTTCGCGATTACGGCATCGGTGCCCAGATCCTCAGCGACCTCGGCGTGTCCGACATGATCCTGCTGACCAACCAGCACCGCAACATCGTCGGCATCCAGGGCTATGGCCTCAACGTCGTCGGCGAACGCGCCATCCCGCCGCATGCGATGTCGGTCGCCGTGGCGGCCTAGCTCCCCTCCCGCCTGCGGGAGGGGCTGGGGGAGTCCCGCCCGCAATTTCGCAACCGCCGTCGAAGTCCCCGACCCCCGACCCCTCCCGCAGGCGGGAGGGGAGAAGAGAGTTTTCCATGACCCACCTCCTGATCGTCGAAGCCCGTTTCTACACCGCCATCGCCGATGCGGCGCTGGCCGGCGCCACCGCGGCGTTGCAGGCGGCCGGCGCCACCTTTGACGTCATCACCGTGCCGGGCGCCCTGGAGATACCCGCCGCCATCGCCTTTGCCGACGCCGGCGGCGATTATGACGGCTATGTCGCACTTGGCTGCGTCATCCGCGGTGAAACCTATCATTTCGAAGTCGTCGCCGGCGAAAGCGCCCGGGCGATCATGGCGCTGACCCTCGACGGTCTCGCCATCGGCAACGGCATCCTGACCGTAGAGAACGAGGCCCAGGCCTGGGCCCGGGCGCGCCAGACCGAAAAGGACAAGGGCGGCGAAGCGGCAAAGGCGGCCCTTGCGATGATCGCGCTAAAGGCGAAATATGCGTGAGATCACCGGCCCGGGGGAACATCGCCGACCGGGGAGCGTAACGATCACCGGCGGCTGAGGCAGCACTGGCAATTCGGGGCGGAGACGGATCGATGTTCGACAGCGGTGACGCCGTGCCAAGGCGTCCGCCTGCATCGCCGATCGACGGCGGCGCCGATACGCCGGCGGTGACGCGCCTGCTGCATCTCGCCACCGGCGTCGCCGCGGTGGCGACGCTGTATTTCGGCAAGACCGTGCTGGTGCCGATCACGCTGGCCATCCTGCTGGCCTTTGTCCTCGCCCCTGTCGTCAACCTGCTGCGCCGCCGTCACCTGCCGCGCCCGATCGCCGTCGCCATGACCATGGCGCTGGCGCTCGGCCTGATCGGCGGGCTGGGCGTCATCGTCGTCGGCCAGGCCGCCACGCTCGCCGACGACGCACCGCGCTATGCCCGCACCATCGAGGCCAAGGTCGAATCGGTGCGCGACTATGCAGCGCGGCGCACCGCCTCCTTCACCCGCGAATTCGAATCGAAGACCCGGTCGACCGGCGCCCGCAAGGCAGCGCAGGAGCGCAGCCGCGCCGTCACCACACCCAAGACACCGGGCACCGCGCCGGTTCCGGTGGAGGTCCACCAGCCCGAGCCGTCGCCGTTCGCGCTGGCCATGGCGGTGATCACGCCGATCCTCGCCCCGCTCGAGGTCTTCATCATCGTCATGGTGATTACCACCTTCATCCTGTTCGAGCGCGAGGACCTGCGCGACCGCTTCATCCGCGTCTTCGGATCGTCGGACCTGCATCGCACGACGCTCGCCATGGACGATGCCGGCGCCAGGCTCAGCCGCTATTTCCTTGCCCAGCTGGCGGTCAACACCGCGTTCGGCACGATCATCTGGGCCGGGCTGTTCGTCATCGGCGTGCCGTCGGCGGGGCTGTGGGGCATCGTCGCCGGGCTGTTGCGCTTCATCCCCTATATCGGGCCTTTCCTTGGCGCGGCGCCGCCGCTGGCACTGGCCGCGGCGATCGATCCGGGCTGGACGGTCGTCGGCCATGTCGCGCTGCTGTTCGTCATCGTCGAACCGATCATCGGCTATGTCGTGGAGCCGCTGCTCTACGGCCGCTCGACCGGCCTGTCGCCGATCTCGGTGCTGGTCGCGGCGCTGTTCTGGACCTGGGTCTGGGGCCCCGTCGGGCTGGTGCTGTCGACACCGCTGACCCTGTGCCTCGTCGTTCTCGGCCGCCATGTCGCGTCGCTGGAATTTTTCGACGTGCTGCTCGGCGATCGGCCGCCGCTGACGCCGCTGGAAATGTTCTACCAGCGCATCCTCGGCAGCGATCCCGAGGAAGCGCTCGATCTTGCCGAGGTGCTGATCGAGGACCAGCCGCTGCGCGAATTCTACGACCGCACCGCGCGCGCCACGCTGCTGCTTGCCGCCGCCGACCTGCGCCGGGGCGCGATGACCGTCGACAAGGCCCGCCACATCGCCGACGCGACGCTGGCGATGGTGCATTATTTCGAGGATCACGACATCGCGCCGCCACCCACGGGCAGCCGCCCACCGGCCAGCTGGGGCCGCGACGATGCGGTGATCTGCGTCGCCGGTCGCGGCGCCTTCGACATCACGGTGGCGGCGATGGCGGCGCAGTTGCTGCGCCGGCGCGGTTTCGGCGCCGTCCATGTCTCCGGCGCCGACCCGACCGCACTCGCCAATGATCCGCGCCTGCCCGCCGCCGGCATCGTCTGCCTTGTCCATCTGGGCCTTGTTGGCAATCCGGCGCATCTGCGCTTCCTTGCCCGGCGCGTCACGGCGCTGGCACCGGGCGTGCCGATGATCGTCGGCTGCTGGCAGAACGACGAGGCGGTGCACGCCGAAGCGCTGGGCGCCGCCCGCAACGTCGACAGCCTGTCGGCGATGGTCACCGCCTGTGTCACGCTGGCGAACGCGACCAATCTGGCCCCGACGCCGGCGGTCCGCGCGCTTCCGGGATGAAGCCGACCGGTTGCGCCATCGTTTCGCCTGGCGCACGCTGGCGGGCATGACGCGCTTTCGTCTCGCCGATTTCCTGCCCTACCAGCTGTCGGTCGCCTCCAACGCGGTGTCGCGCGCCGTCGCCACCGGCACCGGCTATGAAAGCCGGTTCGGGTTGACCGCGGCCGAATGGCGGGTGCTCGCCGCGGTCACCGCCGCCGGCCAGCCAAGCCAGGTCGAACTCGGCGAGGCCACCGGCATGGACAAGATGACGATCAGCCGGGCCGTCGCGGGCCTGTCGACCCGCCGCCTGATCGATCGCGTGCGCGACACCGGCGACCGGCGCACGCTGCGACTCAGCCCCACGGCGGAGGGTCGCCGCATCCACGACATCGTCGCCCCGCAGGCGTTGGAGGTCGAAAAACGCCTGCTCGCGACGCTGTCGCCGGGGGAGGCCGAGGCGCTGCGCACCGCGCTTGCGCACCTGCTGCAGGCTTGTGCCAAACCGTAACATCTGTTACCAATAGGCGGTCAATCCGGGAGTTTGCCATGACCGTCGAAGCCGCTGTTAGACCCAAGACCCAGCCCCGCCCCAACGACCTCGGCCTCGACGGCTTCGAATTCGTCGAATTCACCAGCCCCGAGCCGGAGGCGCTGGCCGGGCTGTTCGTCGCGATGGGCTTCACCCATGTCGGCACCCACCGGTCGAAGAATGTCCGCCGCTATGCGCAGGGCAGCATCAACTTCCTGCTCAACATGGACACGACGGGCCAGGCCGCCGAATTCCGCAACGCCCATGGCCCGTCCGCCAATGCCATGGCGTTTCGCGTGGCCGACGCCAGCGCGGCATTCGCCGAGGCGGTGCAGCGCGGCGCCACGCCGGTGCACGGGCCCGTGGGGCCGATGGAGCTCAACATTCCCGCCATCGAGGGCATCGGCGGTTCGAACCTGTATCTGGTCGACAAGGCCGGCGAACACGAAATCTACGACATCGATTTCCGGCCCGTTCAGGGCGCCACCGCCGACGATCGCAGCGTCGGCCTGCACACGCTCGACCATCTGACGCACAATGTGAATCGCGGCCGCATGGCGCATTGGGCCGAATTCTACGAGCGCATCTTCAATTTCCGCGAGATCCGCTATTTCGACATCGAGGGCCAGTCGACCGGCCTGTTCTCCAAGGCGATGACCGCGCCCGACGACAAGATCCGCATCCCGCTCAACGAGAGCCAGGACGAGCACAGCCAGATCGAGGAGTTCCTGCGCGCCTACAAGGGCGAAGGCATCCAGCATATCGCGCTGGCGACCGACAATATCTTCGAAACCGTCGACAAGCTGCGCGCCAACGGCATCCGTTTCCAGGACACGATCGAAACCTATTTCGATCTGATCGACAAGCGCCTGCCAGGCCACGGCCATGACGTTGAGGAAATGCGCAAGCGCCGCATCCTCATCGACGGCGCCCCCGAAACCGGCGGCGGCATCCTCCTCCAGATCTTCACCGAGAACATGGTCGGGCCGATCTTCTTCGAGATCATCCAGAGGAAGGGCAACGACGGCTTCGGCGAGGGCAATTTCAAGGCACTGTTCGAGTCGCTGGAACTCGACCAGGTGCGACGGGGCGTCATCCCCGGAAAGGCTTGACACTTGAAGGGGGCGATGGCCGTCGACGCCTACATCGCCGGCCTTGATGCTCCGACGGCGGCGGTTGTGACACGGCTGCGTACGCTGGCGATGACGGCGGCCGAGGGCGTCACCGAGCACGTCAAGTGGAATGCCCCCAGCTTTTGCGTGGCCGGGGACGACCGCATCACCCTGGGCCTCGAACGGGCCGGCGGCGTCCGCATGGTGCTGCACCGCGGGGCCAAGGTGAAGGATAGCGCGGGCTTTGTCTTTGCGGACCCTGCGGGGCTGGCAAGATGGCCGGCGGTCGATCGCGGTGTCGTGACGATCCGGGATGCAGCGGCGCTGGAGGCGATGGCGCCGGCGCTGGCCGACGTGATGGCGCGCTGGCTGGCGGCAACGGCGTGAGGATGCAGCGATGAGCATGACCGGTTTCGGCAACCATTTCGCCACGGAAGCCATTCCCGGCGCGCTGCCCATCGGCCGAAACAGCCCGCAAAGGCCGCCGTTCGGCCTCTACGCCGAACAGCTCAGTGGCACCGCCTTCACCATGGCACGCGCCGAGAACCGCCGCTCCTGGCTCTACCGCCTGCGCCCGTCGGCCAACCATGGCGCCTTCACGCTGGCACTCGATCCGGCCGGCAACCGCACCTTGCCGGCCAGCCCAAACCGGCTGCGCTGGGACCCGCGACCCATCCCCGACGCGTCCACCAGTTTCCACGATTCGATAATGCCGATCCTGTGGAACGGCGACCCCGAAGCCCTGACCGGCGTCACCCTGTCGACCTATGCCGCGACGCAAAGCATGGGCAACCAGGCGTTCTTCTCCGCCGACGGCGAGATGCTGATCATCCCCGAGCATGGCCGGCTGCACATCGTTACTGAAATGGGCCTCATCGACCTCGAACCGCTCGAGATCGCCATCATCCCGCGCGGGGTCCGCTATCGTGTCGAACTGCCCGACGGCGCCGCGCGCGGCTATGTCACCGAAAACCACGGCGCGCCCTTCCGCCTGCCCGATCTCGGCCCCATCGGCAGCAACGGCCTCGCCAACCCGCGCGATTTCGAATCACCCGCCGCCTGGTTCGAGGATCGCGACGAACCCTTCGAGCTCATCCAGAAATTCGGCGGCAAGCTGTGGACGACGCAGCTGGCGCACTCGCCCTTCGATGTCGTCGCCTGGCACGGCAACCTGGCGCCGGTGAAATACGACCTTCGCCACTTCAATACCATCGGCACGGTCAGTTTCGACCACCCCGACCCGTCGATCTTCACCGTCCTGACCAGCCCCAGCGACACACCCGGGCGCGCCAACGCCGATTTCGTCATCTTCCCGCCGCGCTGGATGGTCGCCGAGGACACGTTCCGGCCGCCCTGGTTCCACCGCAACCTGATGTCGGAGGCGATGGGCCTGATCACCGGCGCCTATGATGCCAAAGCCGGCGGCTTCGCGCCGGGCGGGCTGTCATTGCACAACATGATGAACGCCCATGGCCCCGACGCCGCCAGCTGGCGCGCCGCGACCGAGGCGGAACTGAAGCCCCACAAGATCGACGGCACCATGGCTTTCATGGTCGAAAGCTGCTGGCCGTACCGCGTCACCGATTGGGCGATGGCGCGGGCCCAAAGCGACTATGACACCGCCTGGGACGGCTTCCCCAAGGCCGTGCTCCCCTAGAAAATGCGCCCCAGCACCAGGTAGATCGAGCCATTGCCCTCGCTCAGGCCATAGGCAAGCCAGGCCGGGCCGATCGGCGTATCGGCGGCGACGAAAAGGCTGGCTGCGGTGCGCAGGCTGCCGAGCGAGATGTCGTCGCGCGATGTCCAGACATTGCCGACCTCCAGCGAGCCGCCGAGGTACACCGGCAAGTCGAGGATTGGCGCCCGCTGGCTGAGCCGGTAATAGCCGACCGCCCGACCGAACAGCAGCTGCGGCCCGATCAGCGAATTGCGCTGCAACCCCGACAGGTTGAGAAAGCCGCCGAGCTGGAAATCGCCGATGAAGTCGCCACGCGCCCGCGATGTCGTCGCCAGCCGGCCGCCGAGGACAAGCGTGGCGCGGTCCCAGCTGATCGGTTTCTGGACGGTCAGGGAGATATTGTCGCGGGCGAACGCACCGCCGAACGCGGTGACATGGTCGATGACCTGGACCTGCGCGAACAGGCCCGAGCGCGGAAAGGTAAGCGAATCGAGCGTGTCGACGGTGAAGCCGACCCGCCAGTCGACGTCGCGGTTCCATCCGGGATCGATGCCGAAGCTGTTCGCCTCGTCGCCGGGGTTGAGGCCGCCGAAACGCACGCCGGCGCGCAATTCCCCCCAATTACCGAACAGCAGCCCGCCATCGACACCGACGCCCAGCCGCGACACCTGCAGCGAGGCCAGCGTCTGCTGCGACCCCTGCTGGATGACCAGCGACGAATACCGCTGGTAGTTGGCGATCGGCTCGACGAACACATTGCCGAACTGGCGGTAGAGGCTGGTTTCGAACAGCACATCGTTGCCGACCCGGGCAAAGCCGCGCCATTCGGCCCCGGTGCCGAGGAAATCGCGGTCGGTATACCCCAGCCCCAGGTCGAAGGTCGCCGATTTGCCGAAGTTGCTGGCGAGGATCAGCCCGGTCTGGAAATAGCGCCTGGTGCCGCGCGCGCCCTCGGCGTTGACGACCAGCGTGTTGCGGCCATCGGCGATATCGATGCGATAATCGACGCGATCGAACTCATCGAGCTTGAAGATGGCGCCGACATCGTCGCGCATCCTGGCGCCGTCGAGCATGTCGCCCGGTCGCGCCTGCACCAGTGCGCGAATCTCGTCCACCGGCACCTTGCTGTTGGTCGCCACCTCGACCCGGTCGATGCGGATCGGCGCCGGATTGGCACGCGCCCGCCGCGCCGCCAGATAGGCCGCCCACTCGGCCTCGCCAACCGACAGTGCCGCCAGACGGTCGCCCAGGCTCGCCGCCGCGGCACGGCCGCGCTCGATGGCAAGGTCGGACTGATTGAAGGCCGTCACCGACAGGCCGGTGATATCCGGATCGATCAGCACGTCGCGGCCGGCCATCGAATCGCGCTGGCGCTTGATGGCATCATAGCCGAGCAGCAGCTGCATCTGGGTGAACACGTCGAGCGCGCTGTTGATCTTGTCCGCCGACGACTTGGGCGGATCGCCGACATCGACGGCGATGACCACATCGACACCCATCCGGCGCGCCACGTCGATCGGCAGGTTGTCCGAAATGCTGCCGTCGACGAGCAGCAACCCCTCGCGCTTGACCGGCGGGAAGCCGGCGGGGATCGACATGCTGGCGAACACCGCCGTCGACAGATTGCCGCTGTCCATCACGACATGCTTGCCAGTGACGATATCGGTGGCGACGGCGCGGAACGGGATCGGCAGGTTGTTGAAATCCTCGGTCGCCCGCCACGGCGCCAGCAGCTCCTGCACCGTCGCGAACAATCGCTGGCCGCCGAGCGCACCGCGAGGCAGCACCGGCTTGCCGTCCTCGAGGCCCAGCCGATAGTTCAGCAACAGGTCGCGCACCTCGCGCTTGCGGCGGAACGACAGGTCGTTGCGGCTCGGGCTGTCGTTGAACACCGTCACCCAGTCGATGCCGTCGGCGATCGCCCGGATCTGCGCGGCGTCGTTGCCGATGGCGTACATGCTGCCGACGACGGCACCCATGCTGGTGCCGGCAATGACGTCGATCGGGATGCGGCGGCGCTCCAGCTCCGCGATGACGCCGATATGGGCAAAGCCCTTGGCCCCGCCGCCGCCGAGCACCAGGCCGATGCGCGGCCGATTGGTGGCGGCGAATACCGGCGGCGCCGGCCGGGTGGCGCCGGGATCGGGCGGCGGGCCGGGCTGGTCGGCCTGCACCGCGCCGCTCGCCAGCATGGCGGCAACCACCAGCAGCGTGCGCCAGCCCCACTGCAATATCGCCATGACCATGCTCCCACCCGCCAGTCGCTCGTAGCGGTGGCGGACCGACTTGGAAAGCGCGCCGCCCCCCTGCCCAGCGCCAGGCAGGTGACGGCGCCGCCGCGGCACGCTAACAGCACCGCCATGTTCGACCATATCGACAGCTGGATCTTCGACCTCGACAACACGCTGTACCCGGCGAGCGCCAGCCTGTTCCCGCAGATCGACGCGCGCATGGGCGCCTATATCGCCCGGCTGCTGGCCTGCGACCCGGCCAAGGCGTACCGGGTGCAAAAGGGCTTTTTCCATTCGCACGGCATGACATTGCCCGGCCTGATGGCCGAACACGGCGTCGATCCGCACGAATTCCTCGCCGATGTCCATGATGTCGACATCGATGTCGTGGCGCCAAACCCGCAGCTCGCCGAGCTCATCGCCCGGCTGCCGGGGCGCAAGTTCGTCTTCACCAACGCCGACGCCCCCTATGCGGAACGCGTGCTGGCCCGGCTCGGCCTGTCGAACAGTTTCGACGCGCTCCACGACATCCATGCGCTCGGCTATGTGCCCAAGCCGCAGGTCCCGGCCTATGCCCATATGTGCGCCGCCTATGCCATCGACCCGACCCGCGCGGTGTTCGTCGAGGACATGGCGCGCAACCTGGCGCCGGCCAAGGCGATCGGCATGACCACCGTGTGGATCGACAACGGCTCTGAACAGGGCCCCGGCGACGCGCGCGACCATATCGACCATATCATCCCCGACGTCGCCACCTGGCTGGCCATCGTCGTTGCGTCGCTGGAGGGCAAATGAGCATCGAAACCATCATCAACGACGCCTGGGAGGCGCGCGACACGCTGTCGACCGCAACCGCTGGCGACGTGCGCTCCGCCGTCGACGCCGCCCTCGCCGGCCTCGATGCCGGCGAACTGCGCGTCGCCCAACCCGACGGCGCCGGCGGCTGGACCGTCAACCAGTGGCTGAAAAAGGCCGTGCTGCTGTCGTTCAAGCTCAATCCCAACGCCCCCATCGCCGGCGGCCCCGGCGGCAGCCACTGGTGGGACAAGGTCGCGTCGAAATTCGACGGCTGGGGTGAAAACCGCTTTGCCGAGGCCGGTTTCCGCACCGTCCCCGGCGCCATCGTCCGCCGCGGCGCCTATATCGCGCCTGGCGCCGTCCTCATGCCGAGCTTCGTCAACATCGGCGCCCGCGTCGGCAAGGGCACCATGGTCGACACCTGGACCACTGTCGGCAGCTGCGCCCAGATCGGCGAGAACGTCCACCTGTCGGGCGGCGTCGGCATTGGCGGCGTGCTCGAGCCGCTGCAGGCCGGCCCTGTCATCATCGGCGACGGCGCCTTCATCGGCGCCCGCGCCGAAGTCGCCGAAGGTGTCGAGGTCGGCGAAGGCGCGGTGCTGTCAATGGGCGTCTATCTCGGCGCCTCGACCAAGATTATCGATCGCGCCACCGGCGAGGTCCATATCGGCAAGGTGCCGCCCTATGCCGTCGTCGTGTCGGGCACCATGCCCGGCAAGCCGCTCCCCGACGGCAGCCCCGGCCCCGGCCTCTACTGCGCCGTCATCGTCAAGACCGTCGACGCCCGCACCCGGTCGAAAACCGGCATCAACGAGCTGCTGCGCGACTGACCTTATTGCCACTTGCCCCGGCGATCGCTTTGCCGCCACATTGCGGCAAGTGATCGAGGGGACCGTCAACTTGCGCCAATTGCTCTGCGCCGCGCTGGCCGCGGCTGTATTTTCCATGCCGGCCGTCGCTGCCGAACGACCCGGCGAAGCCGCCTTCCGCGCGCTCTACAAGGATCTGGTCGAGACCAACACCACCCACAGCATCGGCGACTGCACGCTGGCGTCGAAGCGGATGGCGACGCGGTTGAAGGCAGCGGGTTTTGCCGACGCCGATCTCAACGTCTTCGTGCCCGAGGGCCTGCCGCTCGACGGCGGCCTGATCGCCACCTTTGCCGGCAGCGATCCCAAGCTGGGCGCCGTCATGCTGCTCGCCCATCTCGATGTCGTCGAGGCCAAGCGCGAGGACTGGACGCGCGACCCCTTCACGCTGGTCGAGGACGGCGGCTATTTCTATGCCCGCGGCAGCGCCGACGACAAGGCGCAGGCGGCGATCTGGACCGACACGCTGGTCAGGCTCAAGGCTTCGGGCGCCAAGCCGAAGCGCACCATCAAGCTGGTGCTCAGCTGCGGCGAGGAATCGCTGCCGCGGATCAACAACATCCGCTGGCTGATCGAAAAGCATCCGGATTGGTTGAAGGCCGATTTCGCGCTCAACGAAGGCGGCGGCGGCGCGCTGAAGCCCGATGGCACGCCGCTGGCGCTCAGCTTCCAGGCCGGCGAGAAGGTGACGCAGAACTTCCAGATCGTCGCCACCAATCCCGGCGGCCATTCATCGGTGCCGCGTCCCGACAATGCCGTCTACGCACTAGCAACGGCGCTCAATCGCGTCGGGTCCTATGAATTCCCGATCCGTTTCAACGATGTGACGCGCCAAACCTTTTCGGCGCTCGGCAAGATGACGCCGGGCCCGATGGGCGAGGCCATGCTGAAGCTCGTCGCCAACCCCGACGACAAGGCCGCCGACGCTGCCGTGTCCAGGGACCCACGCTTTCATTCCATGCTCCGCACCACCTGTGTCGCGACGCGGATCGAGGGCGGCCATGCCATTAACGCCCTGCCACAGCGGGCGACCGCCGACATCAATTGCCGGATGTTCCCGACCGACAGCCCGGCCGATGTCGGCGCGCAGCTGAAGGCGGCAATCGGCGATGCCCCCGTCACCATCGCCCCGATTCCGCCGGTCAATCCGGTCAACGCGCCGCCGCCGCTGAAGGGCGAAGTCTATGACAAGGCGGTCGCCGTGGCCGCGAAGCATTTCCCCGGCGTGCCGATGGTGCCGTCGATGAGCACCGGTGCCACCGACGCGCGCTTCCTGATCGCCGCCGGCCTGCCGACCTATGGCGTACCGGGCCTGCTCAGCGACGGATCGAGCAACGCCCATGGCCTCAACGAGCGGATTTCGGTCGAATGGCTGATGAAGGGCCGCGACTATCTGTTCGACCTGGTCAAAGCCTATGCGGGCGTGAAGTGAAAGCCGTCCTGATCGCGGCGCTGGTCGCCGCCGCACAAGTTGCCGTCACGCCGGTTGCCGCCGCCGACATCCGCCCCGACCAGGCCGCGTTTCGCGGGCTCTACAAGGACCTGATCGAGACCAACACTGCCTTTTCCAACGGCAGCTGCACGGTCGCCGCCGAGAAGATGGCGGCGCGGCTGAAGGCGGCCGGCTACAAGGACAGCGAAATCCGGCTATTCAGCGTGCCCGAGCATCCGCGCGAGGGCGGTCTGGTCGCCGTGCTGCCCGGCACCGACCCCAGGGCCCGGGCCATCCTGCTGCTCAGCCATCTCGACGTCGTCGAGGCCAAGCGCGCCGACTGGACCCGCGATCCGTTCGTGATGGTCGAGAAGAACGGCTATTTCTACGGTCGCGGCGCATCGGACGACAAGGCGCATGCCGCGATCTTCACCGACGCGATGGTGCGGATGAAAAGCGCCAGGCCGCTGCGCCGCACGCTGAAACTGGCGCTGACCTGCGGCGAGGAAGGCGGCAACGGCGATGTCTTCAACGGCGCCGAATGGCTGGTGAAGAACCACAAGGACTGGATCGACGCCGAATTCGCGATGAACGAGGGCAGCGTCGGCATCCGTGACAAGGACGGCAAGCCGGTGTCGCTCGGCATCCAGGCCGGCGAGAAGATCTACCAGGACTTCCACATCGAGGCGACCAACCCGGGGGGCCACAGCAGCCGGCCGCGGCCCGACAACGCCATCTACAGCCTCAGCGCCGCGCTCTCCCGCATCGGCAGTTACGAATTTCCGGTCCAGCTGAGCGACACCACCCGCGCCTATTTCACCGAAACCGCAAAACTGACCGGCGGCGAGGCCGGGGCGGCGATGCTGCGATTGCTGGCCAACCCCGCCGACAGCGACGCCAACGCCATCGTTTCGCGCGATCCGACCTATCATTCGATGCTGCGCACCACCTGTGTCGCGACGATGCTCGACGGCGGCCATGCCCCAAACGCCCTCGCCCAGCGCGCCGGCGCCAACATCAACTGCCGGATGTTCCCCGGCGACCCCATCGAGAACGTCCGCGCCCAGCTGCTGAAGGCCGCCGCGGACCCCTCCATCACCATCGTTCCGACCGGTGAAATCAGCCCGACACCGCCGCCACCGCCGCTGACGCCGCTGGTCTATGGCACCGCCAAGGCCATCGCCGCCAAGCATTTCCCCGGCGTGCCGATGCTGCCGGCGATGACGACCGGGGCCACCGACGGCCGCTTCCTCAACGCCGGCGGCATTCCGACCTATGGCGTGCCGGGTCGGTTTTCCGAACCCGAAGGCGGCGGCGTCCACGGCCTCAACGAGCGCAAGTCGGTCGCCGGCCTGTATGCCGAGCGCGATTACCTGTTCGACCTGATCACCGCCTATGCCTCCGCCAAGGACAGCAAATGACCCTGAAAGCCCTTCTGCTCGCCGCCGCCCTGGTCGCGCCCGCTGTCACCGCCGCCCAGCCGACGACGCTCCGCCCCGACCAGCAGGCGTTTCGCGAACTCTACAAGGAACTCGTCGAAACCGACACGACGCTGTCCGCCGGCAGCTGCACGCTTGCCGCCGAACGGCTGGCCGCGCGGCTGAAGGCGGCGGGCTACAAGGACGGCGACATCACCCTGTTCGCCGAAGCCGCCCACCCCAAGGAAGGCGGCATGGTCGTTGTCGTGCTTGGCAGCGACAAGAAGGCCAAGCCGATCCTCCTGCTCGGCCATCTCGACGTCGTCGAGGCCAAGCGCGCCGACTGGACCCGCGACCCGTTCGTGATGGTCGAGGAAGACGGCTATTACTATGGCCGCGGCACCTTCGACGACAAATCCCAGGCGGCGATCTGGACCGACACGCTGATCCGCTACAAAACCGCCGGAAAAACCCCGCGGCGCACCCTGAAACTGGCGCTGACCTGTGGTGAAGAGACCACCAACGCCTTCAACGGCGCCGATTGGCTGGCGAAAAATCGCCCCGAGCTCATCGCTGCCGAGTTCGCCATCAACGAAGGCGGCGGCGGCCAGTATGATAAGGCCGGCAAACCGCTCGCCCTGGGCGTCCAGGTTGGCGAGAAAACCGTCCAGAACTTCCAGCTGCAGGCAACGAATCGCGGCGGCCACAGCAGCGTACCCCGCCCCGACAACGCCATCACCGACCTGTCACGCGCCATTGTCGCCGTGAATACCCATGAATTTCCGGTCCAGTTCAACGATACGACGCGCAGTTTCTTCACGCTGATCGCCAAGGCGACCCCGCCACAGGTCGGCGAGGCCATCACCACGCTGCTCGCCAACCCTGCCGATGCCGCCGCCAACGCCATCGTCAGCCAGGATCCGACCTTCCATTCGACCCTGCGCACCACCTGCGTCACCACGCTGGTCGACGCCGGGCACGCCAACAACGCCCTGGCGCAGCGTGCCACCGCCAACGTCAACTGCCGGATGTTTCCCGGCACCGACCCCGAAAAGACCCGCGCCGATCTTGCCGCCGCCATCGGCAACCCCGGTGTCACCATCACCCTGACCCCGCCAATACGCCCCGTTGCCGTGTCGCCGCCGCTGAATCCCGCCGTGATCGGCCCGATGAAGACGCTCGCGGCCAAGCATTTTCCCGGCGTACCCATGGGTGTCACCATGTCGACGGGGGCAACGGATGCCATCTTCCTGTCGCCGATCGGTATCCCGACCTATGGTGCACCGGGCCTGTTCATCGATCCGGACGGCAACGGCATGCACGGTTTGAACGAGCGCATCCGCATCAATTCGCTGATGCAGGGTCGCGATTATCTCGACGATCTCGTCCACACCCTTGCCGATTGATGCTGCAGGGCTGGCGCATCGCGTCTCGCACCCCTAATTGGCCTCCATGGACATAGCGTCGCTTCTCACTCCGGCCGCCCTGTCGGCCTTTGGCCAGGTCGTATTGATCGACGTTGTGCTTGCCGGCGACAACGCGATCGTCGTCGGCGCCCTCGCCGCCGGCCTTCCGGCCGAGCAGCGCCGCAAGGTCATCATGATCGGCATCGTCGCCGCGCTGGTGCTGCGCGTCGCCTTTGCGCTGCTGGTCACGCAGTTGTTGCAGCTTGTCGGGCTGATTCTCGCCGGCGGACTGCTGCTGTTGTGGGTGGCCTGGAAGATGTGGCGCGAGATTCGCCACGACCGCGCCGTCATTGACGGCCCCGGCAGCGATGATTTCGCTGCCCATGGCGTCCCCAAACCCGCCAAAAGCTTTGCCGCGGCGGCCTGGTCGGTCGCACTTGCCGATGTCTCCATGAGCATCGACAACGTGCTCGCCGTTGCCGGCGCCTCCCGCGACCACCCCGAAATCATGGTGATCGGCCTCGTCCTGTCGGTGGCGTTGATGGGCATTGCCGCCAATCTGATCGCCAAATACATCGAGCGCTATCGCTGGATCGCCTATGTCGGCCTCCTCGTCATCGTCTATGTCGCCGGCAAGATGATCTGGGAGGGCTGGCACCAGGTCGCGCCCGTCGTCACGCCGCTGCTGAGCTAGGGCCGGAACCTCAGGGAATCAGCACCGTCGACCCGGTCGTGCGCCGGCTTTCGAGGTCGCGATGCGCCTGGGCGGCGTCCTTCAGGGCATAACGCTGGTCGATATTGACGGTGATGGCGCCCGATCCGATCATCTCCAGCACGCGGCCGCCATGGTTCCGATAGTCGTCGGGGCCCAGATAATAGTCGAACATCGTCGCCCGCGTGGTGAACAGCGAGCCTTTCCGCGCCAATATGCCAAAGTCGACCGGCCCCACCGGCCCCGAGGCATTGCCGAAACTGACCAGCAGACCACGCCGCGCGAGGCTGTCGAGCGACATGTCGAACGTCGCCTTGCCCACGCCATCGAGCACGACATCGACGCCGCGCCCCCCGGTCAGCGCGCGGACCTGCGTCGCCATGGTCTCGTCCTGCACCAAGCCATGGTCGGCGCCATGGCCCATGGCGATCGCCACCTTGTCGGGCGTGCCGGCAACGGCAATGACATGCGCGCCAATGGCTTTCAGCCACTTCACCAGCAGCTGCCCGACGCCGCCGGCCGCCGCCGGTACCAGCACCCATTGCCCCGCCTGCACCCGCGCGCAGCGCTCGATCAGGAACTCAGTCGTGCAGCCCTTGAGCATGCCGGCGGCCGCCGCCTCGTCGCTGACGCTGTCGGGCAGCACCACGACGCGGTCGGCAGCGATGTTGCGATGCGTCGCATAGGCCCCGATCGGTCCCCAGCAATAGCCGACGCGGGTGCCCGGCTGCAGCGTGACGCCTGCCCCGACGGCCTCCACGACCCCGGCCGCCTCCAGCCCCACGCCACTCGGCAGGGGCAGCGGATACAGTCCGGTCCGATGATAGGTGTCGATGAAGTTCAGCCCGATCGCGGTGTGCCGCAGCCGGATCTCACCCGGGCCCGGCGCCGGCACCTCGTTTTCGACGAGTTCCAGCACGTCGGGACCGCCGACAGCGGCGAAAGTTATGGCCGACATGCTAGAGATTCTCCTCGAAAAACGCCGCCGTGCGGGCATCTGCCTGCTGCGCCAGGGCCTCGACCCGCGACGATCCGACGGCGCGGGCAAAGGCATGGTCGGCAGGATAGTCGTAAAGCGTCACGCGCGGGTGCTGGTCGAGCTCGGCATGGACCTTCGCCTGGGCCTCGGGTGGTACGAAATGGTCCTGCGAGGCGATGTGGAGCAGCAACGGCCGTGCAATGGCATGGGCCTCGCCCAGCTTGCCGTCGATGCCGACGCCATAATAGCCGACCGACGCATCGCTATCGGTGCGGGTCGCGCACAGGTAAGCGAGGAAGCCGCCCATACAGTAGCCGACGACACCGACCTTTTCGCAGCCCGCGTGGCGCAACGCCCGGATGCTGGCTTCGATGTCGGCGATACCCTTGTCGACGTCGAAGCCCTGGTACAGCCCGAACGCCTGCTGCATCTCATCCGGCACATCCGGGTCCAGCTCGATGCCTGGCCGCTGCCGCCAGAACAGATCCGGCGCGGCGGCGCGATAACCGGCGGCAGCCCAGCCATCGACCATCGATCGAATGCCCGGGTTGATACCGAAAATCTCCTGGATGACGATGATGCCGGCGCGGGATCCGGGCGCGCCCGCGGTATAGGCATTGAATGTCCCGGCGCCATCGAGGGCGGCGATCTCCAGCGTGTCGGCCACGGTTGTGCTCCTTGCGATTCTGCTGCCTCGGACGCTAAACTCCGTCCCAAAGGCTGCCAAGCGGCAACCCGAACAGGAAAAGGCCGCCGCCATGAAGGTCAGCTTCGACATCGAATGCACGCCGCAGGAGGCCCGGGCCTTTTTCGGCCTGCCCGACCTGACGCCGGTGCACGATCTTTACCTCGACAAGCTGAAGGCGACGATCACCGACGGCGTCACCCCAGCCGATTTCGAGAAGATGACGCGCGCCTGGATGCCCGGCATTGCCGATGGCTTCGAGCAGTGGCAGAAACTTTTCATCGCCGCGATTCCCAAACCGCCACAATGACTTGCCACCTGATTGCGGCGCCGTGAGCAGCACCGCCACCATCGTTGCCCTCGCATCGGGGCGACCACCCGCCGCCATCGCCGTGATTCGTGTTTCGGGCCCCTTGGCTTGGTCAGCTGGCGGGGCGTTGATCGGCGGTAATCTTCCAGAGCCTCGACGTTTGTCGCTGCGTCGGCTCACCGATCCGGCCGATGGCAGCATGCTCGACATGGCGATGGTCGCAGTGTTTCCCGGGCCGGCGACGGCGACAGGCGAGGATCTGGCGGAACTGCACCTGCACGGCGGTGCCGCGGTGATCGATGGCGTACTTGCTGCCCTGCTGGCCATGCCTGGCGTTCGCCTTGCCGAACCCGGCGAATTCACCCGCCGGGGTTTCCACAACAATCGGCTGGACCTGACGCAAGTCGAAGGCGTTGCCGATCTCATTGCAGCCGAAACCACGGCGCAACGAACCCAGGCCCTGGCGCTGACGGGCGGAGCACTCAGCCGCGCCGCCGACGCCTGGCGCAGCCGCTGTATCGATGTGCTGGCCGATGCCGAAGCTGCGCTCGATTTTGCCGAAGAAGAAGCCGATGTCGCCGAACGCTTGCAGATCGTCGCACAGGCAAGACTGCGCGATATGGTCGACGAGATAAGCGTGCTGGTCGCCGATGCATCTCGCGCAGCGCGTGTCCGCGACGGCCTGACAATCGCCGTGACAGGCCCGCCAAACGTTGGAAAGTCGAGCATCGTCAATGCTTTGGCAATGCGCGAAGCGGCTATCGTCTCACACCTTGCAGGCACGACCCGTGATCCGATCGAGGTCCCGCTCGATCTCGGTGGTGTGGCAGCAACATTGATCGACACGGCCGGCCTGCGCGAGACCGACGATTTCGTCGAAGCCGAGGGCATCCGGCGGGCACGCGCACGCGCCATTGCGGCCGACCTGGTGCTGCATATTTCAGATGGTACCTGCACCTTGGAGTCGAGTTCCGGGCTGCAGGTCGTCAACAAGGCGGATCTCGGGACAGTCGGGCTGCCCGGCGCGCTTCTCGTCTCGGCCGCGCGGGGCGACGGCATTGCAGACCTGCGGTCGCATTTGGTCGATTGGGCCCAATCGGCCGTTCGGCCAGGCGAGCCGGCGTTGCTGTCGCACGCCCGTCATCGCGAGGCCTTTGCGGCTGCAGGCCTGGCCCTGGCTGAGGCTGCCGAGGCGGACGACCCGGTGTTGCGGGCGGAGGGCCTGCGCCATGCCGCAGTCGCCTTTGGCAGTGTGGCCGGACGCATCGGCGTCGACGATATCCTCGACCGCATTTTCTCGCGCTTCTGCATCGGGAAATAGTAACGGCTCGGCTTGGCATAAGCCACGCATCACGGTTCCACGTGGAACATTCCGACAAGACGCGCTAAAGCCCGCTGGTATGGAATGCTATGATGTCCTCGTCATCGGCGCCGGCCATGCCGGTTGCGAGGCTGCCGCCGCTGCGGCGCGGATGGGCGCGCGCGTGGCGTTGCTGACATTGAACGCAAACGACCCGGGCATCTTGTCGTGCAACCCGGCAATCGGCGGCATCGGCAAGGGCCATCTCGTCCGCGAGATCGACGCCCTTGATGGGCTGATGGGGCAGGTCGCCGATTTGGCACGCCTGCAATCGCGCGTTCTCAATCGCTCGAAAGGCCCTGCCGTGCACGGCCCACGCGCGCAGGTCGATCGGCAACGCTATCGGGAGGCTATGGCCGCCAGCTTGGCAAGCCTACCCCGTCTGTCGATCCTGGTCACTGAGGCCCGTAACCTAGTTATCAAAGACGGCCGCGCGGTTGGTGTCGAGACCACGACAGGCCAAGTCAGAGCCCACGCCGTTGTCATGACCACGGGCACGTTCTTGGGCGGCGTCATGCATCTGGGGGACCAACGAACAAGTGGTGGCCGCGCCGATGCCGTCGCGTCATCACTCGGTGATGCCTTGCGAGTGCTCGGGCTACCTGTTGCACGGCTCAAGACAGGCACACCTGCACGCCTCGATGGCCGCACAATCGACTGGGCGCGCGTCGAGTGGCAGCACGGCGATGACGCTGCTGTGCAACTCGGGACGGGGGATTTCGCCTCAACGCCGTCATTGCCTTGTGCGGTCACGCGAACTAACAGCCGCACGCATCGGGTTATCTCCGACAATCTTACAAAATCGGCGCTTTATGGTGGCCATATTGAATCACAAGGCCCGCGCTATTGTCCGTCGATCGAAGACAAGGTGGTCAGGTTCGGTGATCGTGACGGACATCAGATCTTTCTGGAGCCGGAAGGCTATCGCGACGTCACAATCTATCCAAATGGCTTGTCGACATCCTTGCCCGCCGATGTGCAAGCCGAGTTCATAGCCACCATTGCAGGCCTTGAGCGTGCCCAAATCCTGCGCCCGGGCTATGCGATCGAGTATGACCATGTCGACCCACGTGCATTGGCGCCCACATTGGCGGTCAACGCGATCCCCGGGCTTTATCTGGCCGGACAGATCAATGGCACAACCGGTTACGAAGAGGCCGCGGCCCAGGGCTTGATTGCCGGTTCCAATGCCGCCGCGAGCGCACTAGGCATGCCGGCACTCATTGTTGACCGGGCTGCCGCCTATATCGGCGTGATGATCGACGACCTGACCACGCATGGCGTGTCTGAACCTTACCGCATGTTCACCTCGCGTGCCGAGTATCGGCTGCGGCTGCGGACCGATAACGCCGCCGAGCGGCTGACGCCCTTGGGCATTTCGGCTGGACTGGTATCGAGGGAACGTCAGCTGCGCTTCGACGCCGCTTCCACGCTGCAGAATAGGGCGCGGAGCCTGCTTGCCAGTTGTAAGGCCTCGCCCAGCGTGATGGCTGCGGCGGGTGTAGAAGCCAGGCAAGACGGCGTGGTGCGATCGGCATTTGAATGGCTACGCTTTCCGGCTGTCGATCATGAGGTCGCCGTCCGGGTTTGGCCAGAGCTGGCCGAGATCGGCGAGTCGTGCTGGGCGTCGCTTGTCGTCGATGCGAACTATGCGCGCTACTTGAAACGACAAGACCAGGATGTCGCGAGCTTCCGACGCGATGAGAGTGTCGCGATCGTCAGCAACATTGACTACGACGAAGTGCCAGGTCTCAGTCACGAGATGGCCGAGCGCCTTGGCGCGGCGCGCCCGGCTACACTCGGCGCCGCCAGCCGAGTGCCTGGCGTGACGCCCGCCGCTCTGGTTGCACTGTTGCCGTTCACGCGGCGGGCTGCATGATCGATGCGCGGGCGGCCTTTGCATCGCAGTTCGATGTTCCACGTGAAACACTGGATCTTTTCGACACTTATGCGGATCTGCTGACGGAATGGCAGACGCGCTTCAATCTGGTCGGGCCAAGCACGTTGCCAGTGCTCTGGAGTAGGCACTTTGCCGACTCGGCACAGTTGCTGCAGCTTGCCGGACCCGGGAAATCATGGCTCGATGTAGGCGCTGGCGCAGGCTTTCCGGGACTCGTAATCGCCCTGCTCGACCCGACTGCGCGTGTGACTCTGGTGGAATCAATTGCCAAGAAGTGCCGGTTTCTCACCGAGGTTGTGCAGCATGCCGGGCTCGAGCAGCGGGTGATGATCGAAAACCGTCGCATCGAAAGCCTGCCCAGTTCCAAATTCGACGTCATAACGGCGCGCGCCTTGGCAGGTCTGAGCCAGTTATTCGAATGGTGCCTGCCCTACGCCGGGTCAGGTTCGCGGTGGATCTTGCCCAAGGGTGTCCGGGTGCATGATGAAGTTGCGCTTGCCTTGCGTGGCTTTGCGTTTGAACATGCGCTGGTTCCCAGCCTCACCGATGCCGACGCCCGCATCGTCGTCGCCACAGGAGTGAAGCGCCGATGATCATCGCTGTTGCCAACCAAAAGGGCGGCGTCGGCAAGACGACAACGGCAATCAATCTGGCAACGGCTTTGGCCGCCGCCGGACAGAGCGTGCTCGTGGTTGACATCGACCCCCAAGGCAACGCTTCAACGGGCTTCGGCATCGATCGCCGATCGCGCAGCGCGTCGACCTATGAAGTGCTGCTTGGCCAGATCGCCGCCGAAGAAGCGGTCCTGCCTACCCGCATCCCGGGGCTCTCGATCATGCCGTCTACACCGGCACTTTCGGGTGCCGAAATCGAGCTCGTCGACATCGATCGTCGCAGTCATCGCTTGGCGGATGCGCTTGGCAGCCTCGGCCCTTATGATCAGATCCTGATCGACTGCCCGCCATCCCTGGGTCTTCTTACCGTCAACGCTTTTGCAGCCGCCGATGTCGTCCTAGTGCCGCTGCAATGCGAATTCTTCGCGCTGGAGGGCCTCAGCCAGTTGCTGGGCACGATCGAGCGCGTGCGCGGCAATCTCAACCCCCGCCTGTCGCTGCTCGGCATCGTCCTGACCATGGTTGATCGCCGTAACCGGCTGACCGACCATGTCGCTGCCGATGTTCGCGCGGTGATGGGCGACAAGGTGTTCACCACGGTTATCCCGCGCAACGTCCGGCTCTCCGAGGCGCCGAGCCACGGCTTGCCGGCGTTGCTCTACGACAGTCGCTGTGCGGGCTCGGAAGCCTATGTCGCCCTGGCGCGTGAACTGCTCCAACGTACCAGACCTCTCGCCGAAATGGTTGCGTAAATGGCTGTAACGAAACGCCCTTCTGGATATGGCCGTGGACTTTCGAGTTTGCTTGAGGAGGCTCGCAGCATCGAAGGTGCCAATCCGGGCGGCGTCGCCCGGCTAGCAATCTCGGACATTGCAGCGAACCCGCTGCAACCGCGCCGGACGTTCATCCCCGAGGCGATGGACGAGCTTATCGCGTCGGTTCGCGCTCATGGCGTGCTGCAACCGATCCTCGTCCGCCCGGTCGCCGATGGCCGCTACGAGATCATCGCCGGTGAGCGCCGCTGGCGTGCTGCGCAAGCCGCCGGTCTGCACGAAATGCCGGCCGTGGTGCGCCCTCTCGACGATCGTGCCGCCTTCGAGATTGCGCTCATCGAGAATATCCAGCGCAGCGACCTCAATGCCATCGAGGAGGCCCGGGGCTATCGCCGGCTCATCGATGACTTCGGCCATACCCAGGCGGTGCTCGCTGGGATCGTCGGCAAGTCGCGGAGCCATGTCACCAACCTATTGAGATTGCTGGAACTTCCAGAGATGGTGCAGATGCTGGTCGAAGGTGGCCAGCTCGCCATGGGTCATGCCAGGGCGCTTGCGGGCTCACCAATGGCCGAGGCGCTGGCCAAGCGCGCTGTCGCCGAGGGCCTGTCGGTGCGGGCGGTGGAGCAACTCGCCTCTGCTCAGGCAAAGACCGGGCCCCGCTACGCGTCGTCGCCCGCCAGGGCCGCGGCCAACGATCCCAACATAGATGCACTGGAGGTGCAGATCGCCGAAGCGCTTGGCATGCCGGTCGCGTTGGCTGTTGCCGCCGGCGGCGGCAGCGGCAGCATCACGATCCGGTTCGCCAGCCTCGACCAGCTCGACTGGCTGTGCAGCAAGTTGAGCTAACGCCGACCCGCTGCGGCGCGCCGTGACAGCGTCAGGATCGCCGCGTCGGCGAGTGTCTCTCCGAGGCTGCCCGATGTCTTGATGGCACGTTCTGCCGCCAGGAGTGCAGCCAGCCCCTGCACCAGCGCTGGCGTCGACCAGAGCTGCAACTCGGCGGCGACCGCCTCTTTTTCCCTCCAGAATATCGGCGGCCGTGCGCCATCGACGGCGCTTTGGACACTTGCACCACCGTCGACCATGCCGCGCAGCCCGAGCAGCATCGTCAGCCGGCGCTCGAGGGCACGCAGCACTATGATTCCTGCGCCCGGTAAACGGCCGAGCAGATCGACCGCCTGGGCAGGGCGGCCACCGGTCACCGCGGCGACGAGAGCATATTGGTCACCGTCGCCAGCTCCGACGCCGATGGCGGCAATGTCAGCGATTTCGGCGGGTTTCGGCCGGTCGACGGCGCTGTCGAGATAAAGGCTGAGCTTTTCAAGCTCGCGGCGAATGATCATGCGGTCGCCGCTACCCGCCTCGAACAGCGCGACTGCAGCCTCACGGCTGGGCCGCAGGCCGAACTCCGCGCCGATTTCAGTGGCGAGTCGCAAGGCGTCACGCAGCGAGGGCTCATAGCTGACCAGCGCCGCGACGCCGGCGGTCCTCTCGGCCCAGGCGACGAGCTTCGAGCCCTTCTTGAGCGCGCCGGCAGTCGCGACAACGGGGTTGCCGGCCGGCGCCGCGAACAGCGCTACCAACGCGTCCAGCCCATCCTCGGTCAATCCGTCGACACGCACCAGCGTGCGATCGCCAAACATCGACATGGCCCCTGCAGCGGCAGATAGCGCCTGCGGATCCTTGGCCAGCGTGGCACCATCCACGGTCTCGACGGCCATCGGATTAGTCGGGTCGGCGAACTGGCGCGCCAGCTGATTGGCAAAGTCACGCGATGCCGCCTCGTCCTGGCCATACAGAAGGACAAGCCGCACATCGTTCGACCAGCGGCGAACCAGCCCCTGGATACGGACCGTGTCAGCCTTCACTTGGCGGCAGCAAGGCCCGCGGTGGGCGCCGCGGTCCGGGCGTAGAGCGCCAGCCGCGCCGCGATCTGGCGGGCAATTTCCGTGGAAAGACGTTCCAGCGCCGTCGTCTCGGCGGCGACGACGGCAAAATTGGAGCTGACCCGGTCGATACCGGCGTCCGAACCCGCCGTGGCATCGACGACGACGGTGTTGGTGCTCGCCTCGACAAGGCGATAACGGGCCCGCAGGGTGCGGCGCTCGCGCGCTACCGAGTTATCGCCGCGGACGCCGAAGCCGACGATCTGGTCGTCGAGCTCGACTTCGAGGCGGTATCGCGCCACCTCGGTCGGCTGGCCCAGTCGGTCGAGCAGTGCTTCGCGGACGAGGAACCCGGCGCGATCGGGAATCGGTGCTATGGCAACCTGCGCCGCCAGCACGGCCGGCGCGCTGGCGCTGCCACCCGAATAGACGGGTGACAGGCCGCAGCCAGCCAGCGACAGGGCCAGCGCCAGAAAAGCGGCGTTACGCAACAAGATTCACCAGCCGGTCGGGCACGACGATCACTTTCTTCGGTGCCCGGCCTTCCAACGCCCGAATGACCTTGTCGCGGCCCAGCACCTCGGCCTCCACCATGGCACGATCGGCGCCGCGGGCGAATTCGAAACTGTCCTTCAACTTGCCGTTGACCTGGATGGCGATCGTCACCGTGTCGTCGACGAGCAACGATGGGTCGGCAACCGGCCAGGGCGCATCGACGATCAGCCCGGGCTGCCCGAGCAACGCCCAGGCCTCCTCGGCGAGATGCGGCACCATCGGGGCGCACAGGCACAGCAACGTCGTCACGGCTTCGCTGCGGGTCGGCGACGCCGGCGCGCGTTCGATGGTGCTGACCAGCTCGTACAGGCGGGCAATGGCCTTGTTGAACTGCAGCTTGTCGATGTCGGCGGTAATCGCGGCGATGGTCTTGTGCAGCGCTCGCGCCAGCCTGGGATCGGCGTCGAGCACGCCGGCCGGCGCTTCGGCAACATCCTCGGCAAGCCGCCAGACGCGCTGGACGAAACGCCAGGCACCGTCGATCCCGGCATCCGACCAGGCGAGGTCGCGTTCGGGTGGCGAATCGGACAGCACGAACCAACGGACGGCATCGGCACCATAGGTTTCGAGATAGGCGTCGGGGTCGATGACGTTCTTCTTCGACTTCGACATCTTGATGACGCGACCGACCTCGACCGGTGCACCGTCGACCTTCAGGACGGCACCCGACCCCGAGCGATCGACCTCATCAGGGCTGAAATACAGCGGCGCATGGCCCTCGCCCTGCGGGCGCGAATAAGTCTCGTGCGTGACCATGCCTTGGGTGAACAGGCCGGCGAATGGCTCGGTGACGTTCAGCCGGCCGATATGCGCCAGCGCCCGCGTCCAGAACCGCGCATAGAGCAGATGCAGGATGGCATGCTCGACGCCGCCGATATACTGGCCGACCGGCAGCCATTGTTCGGCCACCGCCGGATCGAACGGTCGATCGTCGGGCGAACTGGCGAAGCGGATGAAATACCAGGACGAATCGACGAAGGTGTCGAGCGTGTCGGTCTCTCGCCGGGCACCCTTGCCGCAAGTCGGGCAGTCGACCTGGCGCCAGGTCGGGTGACGATCGAGCGGGTTGCCGGGGGTGTCGAAGCTGACGTCTTCGGGAAGGACGACGGGCAGCTGCGCCTTGGGCACCGGTACGACGCCGCAATCATCGCAATGAATGATCGGGATCGGCGTGCCCCAATAGCGCTGGCGCGAGACGCCCCAGTCGCGCAGCCGCCACACGGTGGTGCCGGTGCCCCAGCCCTCGGCCTCCGCGCGGGCGATGACGGCGGCCTTGCCGGCTTCGACGTCCATGCCGTCGAGGAATTGCGAATGCACGAGCACGCCGGGGCCCGTATACGCCTCGTCCTGAACCGGCGTTTCGGCCTCGCCTTCCGGCGCGACGACGCGGGTGACCGGCAGCTGGTACTTGCGGGCGAAATCGAGGTCGCGCTGGTCGTGCGCCGGGCAGCCGAAGATGGCACCGGTGCCATAATCCATCAGAACGAAGTTGGCGACGAACACTGGCAGCCTGATCGCCGGATCGAGCGGATGGATGACACTCAGACCGGTGTCATAGCCCTTCTTCTCCTGCCCTTCGATATCGGCGGTGGCGGTGCCGCCGGCACGGCAATCGGCGATGAAGGCGGCGAGACCCGGGTTGCTCTCGGCAAGGGCCGTGCTGATCGGATGGTCGGGGGCAAGCGCGGCAAAGCTGGCCCCGAACATCGTGTCGGGCCGCGTGGTGAACACGTCGAACTTCGTATCGCCGCCATCGACCTGGAAGGTGAAGCGCATGCCCTGCGACTTGCCGATCCAGTTCTCCTGCATCAGCCGGACCTTTTCGGGCCAGTTCTCGAGCGTCCCCAGCCCGTCGAGCAGATCCTCGGCGAAATCGGTGATCTTGAGGAACCATTGGCTCAACCGGCGCCGCTCGACGATGGCACCGGAGCGCCAGCCGCGACCGTCGATGACCTGTTCATTGGCCAGCACGGTCATGTCGACCGGATCCCAATTGACGGCCGATTCCTTGCGATAAACGAGGCCGGCGGCGAGCAGGTCGAGAAAAAGCGCCTGCTCCTGCCCGTAGTATTCGGGCTCGCAGGTGGCGAGCTCGCGGCTCCAGTCGAGCGCGAAGCCCAGCCGCTTCAGCTGCGAACGCATCGCCGCGATGTTGGCGCGGGTCCAGCCGCCGGGATGCACGCCGCGTTCCATGGCGGCATTTTCGGCCGGCATGCCGAAGGCGTCCCAACCCATCGGGTGCAGGACCTCGAAACCCTGGGCCCTCCGCGTGCGGGCAATGACGTCGCCCATGGTATAGTTGCGGACATGGCCGGTGTGGATGCGCCCGGATGGATACGGAAACATCTCCAGCACATAGGTCTTGGGCTTGGGCGAAGCGTCATCGGCGGCAAAGCTTTGCGCCTTGTCCCATGCCGCCTGCCAGCGCGCTTCGGCACGCTCGTGATCGAATTTGGTCGCCATGGCGGCGTGCGTCAGCCGTCGTACTGGGCGCGGCGCAGGTCGCGGGCGCGGCTGAGGATGGTTTCCTCCAGCTTTTGCACGGTTCCGGCGCGCACCGGCGCGTCGATCCAGCCGCTGCCCGCAAGAGTCTGGCGGATCGCAGTGACCTTGATCGCATCGGCACGCAATTCGGTGTCGAGGATCGCCACCGTGACCTTCACCCGTTCATTGGCGCTCTGCGGTGTCGAATACCAGTCGGTGATGATCACCCCGCCGTTGGAATCGACCTGGGCCAGCGGCATGAAACCGATTGTGTCGAGCGAGGCGCGCCACAGATAGGCATTGACGCCGATCGTCGTTACCCGGGCCGGGGCCTCGGTGGTGCGCGGCTTGTCCTTTTTGCCACAGGCCGCAAGCGGGGCCACCAGCACCAATCCGATCATCAACATTCCGACGCGCCGCATCGACGACCCTTTTCAAACCAATCCGTGGCAGGGCTTATAGGCGCGGCGAGGCGATTGCGCCAAGTCTTACGGGTCGGTGACGATCGATCACCGAAAAACGCTGGAAATGGCGAAAACTGTGCATATCTGACCACAGTGGCATGCAATTATTCTGCCGGCAGACTGACGGAGGAACATAGGGGTCTGTGCGGCATTGCAAGCCACTGATAGGAACGAGGCCATGATTCGCGCAGCCGATTCGTCGGGGCCATACGCCCCCATCGCTGCACCTGCCGCCACCAGGGCGTTGCCGGGCCTGGGCGCTCGCGCGCTCATCGTTCTTCTGGCGACCATGCTGGCGGCGCCGACGCTGGCGGCCCAGTCGACCGGCAAGTCGGTCGGCAAGCCGGAAAAACGGCGCTTCAGCTTCGAGACGCCGCTGACGCCGTTCCAGCCGCCGGTTACCGACGTGTCGCGGTTCAGCTTCACGGCGTCCGGCACCAGCGCTGCGACCGCGCGGATGCAGACGGTCGAGCGGGCGTTCCGCTTCACACCATCGGGCCAGAGCGACAATCGCAAGGCGCTTTCGCTTGGCGTGGCAACCCGTGTCGCGGCGGCAAGTTCGGATCATTCGCGCGCTGCACCGACGGCGGACGCGATCGCGGCGCTGCCGACGGCATATAGCGTCGACGTCTCGCTCGCCTGGAAGGGTTTTGCCGTCAACAGCGGCTACAGCGCCATCCAACCCAGTCCGACGGCATTGCTGTCCGGCGGCCGGCGCGAGGCCGTCGATGTCGGCGTCAGCTATCGCGGCGCCAACTGGAAGACGAGCCTGATGGGCACCGCCGAACAGGGCTCCATGCTGATGTTTGCACCGCTCGAGCGCCGTTACTCGGTCGAGCTTGGGGGTGCCTATCTGGTCCGTCCGCGCCTGTCGGTAACCGGCGGCGTCCGCTACAAGCTGGCGCCGGTGGCACCGTCGTTACTGGATCCGGATCGTGCCGACCAGTCGGTGTATCTCGGCACCAACATCGCATTCTAGGCATGATCGACACCGGATCTGCCGCCGACCGGCTGGCGGCGGTCCGCGACGCCGTGGGGCGTGTCGCGCGCACTGCCGGGCGCGACCCCGGCAGCATCGAACTGATCGCAGTCAGCAAGACCTGGGACGCCGACGCCATTCGTCCGCTGATCGCCGTGGGCCAGCGCAGCTTCGGTGAGAACCGGGTGCAGGAGGCTGAAGCAAAATGGCCCGGGCTGATGGCTGGCACTCCTGGCATCCGCCTGCATCTGGTCGGCCAACTGCAATCGAACAAGGCTGTCGAGGCCGTGGCGCTGTTCGACGTCATCCACTCCGTCGACCGTCTTTCGCTGGTCACGGCGCTGGGCAAGGCCGTCGCGGCGGCGGGCAAACGCCCGGACTGCTACCTGCAGGTCAATGTCGGGGCGGAGCCGCAAAAGGGCGGTTGTGCGATCGCCGACATCCCGCTGCTGCTGGACGCCGCACGCAAGGCCGGGTTGCCGGTCATCGGCCTCATGTGCGTTCCGCCGGCCGATATCGAGGCCGCGCCGTTCTTCGCCCTGCTGGCAAAGCTCGCTACCGACAATGGCCTGGCGGGGCTCAGCATGGGCATGTCGGGGGATTTCGAGACGGCGGTGCTGCTTGGGGCGACCGCGATCCGGGTAGGCAGCGCCTTGTTCGGCGCACGCTGATGCCCGCGCGGCTGTAAACCAAGCCCCAGCGCCTAGAACGTCCAGTCCGGCAACCGCAGGCGCGGGAAGCTGATCGTCGGCAGGTCGATACTGATCTTGTCGCCACGCAACGCGGATGCTGCCGAAGCGGGAACCGCATCGGGTCGCACCGTGACAGCTTCGGCAGGTGCCAGGGCGGTCGTCGTTTCCAGCGTGCCCAGGGCCGCATTGCCGATCTGCCAGCGATCCGCTGCCGACAGCCAGTTGGCGAGTGCCGCCGGGCGTGGCGATTGGCGCCGCAGGAGCGCAACCGCGCCGGCGATGTCGCCTCTTTCGAGCGCGGCACCGGCCTGGTCGACGATCGAATCGCTGGCCGGGCGGGACACGGCATCGGCGATGGTGGTTGTCAGCGCGTCCCACCAGCTCAAGCGTCCATCGGCCGCCGGACGGCCGCCGATCACGGGACGCAACGCACCAAAACTGCGCCGGAGCGACGCGATCGTTACCGGAGCCGCGCCAAGCGCGATGACCTGCTGCACCGCCTGCGGATAGCGCGCCTCGAATGATCGGCGCAGCACGGGATCGAGCGCACCCAACGGCCGCCCGCTGTCGATCGCACGACGGACCAGCACCAGGGTCAGCATGCCTTGGGCACGATCGGCGGCAGTGATCGCGGTCGTCGCTGCCACTTCGCCACGGGCGCGCTCTGCGGCCACCGTTGCCTGCAAGGCGGCCATGTCGGCAGCCAGCTTGTCGATGCGCTCGGCGTCACGCGCGATCTGGTCGGTGCTGGTTTCGATCTTGGCTTCGGTGCGCGCCAGCCGCTCCACCGGTGCCGCCGCCGAGGCGACCCCGGCGCGGGCTTCGAGCTGCGCCAGGCGCGCCTGCAAGGTGCTGACCTCGGCTTCTGCAACCGTGGCGGTCGGCAGGATCTCGGCCGCAAACGGCAGCTGTGACCGTATCGTCGATTCGAACAGCGGATTGGCGAGCATGCCGGCCACGAACACGAACAGCCCCCCGGCGATGACCCAGGGCAGGCTGCTGCGTGACCGCGCCTGTTGCGACGGCCGCGGGGCGCTCGACAACCGGGCACGCAGGCGCTCGGTGGCATCCAGGCTGGCGCGGTCGACTTCACCGCGATCGAAAGGCGCGTCCATTTGGTTCCTCTTGCCGGGCCTTATTGGCACGAGACGCCGGTGGCCGCCAGCAATGCCTCTTCATTCGGCGCCGCTGCCGCCACGGCGATGCGCCAACCTGGCCCGGCGGCAGTCAGGACTTCGGGACTGATGGCGGCAATCGACAGCCCATCCCGCGCCTTCCCGATTCGGTCGCATTCGGCACCGAAATGCCCGGCGGTGCGACTGCTGTAGAGCAGCACCCAGTCGACCGCCGGCACGGCCGGCAGCGGCTGCAGAACGGCCCGATAGACAATCGCCGTGGTGACATGCAGGCCCGGCGGCAAGGTGACCGGTGTCCGGTCCTCGCCGGCGAGATGGAGAACCTGGCCCATGCCCGTTGCCGCCAGTTGATCGACAAGGGCTTGGACATCACCCTCGGCAGTCCGCACATCGTGCCAGCCCGAAGCCTGTGCCGCCGCTGCCGTCGCACTGCCGACGGTGAAGCACGGCAGGCCCTGCAGTTTGGCATCGGCGCCGGAAAGCCGGGCAGCCGCCGCGCTGGTCAGCATGACAGCATCGTGAGGGCCATCCGGCGGTGTCCATGGCACCGCCTCGATGGCGAGCAGGGGCGTGAGCACGACATCATGGCCCGCATGGCGCAAACGCGCTGCCGTCGCCTCGCCGCCGGGACTGGGCCGGGTGACGAGAAACTTCACTGCGGTCAGGCGCCGGGCGGATCGAACAGCGCGCGCAAGGCCGGGCCTGCGTCGTCGAGCATGTCGGCGGCGAGCGCCGCGACCAGCGCCGGCGCCTCGGCGCTGCTCGCTTCAAAGCTGCCTTCCTCGATCTCGGTGCCGTCCTCGGTCATGATCTCGGCGCGGAACGTCACCCGACCGTCGGCAACGACCGCCAGCGCCGCCACCGGGCTGTGGCAGGTGCCGCCCAGAGCTGCAAGGAAGCCGCGCTCCAGGTCCACCGCTTCATGGGTGGCGGCGTCGTCGATGGCGGCGAGCAACGCCAGGCTGGCCTCGTCACCAAGGCGCGCCGTGATGCCGACCGCCCCCTGGGCGCTGGCCGGCAGCATCGTGTCGATGGGCACCGTCACGCCGACGGCGACGCCGAGCCGGTCGAGCCCGGCGGCCGCCAGCAATGTCGCATCGATGACGCCGCTTTCGACCTTGGCCATGCGCGTCGCGACATTGCCGCGCAGCATCTCGATCTTCAGGTCGGGCCGCATGCCGAGCAGCTGCGCCGCCCGCCGCGGACTCGAGGTGCCGACCCGCGCGCCCTGCTGCAGCGCATCGATGCTGTCGGCGCCGAGCAGCCGTTCGCGCACATCTGCGCGCGGCAGCATCGCGACCAGCGCGATGCCGTCGCGAAGCTGGGTCTCGACGTCCTTCATCGAATGCACGGCGCAATCGATGCGGCCATCGATCAGCGCCGCGTCCAGCTCCTTGGTCCACAGTGCCTTGCCGCCGATCTCGGCAAGCGGCCGGTCCTGGACACGATCGCCGGTCGTCGAGATCACGACGATCTCGGCAACATCGGGCGCCCAGCCGTGCGCCGCGGACAGCGCCGCCGCCGTCATGCGAGCCTGCGCCAATGCAAGGGGCGATCCCCGGGTACCGAGCTTGAAGGTCTTCATGGTTGCGCTTGTGAAATGCGGCACGGGTGTTGGCAAGATGCCGCACGACGTGGCGCCCGAACTTGCCCCATGGTCCGCGATGCTCTAGCGGCAGCGCACCATGGGCAGAATCGCAACCGTCAGCCGCTCCACCAAGGAAACGGCGATCGAGGTGACCGTCAATCTCGACGGCACCGGTGATTATCGTGTCACCACCGGGATCGGCTTTCTCGACCACATGCTCGAACAGCTGTCGCGCCACTCGCTGATCGACATCACTTTGTCGGCCAAGGGTGACCTGCACATCGATGCCCATCACACCACCGAAGACAGCGGCATCGCACTCGGTGAGGCGGTGGCCAAGGCGCTCGGCGATCGCCGTGGCATAACCCGCTATGGCGATGCGCTGATTCCGATGGACGAGACTCTGACCCGGGTGGCGCTCGACATCTCCGGCCGCCCCTATCTGGTGTGGAAAACGGCGTTCAGCCAGCCGCGACTGGGCGAGATGGACACCGAACTGTTCAAGGAATGGTTCGCCGCCTTTGCCGGATCGGCGGGCATCACCCTGCACATCGAAACGCTGTACGGCGTCAACAATCACCATATCGTCGAAAGCTGCTTCAAGGGCGTGGCGCGGGCGTTGCGCGCGGCCGTGGCGATCGAACCGCGCAAGGCCGACAGCGTGCCCTCGACCAAGGGCACTCTTGGTGGTGCGCCCCTGACCGATGTCTGATCGCGTCGCCGTCGTCGACTATGGCGCAGGGAATCTTCGGTCGGCGGCGCGGGCGCTGGCTGCTGCGGGTGCCGCAAATGTCGATGTCACCGCCGATCCCGCGCGTATTGCCAGCGCCGATCGTATCGTGCTGCCCGGCGTCGGCGCCTTTGCCCAGTGCATCAACGCGCTGCGGGGCGCCACCGGCATCGAGGCGGCGCTGTCGGATGCCGTGCGACGTCGCCAGGTGCCGTTTCTCGGCATCTGCGTCGGCATGCAGTTGCTGGCGACCGAGGGGCACGAGCACGGCATCCACCAGGGGCTGGGCTGGCTGCCGGGCACGGTGACACGTCTGCAGCCCGACGATTCGGACTTGAAGATCCCGCACATGGGCTGGAACCATGTCACGGCGGTCAATGACAGCGGCATGGCGCAAGGCGACGCCTATTTCGTGCACAGTTATCGCTTCGACCCCGACGATGCCGCCGATGTCCGTGCCACCAGCGACCATGGCGGCGTGTTTCCGGCGATCGTTGCCCGCGGCAACATCACCGGCGTGCAGTTCCACCCGGAAAAGAGCCAGACCTATGGCCTGGCGTTCCTGAAAGCCTGGCTAACTGCATGATCGTCTTTCCCGCCATCGACCTGAAGGGTGGCCAGTGCGTGCGCCTGGCAGAGGGCGATATGGATCGCGCCACCGTCTATAACGAGGATCCCGGCGCCCAGGCCCGGGCCTTTGCCGATGCCGGCGCTACCGCGCTCCACGTCGTCGATCTCGATGGTGCCTTTGCCGGTGAAAGCCGCAATGCCGCCGGTGTCGCAGCGGCGCTGGCGGCGTTCCCGGGCCGGGTCCAGGTCGGCGGCGGTATCCGGACCCGCGCCAATGTCGAGGCGTGGTTCGAACTCGGCGTCTGGCGGGCAGTGATGGGCACGGCGGCGCTGGAAAATCCGGCGCTGGTGCGCGATGTTGCCCGCGCCCATCCCGACCGCATCGTCGTTGCGGTCGATGCCCGCGACGGCATGGTGGCGACGCGCGGCTGGGCGGAACGCTCGACCGTATCGGTGGCGGAGCTGGCGGCGCGCTTCGCCGATGCCGGCGTTGCGGCGCTGTTGTTTACCGATGTTGGGCGCGACGGGATGCTGAAGGGGGTCAACCTCGAGGCGACGATCGCGCTGGCGGCGGTCAGCCCGGTGCCTGTGATCGCTTCGGGTGGCGTCGCCGGCATGGCTGACATTGCCGCGCTGGTCGGCCAGCCGAACATCGAGGGCGTCATCACCGGCCGCGCGCTCTATGATGGCCGACTCGATCTGCGCGAAGCTCTGGCTGCTGCGGCATGAGTCTCGCGGTCAGGGTCATCCCTTGCCTCGATGTCGCCGGAGGGCGTGTCGTCAAGGGCGTCAATTTCGTCGCGCTGCGCGATGCCGGCGACCCCGTCGAAGCGGCGCGCGCCTATGATGCCGCCGGCGCCGACGAGCTGACCTTTCTCGACATCACCGCGGCGCATGAGGATCGCGGCACGTTGCTGCACATCGTCGAGGCCACGGCCGATGCCTGTTTCATGCCGCTGACCGTCGGCGGTGGCGTCCGCAGCGTCGAGGATGCCCGGGCGCTGCTGCTGGCAGGCGCCGACAAGGTGGCGGTGAATTCGGCGGCAGTCGCCCGACCGGCGCTGATCGGCGAACTGGCGATGCGCTTTGGTGACCAGTGCGTCGTCGTGGCGGTCGATGCCAAGGCCGTCGGCGACGGACGATGGGAGATCTTCACGCATGGCGGCCGCCGCGAAACCGGCATCGATGCGGTGGAGTATGCGATCGAGGCCGCACGGCTCGGCGCCGGCGAAATCCTGCTGACCAGCATGGATCGCGACGGCACCCGCAGCGGCTATGACCTAGCGCTGACCCGGGCGATCGCCGACGCGGTGCCGGTGCCGGTGGTGGCCAGCGGCGGAGTCGGCAGCGTCGCCGATCTTGTCAGCGGTGTCACGCAAGGGCATGCCAGTGCCGTGCTTGCCGCCTCGATCTTTCACTTTGGCCAGGCATCGGTCGCCGATGCCAAGGATGCGCTGTCGGCCGCCGGCATCCCGGTGCGGCGATGAGCGAGGACAGGTTCGACCGGCTGATTGCCCGCATCGCCGCCAATCGCGACGCCGACCCCGCAACATCCTATGTCGCCAAGCTGACCGGCAAGGGTCGCGCCAAGATTGCCCAGAAGCTCGGCGAGGAAGCTGTCGAGACGGTGATTGCCGCGATGGGGGACAACAGCACCGCGATCGTTGGCGAGGCCGCTGACCTGATATTTCACCTGGCGTTGCTCCTCGTCGACGCGGGGCTCGACTTTGACGACATCCGCGCCGAGCTCGAGCGCCGGGAAGGCGTTTCCGGGCTGGTCGAAAAGGCTTCGCGCCAAGACTGAGCGCAGCGGCTGTTGAACGGGCGCCCGGCCTGAGCGTTTGGACCTCGACACCGTTTCGAGGGTCCCAAGAATGCCACCAGCCTGGCCCGAGCGGCTCTGGATCGTCCGCCACGGCCAGAGCGCCGGCAATGTCGCCGCCGATCTCGCCGAAGCCGCCAACGCGTCGCGGATCGCGCTCGACATGCGTGATGCCGATGTACCGCTCAGCACACTTGGCATGACCCAGGCGGCAGCGCTGGGCAGCTGGTTCGGCGGCCTCGCGTCCCCACCTGAAGTGGTGCTGGTCTCGCCGTTCCTGCGGGCCCGCCAGACCGCCGAAGCCATAGCAGGCAGCATCGACGCCTGCCACCTTGCCAGTGACGAGCGCCTTCGTGAGCGCGAATTCGGCATCCTCGATCGCCTGACCCGCTCCGGCGTTGCGGCTCTGCATCCCGATCAGGCGGCAGCGCTGACGATGCTGGGGAAATTCTATCATCGCCCACCCGGCGGCGAGAGCTGGACCGATGTCATCCTGCGGCTGCGCGCGTTGCTCGACACCGTCGGCCTCCACCATAGTGGCCAGCGCATCGTCATCGTCGCCCATCAGGTCGTCGTGCTGTGCTTGCGCTATATTCTCGAATCGCTCGACGAGGCGGCCATTCTCGCCGTCGATCGTGCCGGCGACGTCGCCAATTGCAGCGTCACCGAATATGACTTCATGGTCCATGCCGACGGGCGCAGCCGGCCTCGCTTGCTGCGGTACAACGAGGTGCCGGCCGCAGCGCCGGTAACAACCGCCGCCGACAAGCCGGTGGCCGCCGGATGAGCGATCCCGTCCTGATCGATCGCACGCTGCTGCGCACGCTGCCGCTGCCGGCGCACGACGGGGAAGTCGACAAGGACGCGCGCGGCCGCGCGCTCATCGTCGGTGGCTGCCGCGAGATGCCTGGCGCGCTGCTGCTTTCGGGTGTCGCTGCCCTGCGCGCCGGCGCCGGCAAGCTGCAGTTGGCGACCGCGGCACGTATAGCCCAGGCGCTAGCCATGGCCATTCCAGAGACCTTTGTCATCGGCTTGGCGGAAGACGATGTTGGAGCCGTTGCAGCTTCGGCGGGCGCAGTGCTGGCTGAACGCGTGGCGCATTGCGATGCGCTGCTGATCGGGCCGGGCCTTGCTGCCGGCGATGCTGCAGCGGCCCTTGCCGTCAACCTGCTCAAAGGCGCCGACGCGGTCGCCGTCATTCTCGATGCCGCTCCGTTGGCCGGGATTGCGCGAGTCGAGGCCCGGCTGCAGACCCTGACGCAGCCGGCGATCCTGACGCCGCATGCCGGCGAAATGGCCAGCATGATGGCGATCGACCGTGCCGAGGTGCTCGCCGATCCGATTGCCATGGCCACGCGTGCCGCCCGCCGCTTCAACGCCATCATCGTTCTAAAGGGCAGCACCACCATTGTCGCCGCACCCGACGGCCGACTGTTTCATTATCACGGTGGTGGCGTCGGCCTCGCGACTTCGGGCTCCGGCGACACTTTGGCAGGACTGGCGACAGGCTTTGCCGCCCGTGGCGCCGAGCCTTTGTCGGCGGCGGTATGGGCGGTCTTTGTGCATGGCGAGGCCGGACGGCGTCTCGGCCGCCGCATCGGCCGGGTCGGTTTCCTGGCACGCGAAATCCTGGACGAGGTGCCCGGCGTCATCGGCGCCATCGAAGCCTAGAATGGTTTGACGATCACCAGGATGACGACGGCGATCGTCACCAGCGACGGTATCTCGTTGACCAGCCGCAGTGTTTTTTCCGCGTAGGGGCGGTTCCCCCTGGCAAAAGCCTTGGCGGCGCCGATCATCCAGCCGTGAAAGCCCGACAGGCCAAGGACAAACAGTAACTTCAGCCACAGCCAGAGCGGCCAGCCGAGGTGGAAGCCCAGCGCGAGGCCGAGGACCCAGACGATGGTGACGCCGGGGTTGAGGATGATGCGTTTCAACCGGTTGCAGCGGTCGGCCCAGAGCCCGTTCTCCGACGCATCGGCGGGCAACGGGTGCCAGTAGACGAGGAAGCGCGGCAGCATGAACATGCCCGCCATCCAGAAGATGACGAAGATGACGTGGATGGCCTTGACCCACAGATAGGCGTTGCCCAGCCAGCCGATGGCGAAATCCATCAGAACGGCTTGCGCAGCATCGCCATCAACTGCTCGACATGGGCGATCGGCGCATCAGGCAGGATGCCATGCCCCAGGTTGAAGACATGCGGTCGGGAATCGAAGGCAGCCCGGATGCGATTGACCGCCGTCGTCAACGCCTCGCCGCCCGAGATCAACGCCAGCGGATCAAGGTTGCCCTGCACCGGCATGCCCGGCGGCAGCATCGCATCGGCCCAGGCCGGATCGATGGTTTCGTCAAGGCCGACCGCATCGACGCCGGTTTCGGCGGCATAAGCGGCGAGCTTGGCACCGGCACCCTTGGGAAAGCCGATGATCGGCACATCGCCGTGGCGCACCATCAACCGGCCGACGATGTCGGCCGTCGGCGCGATCACCCAGCGTTCGAACTGCGCCGGCGACAGGGTGCCGGCCCAGCTGTCGAACAGCTGGACGGCCTGGGCACCGGCCTCGATCTGGCCGGACAGATAGTCGACGGTGACGGCAATGATCTTGTCGATCAGCGCCTGAAAGCCTTGCGGATCGGTATAGGCCAGCCGCCGGGTTTCGGCCTGGTCCTTGCTGCCATGTCCGGCGACCATATAGGTGGCAACGGTCCAGGGACTGCCGGCAAAACCGAGCATCGTGGTCTGGGGGCCAAGCTGGGCCTTCACCTTGGCGACGGTGTCGTATATTCGGGCCAGATATTCGGGCTTGGCGACCAGCGCATCGAAGCGGGCGTCCGACAGCGGCGGCGTCAGCTGCGGCCCTTCGCCGGGACCAAAGGTCAGGCCCTGGCCGATGGCGTGCGGCACGATCAGGATATCGGAAAACAGGATCGCGCCGTCCATGCCGAACCGGCGGATTGGTTGAAGGGTGATCTCGGCCGCCGCATCGCTGTCATAGACGAGCTGGAGAAAGCCGCCCTTTTCGGCCCGCAGTGCGCGGTATTCGGGCAGGTAGCGGCCCGCCTGGCGCATCAGCCAGACCGGCGGGGGATCGCGGCGCTCGCCTTTCAGCACAGCCAGCAGCGGCGGATCGGCAATCGTCTTGGGCGTGATCATGGGATTGTCTTTCACGGGCCGGGCACGGCGGGTCAAGGGTGTTCGAAACGGCGCGGCAACCACGCATCAAAACAGTTTAATCGAATCTTGATGACGGTGTTTGATGGGCCTGTGGATAGCGTTGATGCATTGTCTCCCGGGAACCATCCACAGTTCAAGCCGCTGGCAATCCGGTGACTCGGCGCGAGTCGCTCGACTTGTCCCCGTTATCCACAGGACCGCCTGTGGAGTCTTCAACCTGCGGACGGAATCACGGCGGCGGTCGTGAAAGTCGGCGAGATTGCCCAAAATCCCGCTTGCCCGCCGATACCGCCCGGGCTTAACCCCGATAGCCCATGTTTATCCCCAGTTCTGACCCCAGACAATTTTGGTCGCGACCGCCGGTAGCGTCGCAATGAGCGGCGATCGCGCCAAGCTTCACCTGCATCTCGTCAGCGATTCGACGGGAGAAACCCTTGAATCGATTGCCAAGGCCGGGCTGGCCCGCTTCGAAGGCGTCGAGGCGATCAAGCATTTCTGGCCGATGGTACGGTCGGAGGGGCATCTCGATCGGGTCATCGAGGAAATCACCCGCAAGCCCGGCCTCATCATCTACACGCTGGTCGACGGCGGCGTCCGCGAGCGGCTCGAGCAGCGTTGCACGAGCCTCGGGCTGCCGATCGTCTCGCCGCTCGATCCGACGATCGGCGCGCTGTCTGAACTGCTCGGCCAGGTCGCGACCCGGCGTCCGGGTCGCCAGCATGTCATGGATGCCGCCTATTTCCAGCGCGTCGATGCCATCAACTACACGATGGTCCATGATGATGGTGCCGGACACGACGACTGGGAGGAAGCCGACATCGTCCTCGCCGGCGTGTCGCGAACCTCGAAGACGCCGACCTCGATCTATCTCGCCAATCGCGGCTACAAGACCGCCAATATTCCGATCGTGCCGCAATCGCCGCCGCCGGGGCTGCTGTTCGGGCTGAAGAGTCCGCTGGTCGTCGGCCTGACCACCGCCCCCGATCGGCTGGTCGCCATCCGGCGCAATCGCCTTCTAACGCTGGGCCAGGCGCCCGACACCGATTATGTCGATCTCGGCGGCATCGAATCCGAACTCGCCTATGCCCGGCGGCTGTTCGCCGACCACGATATCCCGGTCATCGACGTGACCCGGCGATCGATCGAGGAAACCGCCGCAGCCATCATCAACCTGGTTCAGGCGCGTGCCGACAGGGCCAGCGACACCAAGGCCGCCGCCATCGGGTCCGATCCGAATTGATCATCCTGGCCAGCCAGAGTGCCGCGCGCCGGGCGATGCTGGCGGCGGCCGGCGTCGCGCACCAGGCCATGCCGGCGCATGTCGATGAAGAGGGTGTGACCGCTGCGCTTGAAGCGGAAGCGGCATCGCCGGAACGCATTGCCGACGCACTGGCGGAGTTGAAGGCGATCAAGATCTCGCGGACCCATCCGGGCATGCTGGTGCTCGGTGCCGACAGCGTCGCGGTTGCTGCCGATGGTATCCTGCTTGCGAAGCCGGAGACGCGGCCGCGCGCTGAAGCGCAGTTGCGTCAGCTCGCGGGCACGACGCACCGCCTGATCTCGGCGGCTGTCGTCGCAGAGAACGGCATCGCCGTGTGGCGCGCCGGCGGCGCCGCGCGGTTGACGATGCGGCCATTGTCGGATGCCTTCATTACCGATTATCTCGACAAGGAAGGCGACGCCGTGCTCGGCTGCGTCGGCTGTTACCGGATTGAAGGGCTGGGGGCGCAATTGTTCACGCGGGTCGACGGCGACCAGTTCACCATTCGCGGCCTGCCGTTGCTAGCGCTGCTCGATTACCTGCGCGTCCGCGGGGTGCTCGCGGCATGAACGCGAAGCCATCGGCGCCGCGCCTCAATCTCGGCGAAACACCCTATGCCGAGGTCATTGGCGACCCGATCTACCAGTCGAAATCGCCGGTCATCCATAATTTCTGGCTGCACAAGGCCGGCGTTCTCGGCGAATATCGGGCCACAAGGGTGCGCGCCGACGGCCTCGCCCGCTATCTTGCCGAACGCCGCGACGACCCGGCGTGGCGCGGCTGCAACGTCACCATCCCGCACAAGATCGCCGCGCTTCCGCTCGTCGATTCGGCATTGCGGACGGCGCAGAAGGTCGGCGCCACCAATTGCATCTACCGTTCCGGCAAGGGTCTGATCGGGGAGAACAGCGATGTCGAGGGGGTGCTGCACGGTATCGACGCCGCCTCGGGGCAGCGCGACGCCGGCGTCACCTGCCTGATCGGTGCCGGCGGCGCGGCGCGGGCGGCACTGCACGCGCTCGATATCGCCGGCATGCGCGAGCTGCGTATCATCGTGCGGCGGCCGGAACGTGCGCAGGACCTGCTCGACGGCTTTGGTCTCGCCGGCAGCATCCACCGGTTTCAGGACGCCGCGGCGGCATTGCGCGATGCCGACACGGTGATCAACGCCAGCCCGCTCGGCATGACCGGGCAACAGCGCATGCCAGCGGACGTGCTCGATGCCCTGCCCTTGACCGATGCCGCGGCATTGGTTTTCGACATGGTCTATGCGCCGCTCGAAACCCAGCTGCTCGCCGAGGCCGCGGGGCATGGCCGTCGCACCGTCGACGGGCTGACGATGCTGATCGGCCAGGCCGACCTGGCGTTCCAGCTTTTCTTCCAGGCACCGGCACCGCGGCAACATGATGCCGAACTGCGAGCATTGCTGACCGCATGATCATCATCGGCCTCACCGGCTCGATCGGCATGGGCAAGTCGACTGTGGCCGCGATGTTCCGGTCCCTCGGTGTGCCGGTGTTCGATGCCGATGCGGAGGTGCGCCGGGTGCAGGGCCCTGGCGGCCGCGCACTGGCGGCGATCGAAGCGGCTTTTCCGGGCACCACCCACGCCGGTGGGCTGCATCGCGAGCGGCTGGGCGCCCATGTCTTTGGCAATCATGCCGGTTTGAACCAGCTCGAATCGATCCTTCACCCCCTGGTCGCCGAAGCGCAGTCGACGTTCCTCGGGGCGCATCGCGGCAAGGACGCGGTCGTGCTCGATGTGCCGCTGCTGTTCGAAAAGGGTGGTTGGCGGCGCTGCCACCTGGCGATCGTGGTCAGCGCGCCGGCGCGGGTGCAGCGGGCGCGGGTGCTGGCGCGTCCGGGCATGACGCCGGCAAAGTTCGCTGCCATCCTCAAGACCCAGATGCCCGACCGTGAAAAGCGCCGGCGCGCCGATATCGTCATCGAGACCGGGCGCGGCCGGCGCCACACGCTGCTGGCGGTGCGCCGGATCGTCGCCGATCTGCGCCGGCGTTAGCGCGGCAGGCCCCGTCCGTCGCAGCGGGTCTTCTCATTGCCATTGCCACTCGCTACATCGCCGCCATGCGCGAAATCGTCTTCGATACCGAAACTACCGGCATCTTTCCGGGCGATGGTCATCGGATTGTCGAAATCGGCGCTGTCGAGATGATCGGCAAGGTCGTCACCGGCCGCACCTTTCACACCTACCTCGACCCCTGCCGGCCGATGCCCAAGGATGCCCAGGCGGTGCACGGCCTGTCGACCGCCTTTCTGACCGGCCAGCCGGTGTTCGAGATGGTCATCGACGATTTCCTGGCCTTCATCGGCGATGATCCGCTGATCGCCCATAACGCCGTGTTCGACATGGAATTCCTAAACTGGGAATTGAAGCGCGCCAACATGCCGGTCATCCCGCATGCCCGTGCCATCGACACGCTCGAGATCGCGCGGCGCAAGCATCCCGGCGGCAAGAATACCCTGGATGGCCTGTGCTCGCGCTATAATATCGACCTGTCGGCGCGCACCAAGCACGGCGCTTTGCTCGATGCCGAGCTCCTTGCCCAGGTTTATGTCGAATTGAGTGGCGGGCGTCAGATCGGATTTGATCTGGCATCGCAGGCGATCGTTGCCGAAGTCGTGGTCGAGCGGGTCGATTTCGTCGCTCGCGCCCATGCCGCAACCGCTGCCGAACTTGAACGCCACGGCCTATTTGTAGCCGGTCTCAAGGATCCACTCTGGCTGCATTGACGTTGTTTGTTACGGGCGCTTTGCTCTTCTAATCCCAGCATGCGTCGGGTCATTGACCGCGGGCGAGGCGAGGCATAGAGCGACCGCCCGCAAGTCGACGGACGTTGCGGCGCAGGAGACAGACATGGACATTCGCATCTCGGGGCATCAGGTCGACACCGGTGCCGCCTTCGCAACACATGTGCGGGAGCGGTTGGGCGCGATGGTCGAGAAATACTTTCCGCGCGCAATTTCGGCGCAGGTGACCCTGGCACCGGCCCCGCACGGCCATTTCGGCTGTGACATCGTCATGCACGTGATGTCGGACATCATCCTGAAGGGCAGCAACCGAGGTGCCGAGGCACATCTCGCCTTCGATGGCGCTGCCGATCGTATCGACAAGCAGTTGCGCCGCTACATGCGCCGGCTGAAGGATCGCCACGGTCCGGGCGCCGAGCGGTCTGCCGAACGCGCCGGGCTCGCCGAAATGGCGGCAGTTCTGGACAATGCCGACTACAAGATCTTTGCAGCTGCGCCCGACGAAACCGAAGTCGAGGGCGATCATCCGCTGGTCATCGCCGAAACCCGGGTCGACATCCCGGAAACCAGTGTCGGCGATGCGGTGATGATGCTCGATTTGCGCAACACCACAGCCCTTCTGTTCGTTAACAGCGCCAGTGGCGATCATAACATGGTGTATCGGCGCGATGACGGGAGCATCGGTTGGGTCGAGCCACGCCGGGCCAGCGCCAGCGCCGCCAAATGAGTGGTCATGGTGGTTTTGCCGATCTGGTCGGACCCGGCGCCATATTGATTGGGCTCAAGGTCGCATCGAAAGATGCGCTTTTCGAAGAGCTGGCGGCAGCGGCGGCGACGGTGACCGGCCTGCCGGCAACGACGATCGTCGAGCGGGTGCGCGAGCGGGAGTCCCTGGGCGCCACCGGATTTGGCCAGGGTGCGGCGATCCCGCATGCTCGCCTGGCAGGCCTCGATGCCGTGACAGCAGTGGTGGCGCACCTTGCGGCCGGCGTCGATTATGGTGCGCTCGATACCGAAGCGGTCGATGTCGTCGTGCTGTTGCTGTCACCTGAAAGCGCCGGCGCCGATCATCTGAAGGCTCTGGCGAAAGTCAGCCGCGCCTTGCGCGATCCCGATACTGTTGCCGCCATGCGCGCTGCTGGTGATGCCCAGGCCTTGCGTGCCGTCATTGGTGGGGCGCTGGTCGGCCAGCACGGCTGACCATGACGCCGCGGCTGGCGAGCAGCATCAAGGTATCGGCGCTGCTTCGCCGCGTCGACGCCGCTGGCGGCTTTGGCGCCGTGCTGGCGCGCGGGGACGCCACCGCCGGCAGCATCGCCATCGTCACGCGGGAACGCGGGGAAACCCGGCTCTTAGCCCCGATGTTGGCGATGTCGGGAGGTTATGAATGGCTGCCGGTTGTCGAGGGTGAGGCGATTCCCGCCTGGATCGATCGGGCGCGACAAAATGATCCCGACCTGTGGATCGTGGAACTGGACATCCCGGACGCCGCACGGTTCGTCGCCGAAACATTGGCGGCGAGTTGACCCCGTACTGTAATCTACGGTTCAGCTTGGTCATTGGTTGCACAGCCCTTGGGCGGGCCGTGCGAAGTCGACCGAAGCGGACCGGACCGGGCTTCAGCCCAGCCAAGGATGACGAGGCTCCCAGCGTGATTTGGGGGGCATCATCCGGAAGCGGACCCGGAAAAGGCCGTGCTCGATTGCAGTGTGAATGAATTTTGGTTTTTCCTCGATCAGCGCCCGGACACAGCGGCTGATCATCCTGAGCGCCGGTGCCATCCTGCTGATGGCAGCGGGCGTCCCGCAGACCGACACGTTCGACGGGTCGACCGGTCCGACCATCTCCGATGACATCCTTGCTCCCCTGTCGCCCGCTGAAGCCGCCGCCTCTGCTGCCGCGCTCGCCGCGACCACCCCCGCCGAGATTGCCGTTGCCGACCTCTCCGATGACAGCAACGTGACCGAGCCTGGTGTGCGCCCCGCCAAGTTGACAGCGCTGATCGCCTCGCTGGACGCCGCCGATGCGGTCGCCAGCGACAGCGAACTGCGTTGCCTTGCCACCGCCGTTTACTTCGAATCCCGCGGGGAGCCGCTGGAAGGCCAGCTGGCCGTCGCCCAGGCCATCATCAACCGCGCCGAGTCGGGCCGCTATCCCAGCAATATCTGCGGTGTGATTAACCAGCCCAAGCAGTTCAGCTATAATCGCAGCCGCGTGCCGACCGCCGGCAGTGACTGGCGCATCGCCCAGGCGATTGCCCAGATCGCCGCCAAGGACATGTGGGTCGAGGTTGCGCCCAAGGCCCTGTCGTTCCACGCTACCTATGTTGCCCCCAACTGGGCCGGCAAGACGCGCGTCGCGACGATCGGCCGTCACGTCTTCTATCGCTGAGACAGTGCCCGCTAGGGCTTTACGTTCCCAATCTGTTCTGTTTAGCATCGGCGGCATGGGTGACCTTGCCGCCGATCGCATGTTGACTGCCGTCGATGTCTGCCGCGGCGTGTCCCGCCTGCTGGTGCGCGGCGGTGTCGCCCCGTTGGCCGAGGTGTCGCTGGGCTGCGGCCGCCGGGCCGACATCATGGGTATCGACGGCCAGGGCCGGTTGACGATCGTCGAGATCAAGGTGTCGCTTGCCGATCTGCGCGGTGATCGCAAATGGGCGGAGTATCTCGACTATTGCGACCGCTTTTACTGGGCGGTACCGGCGGGTTTCCCGCTCGGCCTGTTCGACACCGCCAACTTTGCGCCGGGGCGTTGCGGGCTGATCGTTGCCGACCGCTTCGACGCCGAGGAACTGCGCCCGGCACCATGGGTGGCGCTCAATGCCACGCGTCGGAAGGTCGAAACCTTGCGCTTCGCGCGCCGTGCCGCGCACCGCATCGCCGGCATGCTGGACCCCGAGGGACTGTTTCCGGGCGACGATTGACGGCGTGGCCGCTGATGCTGCCTTACCGCGGGCTGCGCTTGGCGAGAATGCGCTGCAGCGTCCGCCGATGCATCTTCAGGCGGCGCGCGGTTTCCGACACGTTGCGCTCGCACAGTTCATAGACCCGCTGGATATGCTCCCAGCGCACGCGATCGGCCGACATCGGCTCCGGCGGCGCCTCGGGACGTTCCCCGCCTTCCGCGGAGAGCGCGCGGACGATGTCCTCGGGATCGGCAGGCTTGGCGAGATAGTCGACCGCGCCCGCCTTCACGGCCGCGACCGCGGTCGCCAGATTGCCATAGCCGGTAAGCATGACGATGCGGACATCGGGCGACATGATCCGCAGCTCCTTGACCAGGTCGAGGCCGTTGCCGTCCTCCAGTCGCATGTCGACGACGGCGTGGGTCGGCTTGACGCGGGTCGCTTCGACGCGCGCCTCGGCCAGGCTGCCGACCGCGGTGACGGCAAAGCCCTTTCGACTCAACATCGTCTGCAGGCGCTGCCGAAACGGTGCGTCGTCATCGACCAGCAGCAGCGGCTGCAGCGCCGTGCCGGGGGCAATATCTGGTGCAGTCGCCATCATGTCACTCCTGTTCGCTCGCTACGATATGGGCGCGCGGCCATCGCACGTCCACCTGCGCCCCGCCCTCGCGCCGATTGCGGAACGAGAGCCGACCGCCGGTCCGCTCGATCAACGTCGTCGCGATGAAAATGCCGAGACCGGTGCCACCTGCGCCCGAATGCGATGGACCGAGATCGGGTTCGCCGAGATGTGGCAGGACGTCGCTGGCAAAGCCGGCGCCGTCGTCGAGCACGGTGATGCTGATGTCTCCGGGCGTCGACGTGGCACGCAGTTCGACCGCCGAGCCGGCGTGGCGAACAGCGTTGGCGACGAGGTTTTGCAGCCCGTGCAGGAGCTCGGGCGAACGTCGTACCTCGGGCTGCGGTGCCGGCGCGTTGACGTGGATAGGTACGCGCGTCGGCGCCACGCTATGCGCCACCTCGTGCAGCAGTACGTCTAGCCCCAGGCGGGCGAAGGGGTCCTCGGCTTCCGCCCGCCGGGCGATGCGGATCAGGATGCCACGCGAACGGGCTGCTTCCGACTCGAGCAGTCGAACATCTTCGCCGAAATCGGGGTCGTCTCCGAGTGCTTCGGAAAGGCTGTGCGCGATCAATGTTATGGTGCCGAGCGGCCCGCCGAGCTCATGCGCGGCGGCCGCTGCCAGGCTGCCGAGTGCCGACATCTTGGCTTCGCGCGTCAGCGCTGCCTCGGTAGCGACAAGTGCCCGGGCGCGATCGCGACCCTCTGCCGAAACCAGCCAAAGGTAGATGCCGAGAAATCCGATCGCCAGTGTCAGCGATACGACGGTACCGAATTGATAGACGGTCGGGAATGTCGGTGGCGGGCCGTTCCACGGCAGCGGCTTGGCCCACATCCACAGCACGACGAGGACGGCGCCCGCCATTGTGCCGAGCGCCAACATGGCCCGGGCCGGCAGCAGCGTTGCCGCGATCGTCACCGGCACGATCAGCAGGATGGCAAACGGGTTGGCGAGACCGCCGGTCAGGAACAGCAGCACGCCGGCCTGCACCAGGTCGAACGCCAGGTGAAGCACGAGGTCGCGGCCCTGCAGCCGGGCGTTGCGGCCATAGAGAGTGATCAGGCCGATATTGAGCACCGCCGACGCCAGCACGGCTGCGATCAGCGACGGCCAGAGCAGCGGATAGCCGAGATAAAGCCCGACGAAGACCAGGGTGACGAACTGGCCGCCGATGGCGATCCAGCGCAGGTTAGCCAGTGTGCGGACGCGTACCCCGGGCCTGTCAAAGGCAGCGGCGGCGATTGATGGCCTTTCCATCGCGTCTGTCTAGGCCTCCCGGCGTGCCGCGGCCATGCGGCAACGGGTCCGCGTGCCTGTCAGATCGAGGGGCCCTGGATTGGGCGGGCCTTGCGCACCGGCACGTCTTTCAACAGCCGTGCCACGGCGGCGGCGCGCGGGTCGCTATCGGCGAGGGCGCGTGCCGACACGCCGGTGCTATCGTTGATATCAGGGCTCGCGCCGGCATCGAGCAACAGCTTGGCGATGGTGATGTCGCGATTGCGCACCGCCATTTGCAGCGCTGTTTCGCCGAGGCGGTTCTGCTGATCGACCTGGGCGCGGACCTGGACAAGCACCTGCGCGCCTTCGGCCCAACGCGCCTGGCTGGCGAGCATCAGGGCCGTGTTGCCCTCCCGATCGCGCGCGTTGACGTTGCCGCCCTTTTGCAGGACGAAGCCGACCCAGGCGACATCGGAGCGTTTGACGGCAATGTGCAACGCGGTCTCGCCGGTGTCGGCATCGCGGGTGTTGACGATCGTCGACCCGGGCTTGTCGAGGATCTCCATCGCCTTGCGGCTGTCCTTTTCGCGAACCGCCTTCAGGAAGTTATAGCTGTCGGTGAACTGCGCCAGCGCCGGCGTGGCGGCGGCAAGGGTCGCCAGCACCGTCAACGGGGTCAGCCAGCGCCGCACGTTCGAAATCCGCAACATCGACAATCGCCTGACTCCACCCTATTTCGACCGGACAATGGCATCGCATAATCCCGACAACAGCGAATGAACAGCCGCAGCCTGTGGATCGTTCTCGCGATTACTGCGGTGCTAGCCGTGGGGCTGGCGTGGATGCGCCTGTCGGCACCGCCGTCGGGCAATCTGGCCGGGTCGACGCTTGGCGGTCCGTTCGCGCTCGTCAACCAGGATGGCAAGCCGGTCAGCGATGCCGATTTCAGGGGCGAGTATCGCCTGATGTATTTCGGCTACACATCCTGTCCCGACGTCTGCCCGACCGATGTCGCGGTCATTGCGCGCGGGTTGAAGGCCTATGAGACGGCGCGGCCCGATTGCGCCGCCAAAGTCCAGCCGATGTTCATCACCGTCGATCCGGATCGCGACGATCCGGCGGCGCTGAAGGCGTTTGTGACGGCCTTCCACCCGCGCCTGATCGGGCTGACCGGCACGACGGCGCAGGTCGACGCGATGCGCAAGGCTTATGGCATCTACGCGCGCAAGGTACCGACCAGTGATCCGGCCTTTTACCTGATGGACCACTTTGCCGTGATCTACCTCTTTGGGCCCGACGGCGGTGCTGTCGCGTTCCTGCCGCATGGCGCCGCGGCAGCCGATGTCACGGCGATGCTGGAAACCTATGTCCGATAAGCCGTTCTGGGAGACTGTTCCGCTCAACCGGATGAGCCGGGAGCAATGGGAAAGCCTGTGTGACGGTTGTGGCAAATGCTGCGTCCACAAGCTCGAGGACGATGAAACGGGAAAGATCTATCCGACCAATGTCGCCTGCCGCTTGCTCGATCCGACGACCGCAAAGTGCAAGGACTATCCCAATCGCCGCGCCCATGTGCCGGAATGCGTGCGCCTGACGCCGGCCAAGCTCGATACCATCGACTGGCTGCCCGACAGCTGTGGCTATCTGCGCGTCCATCGCGGCCAGGGCCTTGCCGCCTGGCACCCGCTGCTGTCCGGTGACGCCGATTCGGTGCACCGCGCCGGCATCTCCGTACGCGGCAAGACGGTCAGCGAGGACGTTGTCGGTGATCTCGAGAGCCACATCATCGAGGGAGAGCTCTGATCCTGTTCGGGCGGGCCCGTCTGCCGGAAACGGTCGATGTCGCCGGGCGCACGCTGCCGGTGGTTGCAGAGCGGCGCCCGGGGGCACGCGGTATTCGCCTGCGCGCCGACAGTATCGATGGTGCCGTCAGATTCACCCTGCCGCCGCGTGGCGGGATCGCCGATGCGGCGACGCTGCTCGACCGGCACCAGGACTGGCTGGCGCGGCAGGTTGCCGGCTGGCCCGTGCCGCTGCCGTTCGCACCCGGCGCCATCATTCCGTTCGACGGCAGCACGCTGATGCTCGACTGGGCGGCTGCTCATCCGCGCCTGCCGCAGCGGAACGGCGACGTGCTGAGGATCGGTGGCCCGATCGACGCCCTGCCCGCCCGGGTGCTGCGCTGGTTGAAGGCGGCCGCATTGGCTGACATGGAGCCGCTGACGCGAGCGCTGGCAGCCCGGGTCGACCGCAACGTCTCCCAAGTCCGCGTCGGCGACACCCGCTCACGCTGGGGCAGTTGCGTGGGCAACGGGGCCGGGGCGGGACGTATCGCCTATAGCTGGCGGCTGATCCTGGCGCCGTCGCTGGTTCGCCGCAATGTCGTGGCGCACGAAGTCGCGCATCTGGTCCATGCCAACCACGGCCCGGGCTTTCATGCGTTACTAGCTGAGCTCGATGCCAATGGCGCAGCCAGCAAACGCTGGCTGCGCGCTCACGGCGCTGGATTGCACTGGGTAGGACGCGCCGCATGACTGACTGGACTCCCGAGGCCGCCGTGGCGCGCCGGCGCATCGCGATTGTGGTCAATGCTCATTCGCGGCGCGGGCAGATGTTATTCGATGCGGCCTGTGCCGGGTTGAAGGCGCGCGGCTTCGACATTGTCGCGTCTCATGCAGTGAAAAAGCCCAAGCAGCTTGGCGCGATCATCGGCAAACTGGTTTCCGATGGCCATGACCTGATCGCCGTCGGCGGCGGCGACGGCACGTTGGCCGGCGCCGCCGCCAAGCTGGCGCGCAAGAATGTGGTGATGGCGATCCTGCCGCTGGGCACGGCCAACAGCTTTGCGCGGACGCTCGGCATCGAACCCGAGCTCGAACCGGCACTCGACGTCATTGCCGGCGGTGATGTGGCGCAGGCCGATGTCGTGCGCATCGGCGACGGCTTCTTCATCAACTCGGCCACGATCGGCGTGCCTGCACGGATTGCGGAGGATATTCCCAGCGGGCTGAAGCGCTGGCTCGGCCGGGCCGGCTATCTCGGCTATGGCTGCTACAAGTTCCTGACCATGCAGCCGTTCGTGGCAAAGATCAGCATTGCCGGCCAGCCCGATATCATCGAGCAGGTCGTCGAGATCCGCATCGGCAACGGCGCCTTTGTCGGCGGCCTGCGCGTGATCGACGGCGCCGATCCGGAAAGCCGCGATATCGTCGTGCACCTGGTGCTCGGCCGCTATGCGGCAGCCTTGGCCGGGGTATGGGCGGCCAACCTTGCCGGCTGGCGTCCCGCCGGGACGCGGGTACGCGAGATCCGCGCGACCGAATTCGATCTTTCATGCGCCCCGCAGCAACCGATTTCGGTCGATGGGGAGACCGGGACGAGAACGCCGGTCCATGTCAGTATCGATTCAGCGGCGCTGCATGTCATCACGCCTTGTGGATCGAATGCCGATAGTCGCGCGGAATGTTGAACGCCGGCTTCAGGCGGCCATGCACTCGACAGCCAGCAACAGGCTGTCGGGTCCGCTGTTGCCGGCCAGCCCGGCATGTACCAGCAGGGCCGGCCGACCAGCGACGCTGGCGCGCAGCCTGATTTCAGGCGTCGGGCTGCCGTCGGACATGCCTTCGAAGAACATCCGCAGATGGGCACGGTCGGCGATGTGCGCTATTTCGTCGAGGGTCGTTCCGGGCAATTGACCAAGCGGGCGGCCGAACAGCCGTGCCGCCTGTTCATTGGCCATCTCGATGCGGCCATCATGATCGGTCTGCACGATACCGATCGGCAACTGCTGCAAGATGGCGCTGAGCCGGGCTTCGCACCTGCGAACTGCCGCGACTGCGTCCGTGTTCGAGATGGTGAGCACCATGTTGCGATTGCGCTCGGCGGCCAATTGCTTTCGCATCAATTCGCGATCGTAGAGTGCCCAACTGGCTCCGCAGCACGCGATGACGAGCAGCATCAATAACATCACACCCCCAACCGAACACCAACATCGGTAAACAAATGTTAAATAGTTTATTTACTATAAATCTGCAAGGGCCTCTCGCCCGCGCCAGGAAAATCGCCTGTTGATCAACCGCGCGAGCAGCGCAACGGTCGCCTCGGTCGCCGCGGTGAGACCGCGGCGGCTGACGAAACGCTCTTGTCGGATAGCCTGGTCCGGCAGCGGCGTTCGAACCGGTCTCTGTTCTGGCCAAACGCAAGGCGACTTTGCCCGGCGGTCGCCTTCGGTCATGATGACGGCAAGGCGCGCCGACAGCGTTGATTCGAACAGCCTTGGGAGGTCGCAATCAAACCGGCAACAGCGCTCGATGCTGATGGGCGTGCCCTGCTCCCGGCGGCGACGCCGGCGGTTGCCCCGCCCTCCACGCGTGCAGCACGCGCCTGGGCCTTGGCCCAAGCCACGCGTGATCCCTACGTCATTCTGGTCGCGATCTACATCTTCGCGCCCTATTTCGTCACGCGCGTGGTCGGCGATCCGGTTGCGGGCCAGACGCTGGTCGCTGCCGCCAACAAATGGGGCGGCTGGCTGGTGGTGCTGACGGCGCCGCTGCTGGGGGCCGCGATCGATCGGCTCGGCCCGCGCAAGCCCTGGCTGGCCGTGGTCGTCGGGCTGATGGCGCTGTGCAATGCGCTGCTGTGGTTTGCCCGGCCGGGCGGCGCCGGCCTGCCGATCACCGCGACCGTCGTCATCTTCGGCGCCCTGACTGTGCTGATCGCCTATCATGAGATGCTGCACAATGCGCTGCTGCTGCCCGCCGCCGGTGTTCGTGGTGCCGCGGGGGCTTCTGGCCTGGCGTTTGCCGGCGGGAATGCGTTTTCGGTGCTGATGCTGGTCGGCGTGCTGTTCGCTTTTGCGTTGCCCGGCAAGGTTGACTGGTCGTGGCTGCCGGCAGCGCCATTGCTCGGCCTCGATCCTGTATACGCGGAGCCCGATCGTTTCGTCGGGCCGCTCGTTGCCGTCGTGATGCTATTCGGCATCATCCCGCTGCTGAAACTCGTGCCCGACATGGCGCGGTCGCGAGCGACGGTGGCCGACGCCTTGCGCGCCGGCGCCGGCGACCTGGCGCAGCTGTTTCGCGAAGCCCGTGGCCACCGCGATGCCCTGACATTCCTTGTGGCGCGCATGATCTATACCGATGGGCTGACGGCCATCCTGGTTTTCGGCGGTCTCTATGCCGCCGGCGTCATGCGCTGGGCGACGTTGGAAATGCTTGGGTATGGCATCGTGTTGTCGGTTGCCGCGGTCGTCGGCGGCTTGCTGGCCGGCCGGTTAGACAATGCCATCGGGCCGCGGCTGGCTGTCAGGCTGGAGATCGGCGGGCTGATCGTGTTCCAGTCGCTGGTTCTGGGGATGGGCCGCGAAACGATCCTGTGGGCGCCTTGGACGGGGACGCCGTTCTGGGACGGCCCGATGTTCACCACCCGGCCAGAGATCATCTTCCTCGCACTGGGCTGCGGCGTCGCGGTCTGCGTCAGCTCGGCCTATGCCTCGTCGCGCACGCTGCTGACCCGTGTCGCACCGGCCGACAAGCTCGGCGTCTTTTTCGGGCTTTATGCGTTGTCGGGCAGCGCAACGATGTGGCTGGGGCCGACGCTTGTCGAATTCGCGACTCGCCAAGGTGGCACCCAGGCCTGGGGAATGGTGCCGGTCATCGGTATGCTGGCGACAGGCCTCGCCATCCTGTTCTTCGTGCGCGGCGGCAACCGGCTTCAGACCGGGTAGGCGCGGATCGCCGTCGGGACCAGCACCTGCGCCATGCCCGGCGCCAGGCCGGCAGGCGGTTCGGACAGCGTCACCTCGATGATTGCGCCGTCCCGCGTTTCGGTTTCCAGCGCGGCCTGGGCGCCGGTGCGCAGGCAGCGCCGGACCGTCACCGGGATGCCGGGCGATCCGGGCGCCGCCAGGCTGAACTCGTGCGGACGGATGAAGCCGGTGACAGGGCCGTCGTGCAGGGCCGGTGCATGATTGGGCAGCCGGATGCCACCGACGTCGATGATGCCGTCGCTGGCGATAGCGGCAACACGGTTGGCGCCGCCGAGGAAATCGCAGACGAACGCAGATGCCGGCCGGTCCCACAGCGCCTCGGGCGTATCGACTTGTTCGATGCGGCCATGGTCCATGACGACGACGCGATCGGCGAGATCGAGCGCCTCGTCCTGGTCGTGGGTGACGAAGATCGATGTCAGCCCGGTACGGTCATGGACTTCGCGCAGCCAGCGCCGCAGGTCCTTCCTGACCTTGGCATCGAGCGCGCCGAAAGGTTCGTCGAGCAGCAGGATGCGCGGCTCCACCGCCAGCGCCCGGGCTAGCGCCACCCGTTGCCGCTGGCCCCCCGACAGCTGCGCCGGATAGCGTCGGCCGAGATCGGGCAACTGCACCAGCTCGAGTAATTCGGCCACGCGCCGCGCGATCTCACGCGCCGCCGGCCGGCTGCCGCGCGGTCGCACGGTCAGGCCGAACCCGACATTGTCGGCGACGGTCATGTGCCGGAACAGCGCATATTGCTGGAAAACGAAGCCGACCCGGCGATCGCGCGCTGGACGCCCGGCCATATCCTCGCCGCCGATGTGAATCTGGCCGGCGTCGGGAAATTCGAGGCCGGCAAGGATGCGCAGCAATGTGGTCTTGCCCGACCCCGACGGGCCCAGCAGCGCCAGGAATTCGCCCTCGCGCGCCTCCACGCTGACGTTCGAAAGCGCGGTGTAGTCGCCGAATGCCTTGTGGACCCCGGTTGCCGTGACGCTCAATGCCCTCTCCCCGCTAGCTGCCCGGCAAAGCGCCATTCCAGCGCCGACTTCAACACCAGCGTGACCAGCGCCAGCCCGGCCAGCAGCGAGGCAACGGCAAAGGCGGCAGCGAAGTTATACTCGTTGTAGAGGATCTCGATATGCAGAGGCAGCGTGTTGGTCTTGCCGCGGATGTGGCCCGACACCACCGACACCGCGCCGAATTCGCCCATGGCGCGGGCATTGCACAGAAGCACGCCGTACAGCAGCCCCCAGCGTACATTCGGCAAGGTGACATGCCAGAAGGTGCTGAGCCCGGCGGCGCCGAGCGACAGCGCTGCTTCCTCCTCGTCGCGGCCTTGTTCCTCCATCAGCGGGATGAGCTCGCGGGCGACGAACGGAAAGGTGATGAAGATCGTCGCCAGCACCAGCCCGGGCACTGCAAAGATCACTTGAACGTCACGGTCGCGCAGCCACTCGCCGAACCAGCCCTGCATGCCGAAGACCAGCACATAGACGAGGCCGGACACGACCGGCGACACCGAGAACGGCAGGTCGATCAGCGTCACCAGGAACGGTTTGAAGCGGAAATCGAACTTGGCGATGGCCCAGCTTGCGGCAAGGCCGACGACGATGTTGAGCGGAACCGCGATGGCAGCGACGGTCAGCGTCAATTGCAGCGCGGACAGCGCGTCGGGCGTGCGGATGGCGTCCACATAGGCCGTGACGCCCTTGCGAAACGCCTCGGTAAACACGGCGGCGAGCGGCAGCGCCAGGTTGAGCGCCAGAAAGCCGAGCGCCACGGCGATCAGCAGCCAGCGCACCCAGCGCGGCTCGGCGGTTGCGGCGGGCACGCTCATGTCGTGCGCAACCGGCGCTGCCAGCCATGTAGCAGGTTGATGGCAAACAGCAGCGCAAAGCTGATGACCAGCATGGTCGCGGCGATCGCGGTGGCGCCGCCGGCATTATACTGTTCCAACTGGACGACGATCAGCAGCGGCGCGATCTCCGAGCGGAACGGCATGTTGCCGGCGATGAAGATGACCGAACCATATTCGCCGACCGCCCGGGCAAAGGCCAGCGCGCAGCCGGTCAGCAGTGCCGGGCTGATGGCCGGCAGGATGACATGGATGAACGTCTGCAGTCGCGAGGCTCCAAGGGTGGCGGCGGCTTCCTCGACATCGGCGCCGAGATCGGCGAGCACCGGCTCGACCGTGCGGACGACGAAGGGCAGGCCGACGAAGATCAGCGCGACCACGACGCCGCGCGGGGTAAAGCCGATATCAATGCCGAGCGGTGCCAGCCAGCGCCCGATCCAGCCATTGGGGGCATAGAGCGCCGTAAGAGCAATGCCGGCGACGGCGGTGGGCAGGGCAAACGGCAGGTCGACGAGCGCCGACACCAGCCGCTTGCCGGTAAAGTCGTAACGGACAAGAACCCAGGCGGTAATCAACCCGAACACGGCGTTGATCGCCGCCGCCGCGGCGGCGGCGCCGAAGCTCAGCCGATAGGCGGCCAGCGCCCGCCGCGAAAAGGCGGTGGCGACAAAGCCGTCCCAGCCGAGGCCCGCCGATGTGATGAACACTGCGGACAACGGGATCAGCACGATTACCGACAGGGCGAACACGGTAACGCCCATCGTCACCCCGAAACCGGGGATTATCGACCGTTGCCGCTGCAGGATCCCCAGCCTCATGCCCAAGGCTTGCCCGCTGTCGCGCGCCGACGCAACCATCGGCAGGGCGACGGATGCCATCAGAATCGTGCCTTGACCGTCAAGCCATAGGTGCGCGGGTCACCAGGCTGGCCGACGATCAGCCCGGTGCTGCCCGGTGCCGCCGTCAGGAAATCGAAATACTCGGTGTCGAAGGCGTTGCGCAGCCAGCCGAAGACCTCCCAGCCGCGATCGGTGCGATAGCCGGCGCGGACATTAGTCAGGACATAGCCTTCGACATTCTGGACGGTCGACGGCGTCGGGCTGGAGGAGAAGTCCGACCGCAGCGTGCCGTCGACGCCGATGTAGAATTCCCCGTCCGCGGCAATGAGGCTGCTCGGGATGCGATATTCGGCGCCAAAGCTGAGGGCATATTTGGACACGCCCGGCAGACGGCCGCCTGACGCATCGACGAATTGCAGGGTACCGCCCGACAGCTCGATCGGCGGCGGCGCGCCCGGAAACGACACATATTCGGCGTCGGTATAGGCGACATTGACATAGACATCGAAGCGGTCGACGGGCCGCAGCGCGACGTCGAGTTCGATGCCCTGGCTCCGAACCTTGGGCACATTCGCGAGATAGCCGCGCACCACGCCGATAGCGCCGTTGACGACCGTCGCCTGGTAATCCTCGATATCGGTACGGAAGGCGGCGAAATTGATCGTGGCGCGCTTGTCGAGAAACTGGGTCTTCAGGCCAACTTCGTAGTGGTTGACCTTTTCGGGGGCGACCGAAGCCAGCTCGGTCGCCGGCGTGACGCCGTCGGCGCGGGTCGGCAGGCCTGACAGATTGATGCCGCCCGACTTGAACGACCGTGCATAGGTGGCATAGGCGAGCACATCATCGGCGGCCTTCCACGACAGTGTGATGTCGCCCGACAGGTTCCAGTCGCTGAACTCGGCCTGGTAGTTCTGGTTTTGCAGCACGCTGTTCTTCAGTGCCTGCTGGGCCGGTGTCGGGTTCGCAAGACCGCCACTGACAGTAGCGACATAAGACCCGTCCTTCTTGTCGTAGTTGACGCGAACGCCGGGCGCGATGCTGATCCGATCCGATAGGTGCCACGTCAGCTTGGCATAAAAGGCGGCGCTGTCATTCGTGTACCGAATGTCGTTATCCGACCGCAGGCCATCAAGCAGCGCCGGATTGGCGCCGCTGACCGGCCCCAGCGTCCACAGGCTGGCGGCAGGCCCCTGCACCTGGATGCCCTGGGTATCGATCTTCTGGTGGAAATAGAACAGCCCGGCAACGTAATCGATACGGTTGTCGCCGCTCGATGTCAGGCGAAGCTCCTGGCTCCATTGTTCCTGCTGCGAGGGATTGTTGACCTGGGGCGTAATCGGCAGGCTGGTAAAGTCACGGTCGTTGCTCGGCTGCCAGTCCCATTTGCGCCAGCCGGTGATCGACGTGACGGTTGCGGGTCCGATGTCCCAGTTCGCCACCAGCGAGGCGCCGTAATTCACATTCTTCGCCGTCAGCAATGAATCGGCGTCGACCAGACGGTCGAACGGATTGGTGCTCGCCGGCGCATAATTCGACAGGCGGGCGAGGTTGGCGAACTGGCGGTTGGCAGCGCGCGCGGTCGGCACCACCTTGACATAGTTCTGTGCGAACCCTTCGGGATCCTGGCGATTATAGTCGCCATACAGCGTGACATCGAGAGCGTCGCTCGCCTGCCACAGCAGCTGTCCGCGAATGCCGAGATTGTCGATCTCGTTGACGTAACGACCGGTGGTGACGTTGAAAAGCGTGCCCTTGCGCTTGGTGAACGACGCGCTGAACCGGGCCGCCAGCTTGTCGGCAACGATCGGCCCCGAGATCGAGCCCTTGGCCTGGATGAAGTCGAGATTGCCATAGGTCAGCTCGCCCCGCGCCTCGAGGGCGAAGCTCGGCTTGCGGGTGGTGATGTTGATGGCACCGGCGGTGGTGTTCTTGCCGTACAGCGTGCCCTGGGGGCCGCGCAGGATCTCGATCCGCTCGACATCGACGAAGTCCAGCGTGGAAGCGGCGATGCGGGCGTAATAGACCTGGTCGATGTACAGGCCAACGCCCTGCTCGATGCCGTCGTTGGTCAGGCCGAACGGTGCCCCCAGACCGCGGATGTTGATTGCCGAGTTGCGGGGGTTCGACGAGAAGAACTGTACTGAGGGCTGGAGCTGGGTCAGCCGGGCGACATTGAAGCTGCCGGTGGCTTCGATCTGGGCGGCGCCGACCGCCGACACGGCGATCGGCACATCTTGCAGATTCTGCACGCGGCGTTGCGCCGTCACGATGATCTCGCTGTCGGCGGGGGCTTCGTCTGCCAGCGCGGTTGCCGGAGGCATCGTCAGTGCGGTCAGCAGGATCAAGGCGCGAAACGTCATGGCATCCTCCACGGGCGCAATTGTTCATTCGATGCCGAGGCATCGTTTCGGGTCGGGTCGAGGTGCGGCGGTACCGGTTAGCCGCCGGTGTAAATCAGGTCGAAAATGCCACCGTCGGCGAAGAATCGGGCTTGGGTCTTCTGCCAGCCGCCGAAATTGCGATCGATTTCGAACAGCTGGAGGTCGGGAAAGCGGCTGGCGTAACGGGCGGCCACCGTAGGGTCGCGCGGTCGATAGCCATCGCGTGCGATGATCTCCTGCGCTGCCGGCGTGTAGAGGTAACGCAAATAGGCTTCGGCGACGGCGCGTGTGCCGTGGCGATCGGCAACCTTGTCGATGACGGCAACAGGCGGTTCGGCCCGAATCGAGACCGACGGCACCACGATCTCGAACCGCCCGGCACCGAGTTCCCGGCTGGCCAGCAGGGCCTCGTTTTCCCAGCTGATCAGCACGTCGCCCAAGCCGCGCTCGGCAAAACTGACGGTCGCTCCCCGAGCGCCCGAATCGAGCACGGGAACGTTACGGAACAGCTTTGTGACATAGTCTTGCGCCGCTGCGGGCGTGCCGTACTTCTTCTGTGCATAGCCCCAGGCCGCGAGGAAGTTCCAGCGGGCGCCGCCGCTGGTTTTTGGGTTGGGGGTAATCACCTTGATGCCCGGCCTGACCAGGTCGTCCCAATCGCGAATGCCCTTGGGATTGCCCTTGCGCACCAGGAACACGATGGTCGAATAATAGGGGGTCGAATTGTAGGGCAGGCGCGATTGCCAGCTTTCCGGCAACAGCTTCCCGCGTTTGGCGATCTCGTCGATGTCATAGGCAAGGGCGAGGGTAACGACATCGGCCTCCAGCCCGTCGATGACCGACCGCGCCTGCTTGCCCGACCCGCCGTGAGACTGGTTGATGACGACCTCCGCCCCCGTCCGTGCCTTCCAGGCAGTGGCAAAACCGGCGTTGATGTCCTTGTAGAGTTCCCGCGTCGGATCATAGCTCGCGTTGAGAAGCGCAACCGGCGCGCCGGCGGCCAGCGCGGGGACGGCAAGGGTGACCGCTACAGCCAAGGCGATGATTCGATGCATTGACCCTCTAACGTGGCGTGGATGCGAAAAGCTTATTCCTATCGCCGCGATAGGCAATAAGATTCTGCTTGTGCCAACGAAAGGCGAGCTTTGTTGCGGCGCTGGCGCTGGCGCTGGCGCTGGCGCTGGCGGAGGCTCAGGCGGCCTGTCGATCGATCGACAGGTCAGCGAGGCTGGTATGGTCCAGGATGGCGGCAGTATTGTCGCGCACCGTCAGCATGATCTTGCGGATCACGCAGGTGGTTTCCTCAAAACAATCGGCGCAGCGTTGATAGGCGCTGACCGAGACGCAGGGCACCAGCGCCAGCGGCCCTTCGATCAGACGGATGATCTCGCCAAAACTTATCTGGCTGGCAGGCTTGGCCAGGCGATAGCCGCCCATCTTGCCGCGGAAGCTTTCGACGATGCCGCCGTTCTTCAAATCGAGCAGGATGATTTCGAGAAACTTGCGCGGCAGTTTCTGATCGGCGGCGATCACTGATATCGGCACCGGCGCGATACTGCCGGACCTGGCGATAAAAATCAGTGCCCGGAGGGCGTAGCGAGACCGCTGGGTAAGCATGGTTGGTGGCAGTCTATGCACGGCCCGTCGCAAGCGGGCAAGGGTTTGGGCAGCAGTGTCGACGGCGGCGTCATCCTATTGCTTGGCAGTTTGTACCAACATTTTGTTGTGTGTTGGCGAAGCTGCACAGCTTGCAGGCAATCCTGAATTGCTAAGCCGCTGATATTCCATGGCTGGCTGCAGGACCCTGCACTTGGCACGGGAAATGCAAAGCAGTGTATGTCGAAGGTCGGGTGGTCCGGGCTTCGCTAAATACAGGGAGAGCCACCATGTTCACCACCGACAACACCACCGGCCGCAACTTCGCTGCAGGCTTCGCCGCCATCGTATTCGCCAGCACCTGCCTGCTCGCCGCTGCCGGTCCGGTCGAGGCTGCCGAGGTCTCGGTCGCGAGCCGCGCGGTCAGCTACAGCGACCTCGATCTCGCCCATACGCCGGGTCGCACCGCACTGGAAATGCGGATCAAGTCGGCTGCCCGCACCGTCTGCGAGAGCGGTCTCGACGATGTCCGTGCCCGGGCTGCCGAAACGCGCTGCATGCGCGACGCCATCAACAGCGCCAAGCGCAACGTCGCCGCCGTCGTTCCCGCCTACCAGGGCTGATCGGCGATGCCCGACCCGGGGAGCGAGGTCACCCTCGCTCCCTTTGTCGTTTGATCAGACGTCGAGATTGGCGACGTTCAATGCATTGTCCTGGATGAAGGCGCGGCGCGGCTCGACGACATCGCCCATCAGCTTGGTGAAGATGTCATCTGCCAGATCGGCCTCATCGGCATCGACCCGCAGCAGCGTGCGCGCCGCCGGATCGAGTGTGGTTTCCCACAATTGTTCGGCATTCATCTCGCCCAGGCCCTTGTAGCGCTGGACGCTGAGGCCCTTCCGACCCGAATCGAGAATGGCCTGCAGCAGGTCCGACGGCCGGGTGATGCGGCGATCGCCGAGCATCGCCGAGCCGACATAGCTGTCAGCCTCCTGCATCGCCAGGGCATGCAGCCGCGGTGCCTCGGGAGACGCGAGGAAGCCGGCGTCGATGATGTGATGGTCGGCCACACCACGCCAGTCGCGGCGCAGGTGATAACCACCCTCTGCCGCCGGCTCGGCGGTCCAGCTCGCCTTGTCGGTATCGGCCTGGGTCAGCCAGATCGCCGTGCGCGCTGCGGCAGCGCGGGCGGCTTCGCCCGACAAGCCCGGTTCCAGCCCGCCCGACAGCGCCAGCGCTTCGATGACATGCGCCGGATAACGCTTGGGCACATAGTCCATCAACGCGCGCAGCTTGCGGGCGTGATCGACCACCGACCGCAGATCGCGCTCCGATCGCGGCCCCGATGGTGTCTGCAGGACAAGGCCGCCAAGACCGGCGTCGATCAGGTAATCCTCCAGTGCCGGATTGTCCTTGAGGTAGACTTCCGACCGGCCGCGCATAACCTTGTACAACGGCGGCTGCGCGATGAAGAGATGGCCGTTCTTGATGAGCTCGGGCATCTGCCGGTAGAAGAACGTCAGCAGCAGCGTGCGGATATGGGCGCCGTCGACATCGGCGTCGGTCATGATGACGATCTTGTGATAGCGCAGCTTTTCCAGCTTGAACTCGTCGCGGCCGATGCCGGTGCCGAGTGCCTGGATCATCGTACCGATCTCGCGGCTGCTGAGCATCCGGTCGAAGCGCGCGCGCTCGACGTTGAGGATCTTGCCCCTAAGCGGCAGGATCGCCTGGAACTGGCGGTTGCGACCCTGCTTGGCGGAGCCGCCGGCGGAATCACCCTCGACGAGAAACAGCTCCGACTTGGCCGGGTCGCGCTCCTGGCAGTCGGCAAGCTTGCCGGGCAGGCTGGCGATGTCGAGCGCACCCTTGCGCCGGGTCAGGTCGCGCGCCTTCTTGGCGGCCTCGCGGGCCGCGGCGGCGTCGATGATCTTGGCCATGATGGTGCGCGCGTGCTGGGGGTTTTCCTCCAGCCAGATCGCCAGCTTGTCGGCAATGAGAGCTTCAAGGGGTTGCCGGACTTCGGACGACACCAGCTTGTCCTTGGTCTGCGATGAAAACTTGGGGTCGGGCAGCTTCACCGACACGATCGCGGTCAGTCCCTCGCGCATGTCGTCGCCGGTCAGCGAGACTTTTTCCTTTTTCAGCGCGCCGCTGCTTTCGGCATAGTTGTTGAGCGTGCGGGTCAGCGCGGCGCGGAACGCCGCCAGATGCGTGCCGCCGTCCCGCTGCGGGATGTTGTTGGTGAAGCAGAGAACCTGCTCGTAATAGCTGTCGTTCCATTCGAGCGCGACATCGATGCCGATATCGCCCGACTGGCCATGGATGGCGACCGGCGAGGCAATCAGCGGCGTCTTCGACTTGTCGAGATATTGGACAAAGGCCGCAATGCCGCCCTCGTAATAGAGCTCGATCGTCTGGCCCTCGGCATGGCGGCCGTCGCTCAGGTGCAGGCGGACGCCCGAATTGAGGAAGGCCAACTCGCGGAAACGATGCTCGAGCTTGGCGAAATCGAACTCGATGATCTTGAAGGTAGCCGGCGACGGCAGGAACGTCACCATGGTGCCGCGCTTGCCTTCGGGCGCGGGGCCGGTGATCTTCAGCGGCGCCTCGGCATCGCCGTGGCGAAAGCGCATCCAATGCTCCTGGCCATCGCGCCAGATCGTCAGCTCCAGCCATTCGCTGAGCGCGTTGACCACCGACACGCCGACGCCATGGAGCCCGCCCGACACTTTGTAGGCGTTGGCGTCGCTGTTCTCGAACTTCCCGCCGGCGTGCAGCTGGGTCATGATGACCTCGGCAGCCGACACGCCTTCTTCGGTATGGATGCCGGTCGGAATACCGCGGCCGTTGTCGGTGACGCTGACCGAGCCATCGGGATTGAGAACGATGTTGATCAGGTCGCAATAACCGGCCAGCGCCTCGTCGATGGCGTTGTCGCTGACTTCGAAGACCATGTGATGCAGGCCCGAGCCGTCATCGGTGTCGCCGATGTACATGCCGGGGCGCTTGCGCACGGCGTCGAGGCCGCGCAGCACCTTGATGGAATCGGCATCGTAATTGGCCGGCAGCTGATTGGTTTCGTCGCTCAAGATCCGGAATCCTTCCGTCGCGGCGCGACAGGCGCGCGACACCTGCATGGCTATAGACTCTCGCGCGCGCACACGCGAGACCCGTGTTACAGCCGTGGAACCGACCCTATTCGGCGGCGATGCGCAGCGTGGCAGGCCGCGACCCTTCCGATCCGACCGAGACCAACGCCGTCAGCAATCGGATGAACTCGACTTCGGCTTCATCATGCGCGGTGCCATCGGCTTCGAATATGTCGTGGAACCACGGGCCCAACGGCCCGTCGAGATAGGGATTGGCCCAACTGTCCCACGGGAGATGGGTCTGGGTCTTGCCCCTAACCAGCCCCCAGCAGAAAGCGCCGACCCCGGCCGCCTGGGCGATCGGCAGGATCGCCTCGAACGTGCTGCCCGTCGGCCGTGCCATGAATTCGGTGCACAGCAGCGGCCGGTCGAAAGCGCGCAGCCAGTCGATGCGCTGGGCGAAATCCGCAGGGCCGCCATAGTTGTGGAACGAGATGACATCGGAGTGGGTGATCTGCATCGCCTGGATGCCCGACAGCAGGTGCGGTGACGACCAGTCCCCCAGCCAGATGCCACTGGTCAGCGGTTGCGTCGGTGCCTGCCCCCGAACCCAGCCGAATGCCGCGACCAGCAACGGGATGACCAGCGCCGCCTTGGCAGCCAGCTGCTCTGGGTTGCAGGCGGCGACATCGGGGCCATTGTCCGGCTCGTTCCAGATGTCCCAGGCCAGCACGCGGTCGTCGTCGGCGAAGCGCGCCACCACGGCCTCGGCATAGGCCTGCAGGCGCGCATGCTGGTTGGGATCGGCGAGCACGGCGGGGCCGGGCGCCTGGACCCAGCCGCTGTTGTGCACCCCCGGCAGCGGCTCCCGCTGCGGCCCGAGCACAGGCTCGTGGTGCCAGCAGCTGTCGAACAGCACGAGCATGGTGCGGATGCCATGCCCAGAGGCGACGTGCAGGAACGCATCGATACGCATCAGCAGGCCGTCGGCATCGTCGACCCACAGCAGGTCGTGCAGATAGACGCGGACAACATTCATGCCGAGGCCGGCGGCCATGCCGAGCTCTCGATCGATCGCACCCAGGTCGAAACTCGCCGCCTGCCACATCTCGATCTGGTTGATGGCGTAGGATGGCGTGAAATTGCACCCGACCAGCCAGGGCATGCGCGCGCCCCAGTCCCGCGCATGTTCGATCGTCCAGCGTGCCGTACCTGTCATATTCTCCCCCCCCCGGGCCGTATTTTCGCGCAACTTATAATTCGCAACACGAGCATGCGAGTAAAATTGCTATGGAAGGGGGCGAAATGCGACGAGTCCACGGTTGAAACCGCAGGCGAAACGAGATCGTCGTTCAGCGGTTGGCGTCAGCCAACACCTTGCCCCGGTGGATCGCTGGCAGGAAAGCTCTCGTCGACGGCCTGGTCGACTTCGTCCCAGTCCTCGGCGGGATCGTCCCCCTTCTCGGTCATCGCGTCGGGGCCTGCCGACCGGACTTTGGGGATACCGGCAACGTCGCTCGCCAGCGGCCGATCCGCATCGGGAGTCTCGTCCTCGGGTGAAACGTCGATCGGGGTTTCGTCCTCGAGCCGCTTGTTGTCGTCGTCGATCATCACTGGACTCCTTCGGACCAGCAACGATCGACACATACCACCAGTTCCGGAACCCGTGCCGTCGCCGTGCCGTTGAGTGACAGGAAGATAATGGTGGAGACGGACATGGCGGAGCAACCGAAGGACAAGGCGCAGGACGAGGATGAGGATCGGGACAATGTCATGGGCATTCGCTCTGGCGCCGGGCCGGACCAATATGGTGGCAGCTTTGCCGGCGGCCAGTCCGGCGGCGGCGCCTATGCCAATGCGCATGGCACCGGGACGGGGAAGGACAAGCCGATCCGTGGCGGCCAGTCCGAGCAGGGCTATTACGGCGGCGGCCAGGCCGGCGCCGATAGCGACAGCGGCGACGACCATCATGCCGCCAGCCGCCGCGATGCCCCCGACGACGATGCCGCAAGCTATCGCGATCATCCCAGCCAGCAGGGCGGCAAGGCCCGGGCCGATTTCGATGCCAGCATCGAGCGCGATGTGGGCAATCACGACCTGGAGGGCGAGGCGCTGGAACCGGGCGACCGCGTGCAGGGCAGCGACAGCCGGCCGGTGACCGGCAAGCCCTGATCAGGCAGGCATGATGTCCTCGCCGCGCAGATAGGCAAAGCTGCAGCCCACCGCGACGGCGCCGAGCAGGTGCCAGGCGGCATGGCCCTGCCACCAACTGTCGGCGGCGCAGACAATGAGGGCTTGATCGAGGATCCAGAGCGCAAAGGCGACGGTGTTGGCGAGCAGCCCGACGAGGAACAGCGCCGGCGCCACGCCCTGCCGGTGTGGCCTGGCCAGCCACCATTCCAAAGCGATGGCCGCGACGAGGATGATCGCGAACAGCCAGCGCCGTGTCTCGGGCGCGATCCACAACAGCAGTATGCAAAGGCCAGCGAGGGCGACATACGACGCGGCCCACACGGCGTCCGACCAGCCGATCCCGCGTCGCAATGCCCAGACAATGAGGAAGCTGCCGAACAGATACATGCCGACGACATCGGCGAACTGGCCCCATAACGTCAGCGTCGCATGCAGCAGCACGCTGCCGACGCCGATGATGATCGCGCACAGGCCCATCAGCAAAGTCGCGGCGACCCCGAGTGCGCGCCGGTGGGCGTTGACCGCGTCGAGCATGATCCAGGCACCGACGATGACGAACCCGAGGCTCGACACCGTGTTGGCCGGTTGCAGCAGCAGCGCGCCGGTGCGCGGCAACTCGCAGAAGCAGTGGGTGCCGAGGCAGGTCGCCGGCGGATAGAGGCTCCACACCGGACCCGCGGCGTGGAGGATGCCGAGCGCCAGCGCCGACCAGACGGCAGCCAGGAACAGCGCCAGCGCGGCATGGGTGGAGGGGCGAAGCACGCGTTCGCTCTGCCCGGCTTTGGCGACAGTGCCTAGGCCGAAACGACAGTCCCGGCTTCGACCTGCAATCGCGTTGCCGATGGGTCGACGGCCTCGAACAGCGCCGGATCGGTGCCGGTCATCCAGACCTGCGACCCGGTCTCCGCCAGCCGGCCGAACAGCGCGGCACGGCGGCTGGCGTCGAGATGAGCGGCGATCTCGTCGAGCAGCAGCAGCGGCGGCTGGCCCGTGCGCGCCGCCACCAGCTCGGCGTGGGCGAGGACGATCGCCACCAGCAACGCCTTTTGCTCGCCGGTCGATCCCCGCGCCGCCGGGTCGCCCTTGATGGCATGGGTGACGATCATGTCGCTGCGATGCGGCCCCGCCAGTGCCCGCCCTGCGGTGGCGTCGGCGGCGCGGCCGCGCGCCAGGGTGCGGGTGAAATCCGCGTCGATCTCGCCGCCGCCGATGGCGATCAGCGGCCGTGCGAACGGCCCCGGCGGCGCCGCCGTCAGCTGCACGGCAAGCGCTGCCAGCGTGTCGGCGCGCGCCGCCGCCACCGCAGCGCCATGTTCGGCCATCGCGAGTTCCAGCGCCGCCAGCCAGTGCGGATCGGCCGGCGTTTCCGCCGTCAACAGCCGCGTTCGGGCGCGCATCGCCGCTTCGTAGCGGACGCTTTCATGGGCGTGGCCGGGGTGGAGCGCCAACACCAGCCGATCGAGAAAGCGCCGGCGGGCGGCCGGTGTGTCGGCAAAGATGCGGTCCATCGCCGGTGTCAACCAGACCAGCGCCAGCCATTCGCCGATCGCCGTCGCGGTGCCGGCGGCGCCGTTGATGCGGACGATCCGGCGCTCCGGCGCCTGAGGGCTGATACCGGTGCCGATCTCGATATTGCCGCCGGGCGCGACGAGCGTTGCGGCGATGCTCCAGCCGCCAGCGCCGGCGACCCGGGCCGCGTCGGACAATGCCGCGCCGCGCAGGCCCCGCCCCGGCCCCAACAACGACAGCGCATCGAGGATGTTGGTCTTGCCCGCGCCATTGTCGCCGGTGATGACGACCGCGCCCGGCGCGGCGCCGATCTCGGCGCCGGCATAGGAACGGAAATCGGTCAACGACAGGCGGGTGACAGCAGCCATTGCGCCGGGTGTAGCGGATTTGGTGGGAGTGTCATCATTGCTACGGCCATCCCGGCCTTCGCCGGGATGGCACGACACCACCTAATACCCTTCCGCCTTCCCCGGCAGCGCCGCCATGAACTCTGCCGCCTGCGCCCGGATCGCCCCCTGCTCGGCGGCGTCGAAACGGTCCCAGCCGTCGTACATGCGCAGCAGCCGGTTGTTGCGCCCCAGCGTGTCGCGGTGCCGCGCCAGGAAATCCCAGTACAGGCTGTTGAACGGGCAGGCGTCGGGGCCGGTGCGCTGCTTCACATTGTACCGGCAGCGCCCGCAATAATCGGACATGCGGTTGATGTAGGCGCCGCCGCCGGCATAGGGCTTCGATCCCATCAGGCCGCCGTCGGCGAATTGGCTCATGCCGATGACGTTGGGCGCCTCCACCCATTCATAGGCGTCGTCATAGACGGCGAGGAACCAGACATGGATCTGCACCGGGTCGGTGCCGATCAGCATGGCGAAATTGCCCAGCACCATCAGCCGCTGGATATGATGGGCATGGGCATGGCGGCTGGTGGCGCCGACCGATTCGGCCAGGCAGCGCATGTCGGTCTCGCCGGTCCAGTAGAAGGCCGGCAGGTCGCGCGTTGCCCCGAAGTGATTGCGCGCCGTGTAGTCCGGCCCCGCGATCCAGTGGATGCCGCGGACATATTCGCGCCAGCCGAGGATCTGCCGGATGAATCCCTCCACCGCATTGATCGGCACGGTGCCGGCGCGGTACGCCGCCTCGGCCGCCTGGCAGACCTCCAGCGGCAACAGCAGCCCGCAGTTCATCGCCGACGACAGCTGGCTGTGAAACAGATGATCCTCGCCGGCAACCATGGCATCCTGGTAATCGCCGAAGCGCGGCAGCCGGTGCCGGATGAAGTCGTCGAGCGCGACCAGCGCCTGGTCCCGGGTGACAGCATGCGAGAACGGCAGCAGCTCACCGAAGTTGTTGCCGAAGCGCGCCGCGACCAGGTCCAGCACCGCCGCGGTGATCGCATCGGGGGCAAAGGCCGGCAGCGGCGGATAGGTCATGCCTTTCCTGGGTGGCTTGCGATTCTCGATGTCGAAGTTCCACTGCCCGCCGGCCGGCGCGATGCCGTCCATCAGGATGCCGGTGTGACGCCGCATCAGCCGGTAGAAATCCTCCATCACCAGTCGCTTGCGGTTGTGCGCCCAGTCGGCGAAATCGGTGCGGCTGAACAGGAAGCGATCGTCGGGCAGGATCGTGCAGGGCAGCCCGGTCAGCGCGCCCCAGCGCTGCTGGGCATCGATCACCCGCCACTCGCCGGCCTCCACCGTGACGATGCTGGTGGCGCCATGCCGGGCGACGGCGCGGACGACCTCGCTGTCGAAATCCTGGCCGTTGGCGAGGTCGTCGAGCGCCACATAGTCGACCGTCCAGCCGGCATCGCGCAGTTCGGCAGCGAAGTGCCGCATCGCGCTGAACAGGAACGCGATCTTCTTGCGGTGGTGCGGCACATAGCTTGCCTCGGCCGCGACCTCCATCATCAGGACGATCGTGTCGGCCTTGTCGGCTTCGCGCAGCGCGGCGAGGCCGGGCGAGAGCTGGTCACCGAGCAGAGGGACAAGGCAGGTCATCCCCCGCTGTCGCTGCCGGGCAGGCGCGGGTCAACGCGCGGCTTCGTCGCGGGGCGCAACTTGCAAATATCCTGAAACCCCATAGTTTGCCGCGTCTTCAGTTTACAGCCGTTCCCGGGCCGGGCGGCGAGGTCGAATACCGGGGGAATGACGTGCCCGAACGCAGCAACCGTATCGCCTTGCGCTCGATCGTGATCGGTCCCGCCGTCGTCGTCACCGCCGCCATCGTCGGCATCTGGCTGACCCAGGCACAGCGCGACGCCGGCCGCTGGGTCAGCCATTCGATCAGCGTGCAGCTGGGCGTTGCCAGGTTCGAAAAGTCGCTGTCGCAATATGAATCGGCCTATCGCGGCTATCTGATCCGGCCGCTGCCGTCGCTGCTGTCCGACATGGACCGGGCGCGGCGCGACCTGCAGGACGGGATGGCGACGCTGCAGATGGAGACCGCCGACAACCCGGCCCAGCGTCGGCATGTCGAGGACCTGAAACAGCCGCTCGCCGAAAAGATCGAGCTGGGTGATCGCTGGGTCGCCGCACAAAAGCAGGGGCAGCTCGACGCGGCCCTCGCCCAGTTCCGCAGCGAGCGGGGCCGCGACCTGACGCGGTTGATCGAGGCCAAGGCGGCGCTGGTCACCGCGGAAGAGGATCGGCTGCTCGGCCAGCGCCAGGCCATGGTGCAGCGCCTGTCGGAGCTTGTCATCCTGGGCCTGGTGCTCGCCATCCTGGCGATCGTCGTCACCGCCATCTACCTGGTTCGCGATGCGCGCGCGCGGATCGTGGAGGCGGTGGCCGCGCGCGACGCAGCCGTACAGGCGCGTGAGCAGGTGATCGAGGAGGTCCGCCGCCGGGAAGCCGCCGAAGGCCAGGTGCGGCAGATGCAGAAGATGGAATCGGTCGGCCAGCTGACCGGCGGCATCGCGCATGATTTCAACAATATGCTCGCCATCATCATCGGCAGCCTCGATCTGGCCATCCGGCGCTTTTCCGATCCCGCCCGGGTGAAGAAATCCATCGCCGCGGCGCGCGAGGGCGCCGAGCGGGCGGCGGTGCTGACGGCGCGGCTGCTGGCGTTTTCACGGCAGCAGCCGCTGGCGCCGGTGGCGGTGGAGGTCAACCGGCTGGTGTCGGGCATGTCGGAACTGCTGATCCGCACGCTGGGCGAGCAGATCCATGTCGAAACGGTGCTCGCCGGCGGGCTGTGGCCGACCTTTGTCGACCAGCCGCAGCTGGAAAGCGCGCTGCTCAACCTTGCCGTCAATGCTCGCGACGCGATGGCGGAGCAGGATGGCGGCAAGCTGACCATCGAGACGATGAACGCGCACCTCGATGAGGATTATGCGCGCACCCGGGCGGAGGTGGAGCCCGGGCAATATGTGCTGATCTGCGTGTCGGATACCGGCGCCGGCATGCCGCCCGAGGTCGTCGCGCGCGCCTTCGACCCGTTTTTTACAACCAAGGAGGTTGGAAAGGGCACGGGGCTTGGCCTGTCGCAGGTGTTCGGTTTCGTCAAGCAATCGGGCGGGCACGTCGCCATCTATTCGGAGCCCGGGCAGGGCACGACGATCAAGCTGTACCTGCCCCGCTACATGGGGGCCGCGATCGTGCCCGGGGCGGTGATGACGCCCGATGCCATGCCGCCGGGCCGCCGCGAGGAGGTCGTGCTGGTGGTGGAGGACGAGGCCCGCATGCGCGAGCTGTCGTCGGAGGCGCTGTCGGAACTGGGCTATACCGTGCTGTCCGCCGCCGGGCCGCTGGAGGCGCTGGCCATGCTGCGCGACAATCCGGGCATCACGCTGCTGTTCACCGATGTCGTGATGCCCGACATGTCGGGGCGCAAGCTGGCCGACGAGGCGCTGCAACTGTGCCCCGATCTGAAGGTCGTGTTCACCACCGGCTATACCCGCAATGCGGTGGTGCATAACGGCATGCTCGACGCCGGCGTGGCGTTCCTGCCCAAGCCATTCACCATCGCGCAACTGGCGTCGAAGGTGCGGGCCGTGCTGGACGGCGGCGGGCAGAACCGGTAGTCAAGCCGTTGGATATTGCAGGCGAATTACCTCAACAATATCAACGTTGTCACGCTTAAGGCTACACTAAGGCTACACCATTGACGGTGGTGACAATCCGCCCGTTTGCCGGGCGCAGGCGCGGCGGGCGCGGAGCCCGTGGCGGCGGGGGCGGCGGCAGCAGGGCGAGCGCGTCCATGTGGCCGGCGATGGCGTCGCTGCGCTTGTCCTCGATGTCGTCGACGCTGCGGAGCTTGGCGGCCTTGGGGTCGGCTTCATGGCGCAGATGGTTGAGCAGGTTCATCAGCAGCCGGTCGTTGTACACCCGCTTCATGCCGATCAGCCCGCCGTCCTTCCACACCTGCTGCAGCGTGCCCTCGAGCGCGCGCTCCATGGCCTCGTCACGCAACCGGGCATAGGCCATGCGCCGCGCCGCATCCCAGGCCGCGGCAAAGGCCGGCTCCTTCGCGCGCAGGCGATAGGCCGTGGTGACATGGCGATCGACGTTGCGCGCCGCCCGCCGCACACTGCCGGTCTCGATCAGGTGGATGATGAACATCTCCATGACATCGGGCGTCCACCCCTCCTCCCGCGCTCGACTGCGGGCATGGAGGCGGGCGAGCATGGCGGGGTCGATGTCGGGCTGTGTATCCATAGGGACGCATATAACCTATATGGATGTATTCTGCAAGAGCTTTTGAACTGCACTGGCACCAATTGCTACGGCCTTGCCCAATTGCACCCGCAATATGCGCAAGCCTTCCGTGTCCACGATCAAAATTCCACATGCATATACGCTCGATACTGTGCGCTGTGGACGCCAGGAAGAGCCGCGCAGTATTGCGCGGATACTGCACTGCTGGTATGAATAAAGCGAATCAGCGTAACGACAATCTGGAGCCAAACGATGGAAGTTGCCGGCAAGAAACGAGATAAGTTTCGGGAATTAGCATCAAATCGGACGGACAAGGCGCTCGAAGCGATTGAAAGGATAGGAAACTTATCGAATAAGCAGCTCTATGAGTGGGATAGTGGCGAAGTTCGCAAGATCATTAAGGCGCTCCGGGATGAGATTTCCAAAGTGGAAGCGCGCTTTGAGACACCAAGCGCTCGCCGGCGTGACCGCTTTAGCCTGTGAGATCTGACATGTTACAAGACAGTGCGGTTTCTGCGCTTCGGGTTGACGATCAGGATTTTCTGGTCCGCAGTACCATCGACCGTTGTCCTAAAGTTATGATGATCAGGGAGTTGTTCAAAAACGCCTTGGAGTCGGCCCAACAAGCAGCCGATGGGCGGGTTATCTTCTCAGTTTCCATTGAAAGCGCCCCAAAGCTGGCGATTTGGAACAACGGTCCAGGTATGGACGATGAAGAACTGGGACGGATGACCAATCTTGCGGCGTCGATTGGCAAAGTTAAGGGGCTCGACAAAAACTTTGGAATGGGAGCTAAAGTTGCCTCTCTACCGTCCAATCGACGCGGAATTCGGTATCGTTCATGCAAATCTGGACGCGTTCATGAAACAATTCTTTGCGAACGGGACGGTGTGTATGGCCGCCTGAGACGCTTTGACTCGACCGGGGCAACTTTGGGAGACGTCATAGACGTTACACAGACCTTGACCGCCGAAGGTGGCCATTCGTTGGAGCAAGATTGGACCGAGGTTGTCCTGCTTGGCAACAGCGCTGAACAGAACACGGTAGTAGACCCGTACGATTCAGATCCGCCGCAGAAGATTTTTTGGTTGGCAACGTACCTCTATCACCGCTTCTACAGACTGCCTGAAAACGTCGAAGTAAGGCTGATGGAGGGTACTCATGCACGTAAGTCTGGATCACGTCGCTTCGAAACAATATCGATGCGCCGCGAAAAGGGGGTTTTTTCACAGCATGAAACGATAGAACTCGGCAGCGGAATTAAAATTCACTATATTTATGACGAAGCTATGAGTGGTTCTGGACACAATCGGTCGGTCAGCGGCTCCATAGCTTCTGATCTAAGCACTTGTGCGGTGGTGTTTCAGGGAGAAATGTACAGTGTGCTCAACGGCCGTTCTTGGACAATTGACGCTCCCACCTTTGGCATCCCGTTCGGGGCTCGTCACATTTCCATTCACATCGAACTTCCTGACCATTATCCGGTGCTGCCGGAAGGATATCGACAATTTCTTCGTTACGGGAATGGTGAGCAAGACCAAGTTGAAGCAAAGCAATTTGCTTTGCAGGTCTTGGAGAACCGACCCGAGTGGATGATTGATCTGATCCATTCGATGGCTCCTAATTCCGGTGATTCAAGTGATGAAATTCGGTCCCGCCTTCAAGATCTGCTCAACAGACTTAGAATTCGGGCGATTACTCCTCGTGTGCATAGCGAGGGAGATCTTGACGTGGAACAAGGTACAGGCCGAGCCGCATCGGATGGTGGCTCAGGGCGGGGCGGCGGCGGCAACCGCGGACAGCACAAGCCTGATGACCTGACGGTGGTTCAAACCGGAGCTCAGATGGCACGAATGGCTCAGAATCTTGAGCGGGCGCCGAGGCTGATTCCATTAGATGACGCCGCTGATATTGAGGAGAAACAGATCGTGGGCAGGGCCGCACGCTACTATGCCGGATCAGGGGAGCTATTTATAAATATGACCTATCCGGCCGTGCCGCTCATGCATGAGCAGCTTGGGCGAGAGTATTCACAAGCGCCAGATCCCGAGCTCATGCAGCAAATGGCTCGAGGACTGTCTCGCAATTCAATGATCAACCGAGTTGGTCTCGCCGTAGTTTTCGCACTGGCAAAGCGCATTAACAAGGAGTGGGACGAGGGGGCGATGGCGAAGGCTCTCGAGCCAGAGAGCCTTAGTCTTGCTGCCGATAACTATTACGAGTCCCTTCAAGACGCTCGCAGAACGCTAGGCAAAGCAATGAAGATGAATCGGACAGAAGCGGACGACGACGAGACTGTAGCCGTCTAAGGGGCAGCTTTGCATAATGTCGACTTGGGTCTGGGGCCTAAGGCCCCAGCCGCCGGAGGCCCTTCCCTACCCCAAACATCACCGCCGCGGGGACCAGTCCGCCATGTTGACGCGGTCTTCGACGAACCAGGGTTCGCCGTTGGCGCCGATGAAGAGTTTTTCCATTTCGGGGCGGGTGAAGGGGCGGGAGCCGAGGCGGCCCATGACGGCGATCTGGTGGCCGGTTTCGTCGACGGCGCGGTCGCGGTCCAGGCCCTTGGACATGGCCAGCGCCGGCTGTCTGGTCCGCGCCCAGGCGATGAGTTCGGGCATGGGTTTGGGGGAAAAGCCGTAGAAGTTGGGCTGGCTGGCGGGGGACATGAGCTGGAGGACCTTCATGCCGTTCGCGCCATCGGCGACATAGGCGAACAGAGACGCGTTGGTGCTGCCGATGACGACATCCTCCGCATCGTTCAGTTTTCCGTCGGCGGTGTAGCGCTGGTAGATGGTGGGGGCGGTGGGGCGCTTGACGTCGATGATGACCAGGCCGTCACGCTTGGCGGCGACATAGGCATAGGTGCGGGCGACATAGACGCGGCGGGCGTCGGCGATCGGCACGGTGGCGGCGGGGATGGGCCGCGGCCGGTCGAGCCGGGTCACATCGAGCACTTCGAGGCCGCGGGCGGTCGTCACCCACAGATAGCGGAATTGCAGGGCGGAGGCGCGGGGATCGGCCATGGCGACGCTGGCGGCGAGGCGCGGGTGGAGGGGATCGTCGAGATCGACGACGACCAGCGCGCGGGGGGTGGCGACATAGGCGAAATGGCCGGCCAGCGTGATGTGGCGGGCGCCGGTGAGGACGCTATCGGGATTCCAGGCGCTATCGTTGTCTGCGACGCGGGCGCGCTTCAGGAAATTGTTGCGCGGCTCCCCATCGTTCAGCGTGTCGATGTCGGTGAGGATCAGGCCTTCCTCCGCATCGGTGATGACGGCGTAGCGATAGAGGGGGTGCATCGCCTGTTCCTGGTTCATGCCGCCCAAGGGATCGGCGGGGATCTTGCCGGCGGCGCGTTGCGCCTGTTCGGCGATCATGCGGTCGTTGCGGCCGACGGCGATCGGCTGAGTCGTTGCCAGCGCCATGCAGGTGGCGTTCTTCGACGCGATGCGGGTGTTCTGGCCCAATGGCGAGAAGGGGGCGGTGACGATCTTGTCCGACACGCCCTTGTTGGCGATGCTGGCGATGTCATAGGCGCGGAAGCCGCCTTTGCCTTCTGCAACGTACAGATATTCACCGCGGGCCTGGAGGCAGCGGGCGGCGCCGCCGGCGCGCTGGCGGACGTTGCCGATGGACTCGCTGGGGTCGGTTTCGCCCGAAGCTTGTCTGTCGAAGATCTTGCCGCGGACCCAGTCGATGAGTTCGCGGCCGTTGCGCTCGACGTGCTGGCGCCAGTAATCGGGATAGGCGTATTTCTGCAGGTAGGAGCCGAACACGGCCTGGGGTTCGCTGTATTCGGTGACGCGCACGGCCTCGATCCCGCCGTCGAGGCCGACCCCGGTTCCTACCCAAGCTTGCGCGCCGATGAAATTGACGAAATTGGTGCCGGTCAGCAGCAGCTGGGCCATGATGGCGTTGTTGTCGCCGGATTTGGCGAGGTGGCAATCGGTGCAGGTCTTGGTTTCCTCCCGCCGTTCGGTGTGCGGGTAATGGGGGGCAAAGGCCTGGGACGAATAGCCGGCGGCGGAGATCGGCGGCTGCTGCACATAGATGCGTTCACGGTTGATGTTGGTGCTGCTCAGCATCAGCGCCGAGGAGGAGCGAACGGGGGCGATGATGTTGCCCTTGGTGGTCTGGTGGCGGCCCAACTGGAACATGTCGTCGCGGGCGACCTGGGGATTGTAGGTCGCGAAGTTGCGGGTTTCCTGGTCCTCGTATTTCTGCGTCGGGGATTTCCAGTTGGCCTCGATGGGCAGGTGGCAGCCGCCGCAGCTCGTCGTCCACGACAGGTGGCAGGTGTAGCAGGCCATGTTGTCGTCGCCATGGGCGCGATCGGCGGCGGGCACGCCGGGGCCGAAGCTGCGGTAATCGGTGCGGCTGATCAGCTTGGCGCGGGCGGCCTTTTCGTTGAAATCGGGGTTGCCGCGGGTGACGGAATCCCTGGTCAGGTGGATGCGCCATTCGAGTTTCGGGTCGCTGGCGGAGCGTTGCAGCAGGACCTCGCGGCCATTTTGGGTGACCCATTCGAAGCGCGGGCGGCCATCGGGGTTGCGGATGAGGGTGAGATCGGTGCCGCCGGGGCGAGCGTTGACGTTGGAGGTTTTCAGGCTCGGGTAGGCGTCGGCGGTGCCGTGGCAATCCTTGCACGAGACCTCGACGGCGTTGGCGACCTCGCCATGGATATAGCCGTTGTCATGGCCGTCCTGGGCGAAATGGCAATCGGCGCATTGCATGCCGACCTCGGCATGGATGGACATCATGTGGACGGCCTTGCCACCCTGTGCACCACCATTTGCGGCGCCCGGCGTGGCGGCGGGTTGCGGGAATTGCGCGACGCCGGCGCGGCGCCATTTCTGGGGGTCGTTGTTGGCGATGATATGGGCGGTGTCGGTGCCGTATGTCGCCATGTTGCCGCCGGCGTCGAGGAGGTTGCCCTCGCGATCGCGCTTGTAGACGGCGCGGAAGTTCCAGCCATGGCCGTGATAGTCGGCGAATTGCGTGTCGGTGTTGGCGGGGTTGCGGTCGGCGACAGTGCGCAGGAACTCGGGGTCGGCCCACAGCCCGCGGGCGGCGGCAGCTTCGGGGTTGCGCTCGTTGATTTCGCGGGTTTCGGCGGCGGTGGGGTGGCGTTGTTTCGCGGGCCACATGCGGGGGGCGTCGGCCTCGTAATCCCACATGGTGGTGCCGTAATAGCTGTTCAGGAACATGTTGGGCTGGTGCATGTGGCAGTTCATGCATTGCGCGCTGGGGATGGCGCGGGTGAAGGCGTGGCGGATCGGGTGGCCGGGTTCGCCGCGGGGGATGGTGGGGTCGGCGGTCTGGGTGGTGCCGTCGCGGCCGGCGGCGGCATAGGTACTCGAATGCACCGGGTCGCGGTCGTTGGCATAGACGACGTGGCAGGACGCGCAGCCCGAGGTGCGATAATCGCCGGGCTGGTCGTTGGTGCCCATGAACCAGGTGAAGGGGTCGTTGAGCCGGGTCTTGTGGATGTTGATGACGGGGACGGCGACGCGGAGGCCCGTGCCGGGGCCGCGGTTGGACTGGCGGATGTCGGGGCGGCCGGGCTCTTCGAGCCGCTGGAACAGCCCGGTGGCGCCGGGGTTGCCGATTTCGGGGAAGATCGGATTGATGTTGCGGCCGCCGCGTTCGAAGACGCGGAAGATGTCGCCGGGCGGCAGCACCTGCCAGGCGGGCAGGGGCACGAGGAACGGCAGGGCGCCGCGGCTGCGCTCGGCCTCGGTGAGGACGCCGGCGGGGCGGCCGGATGTGCCGGGGGAGAAGGTGACGGCGCCGATGCTGTCGGCATGGTGGGACAGGATGCCGGTCGCTGCGCCGCGCCGGGTGTAGCTTTCGCCGAAGATGTAGTTTTTGTACGGCGCGATGCCGTTGTTGTAGCTGGCGCCGCCGAACAGCATGGCGCCGGTGGCCATCAACGAGCGTTCGGCGGCCTCGATGACCGGCAGGTGGCAGGCGCCGCAGCTGTCGCGGGCGACGCGATAGTCCGACGGATTGACGAAGCGGATGAATTCGGGCGCTTCCTTGTTGAGCAAGGTGTAGCTGCGTTTCGGATTGGCCGATGACGGGAAATGCCAGGCCTGCGGATAGCGCGGCAGCACATGGGCCTGATCGCGGAAGCGGGCATAGGCGGGATCGGCCTTGTCCAGCCCCGCCGGAGCTGCGACCGCTGTGTTGCCGCCGTGACAATCGGTGCAGCCGAGCACGACGGCCTTGGGCGCGTGCATCGTCCATTCGTCGCTGGCGGTGTGGCACGACAGGCAGCCGATGCTCTTGGCATCGGCGGCGGCTTGCGTCTGCGATCGCGGTGCCGGCGGGGTGGTGACCAGCGCATAGTCGCGCGCCACCGGCTTTTCGCCTTCGGACGCGGGGGCGACCGCTGCGAGCAGCGCCAGCGCGGCGGCGATCCAGAGTGCGGGCCGGGCCATCAGTAGGACAGCACGGCGTTGAACAACACGCTGTAGTAGCGGCTGTCGCGCGGCGAATTGGCGAACAGGTCCTTGAAGCCGGCGGCCGGCGCCAGCACCGCGCCCGACAGGCGGAACACCAGGTTCTGGTTGAATTTCGGCCGCAGCGTTGCCGCCAGCGACAGGTCGGTGCCGATGCCGCGCGGGATGGAGCCCTCGACGCGCAGCGCCTGCAGCACCTCGGTGGTGGCGAACCACAGCTGGTTGGCATTGGCGGCGATGCGCAGTTGCGGCGTCAGGTCGAAATCGGCGCCGATGCCGGCGAGGATGGTGCCGGGGTTGTCGAAATTGCTCTGGCCCTGTTCTTTCGACGACCTGAGGCTGTTGAGCACGCCGTTGCGGCCGTTCAGCCCGACGGCGCGGCCGCCGCCGGCGAAGGGGATGGTCTGGCGGATCCAGTAGCTGGTGTCGGCGCCGGCGAACTGCGGGTTCTCGAAGATCGCGTCGAAGCCGGTTTCGCGGTCGTCATAGGGGTCGGAGTCGCCCGAGGCGTACAGGCCCGAGGCGCGGATGCGGATCCAGTCGAAGTCCAGCGACGGCTCGGCGGCGAGGAAAAAGGCGCGGATTTTCGCGGGCCGGCTGGTGAAGAAGCTGTTGCGGTCCTCGCCGAGGGCGACGGTGGCGCTGGCGGTCAGGTTGAGCCGGCCAATGTGGCCGTCGGCGTTGTAGCCCAGATAAACGACGTCATATTCGCGCGGCCGCAAGTCGCCGAGCAGCGCCGGGCGCACGGGGAAGCCGTTGGTGTCGACCTCTACCCGGTCGCGTTCGCGGTTGCGGTTGTAGATGACGCTCAATTGCGAGGTCAGCCCCGGCACCGGCAGGTCCTGGCGATAGACGTTGGCGGCGAACACCCAGTCGCGGCGGATGGCGCGGGTGATGGCGTTCAGCCCGGAATTGGTGTCCTTTTCCAGCCGGGCGAAGGCGGCGAGATTGTACTGGAAGCGGTTGTTGTCGCGGGTGCCGAAGACGCGGATGCCAAGCTGGTTATCCTGGAACAGGAACCCGCGGAAGTCCGAAGAAAACGGCTGGATGCCGATGCGGACCGAATCGAAATCATAGCGGTCCGACGTGTTGCGCAGGTGATAGTCGAAGAAGAGTTCCTGCACGCCGATGAAGGCATCGGTGCGATAGCTGGGGCGCGTCGGCCGCACGTCGAGGATGCGCCGTTCGCCGACATCGACATGGTTGACCTGGAAGGCGATGGCGGTGCGCAGCTCCCATTCGGGCGGCTTGAACGCCGTCGAGCCCCGGGTCAGTGCGGCGCCGAGGATGAAGGTCTGCACGAACACCGCCGAATGCTGGCGGCCGAAGACATCGTTGCTGCCCGGTCTTTCGGTGGTCTGCACGCCGACCGGCTGGGGGAAGCTGCGCGGTTCGGCGACCGTGTCGCTGACGGCGGACAGTTCGAGGAAGATGTCATGGGTGCCGCACAGCGGGCGATCGCCCTTCAGCGTGTTCTGGGTGTACGGGTCCTGCCAGCGCGACCTGACGAGGCCGAGGGTTTCGACCAGCCGCCAGCGGTCCGAGATGCCGATATGGTCGCGCGGGAAATCGCCGGGTTGCGGCGGAGCGAGCGCGCCGGGGTTCACTTGCGTGACGGGGGCGGCAAGGCGAGGATCGGTGAGGCCCGGCAGGCGGCGACCCCGCAGCGGCGCCAGCGCCGGATCGGCGGTTGGCGCGCCTGCCTCGGGCGCGGCGGCGCGGTCCTTGCCGGGTTCGAGCCTGTCATAGCAGTCGAAATATTTCGAGAACATGCCGGCATTGGCCGGGGCGGCCCCCGCCAGCAACAGCGCGGTGGCGGACAAGCTAAAGCCCCTGGCAGGCATTTTGCTCGGCCGTGTCGACGAAGGGCGCGAACGGGCAGCCGACGAAGCGCAGCCGCACGCCGGCGGTACCGGCCAGCGGCACGATGACCTGGTCGCTGCGGATGCTGGCGGGCGGCAGGCCGATGCCGCCGATGCGGATGCCGGCGTTGGCGGTGCCGAGGAAGGCGATCATGTCGTCCTGGTCGATGCCGTCGCCCGACACCCCGACGGCGCCGACGAGCGTGCTGCCGCGATAGACCGGCACGCCGCCCGGGAAGATCTGCAGGCCGTTGGCCAGCCGGTTGCCGCCATCGGGGGTGGCGGCGATGAAGGTGCAGCGCGCCGGATTGCCGCCGCCGAGCACCTGCACCAGGCTGGGCGTGACCAGCGCCGATTGCAGCCCGGTCGAAAACGCCGAGAATTGCGATATGGGCCGGGACAGCGGCCCGTTGGGTCGCGCCACCTCGCCGTCGGGAAAATAGGGGCGGGCGAGATTGCCGATGGCGCGGTTCGACACGGCGATCCGGCCCGACAGCAGGTCGCCGCTGCCTGTGAAGGCGGTGATGCGCGGCCCGAAATCGCGCACATTGGCGTCGGGGCTGCCGTCGGCGCGGGTCGCGGCCGCCAGGTCGGACGCGGCGAAGCGGCCGGAGAAAAACGCAACGCTGCGCGCCTTTTGCAGCGCCACATCGATCCCGAAGACGGGGGCATCGGGGGAGCGCACGATCCCCAGCGCCGCGCCGCGGGTATCCACGACCGAGATCGATACCTGGGCGCGGCTGTCGAGTGGCCGGCGGATCTGGGCGCGGGCGCGCGCCATGATCTTGAAGGCTTCCTCGAGCAGCGTGCGGACCTCGGTGGCGCTGAGCGGCGTGCCGGCCTCGGCAGCGTCGGTGCCGGCGCGGACGGGGAAGCGGTTGTTGCCGGCGCCGTCGCTGAGCACAAAGGCGTCGGGATGGTTGAATTCGGTGGTGCCGGAGGCCGGGCGGATGCCGCTCGCCTCGCTGCCATAGGCGCTGCCGGCAACGATGCTGCCGGCGAAGAAGCCTGCGACCGGCGCCAGGGTGCCGGCACTGCCGCTGATCGTGGCATAGCCGGGGGCGGAGGCGGGCACCGATTTCAGCGCCGCGGCATCGATGTCCGCATAGCGCAGCGTGGTGCCGTCGACAGAGATGCGGTTGGCGCGGATCGCCTCGGGTGCCTCGAAGCCTGTGCTGGCGGCGATGGCGATGGCTTCCTCGTCGTCCCGGTCGATGTCGACGACCTCCGGGTCGAAGCCGTAATCGCCATCGGCCATGATGCCGACGCCGCCGATGACGGCGCCGTTGCGGTAGAGCGGAAAGCCGCCCGGATCGGCGGCGAGGCCCAGCGGCGCGCGTTTCGGCCCGATCATCGGCGCGCCGGTGCCGACGCGCGTGTTGAGGTCCGAACACGGCAGCTGCGAGAATTGCACGCCCGACAATGGCCCCGATTCAAGGCCGATGCTGTTCGCGGACGGCGGGAAATGCTGCTGGACGATCATCGAGGCGGTGCGGGTGGAGAACGCGTTGCCGCCCGACGACAGATAGGCGCCGGTCAGCGCCTTGGAGATCGCCGCCAGCGCCGCCGGCACGGTGACGCCCTGCAGGTCGGTGTTGCCCTGGCTGCCCGGGCGCAGCTTGGCGGTGGCCGGCGCGCCGGTCATGCTGAACACCGCCAGCACATTGCCGACGCGATCGACGACGGCGATCACGCCCGGCCGGTTGCGGGCCCGCGCCTCGGCTACCGCGCGGGCGATCACGGTTTCGACATCGGCGGTGGTCAGCGCCTCCGCGGCGGGGCGGGCAAAGACGCTGGCGGGTTGCGCCGGGGTCGATGGTGTGCCGCCCGGACTGCCGCCGCTGGACCCGCCGGCCGGCGTGCCGCCGCCGCCACAACCGACGAGCAGCAGGACCAGGCCCAGCGTGGCGGCGCGTGGGATCACTGCAGCGCCCTGACGCGGGTGGCGACACCCGCCAGCGCGCTGCGGAACACGGCCGGCTGCCAGCGATTGGCGTCGCGCGCCGCGGCATAGGCGCGATCGAGATCGGGTCGAATGGCATCGGCGGCGGCGCGATCGATGTGGCGGCCGCTGACCAGCGCCGACAACAGGGTGTCGGCGGCCATCACCGCCTGGGCGCCGCCCTGGTAATCGGTATAGGCGCCGGCGCTGCCGACCAGCACGGCATCGAGCATGGCGAGGGTCTGCGCCTTGTCGAAGCGGCTCGTTTCGAACGCTGCTGCGAGGGCGGCGGCAGTGCGGCCGAGATCGGCGGCGGCGCGCAGGGCACCGGCGCGGTCACCGGCGAGGCTGGCGTGGAAGGCGCGCGAGCGGCTGTCGAGCTGGCGGGCGAGCGCCGGCGCCGCGACGCGGGCGGCGGCCTGCAGGGTGATCAGGCTCTCATCGTTCCACACCGGCTGGCCGGGCGGGATCGGCCGGCCGGGGTTGCTGCGCGCCAGCAGCGGCACGGCGGGGTCGTCGCTGAAGGTCCGGTGGCACGACCGGCAATCGAAGAAGGTGAATTCGGGAAAGCTGCCGGCCGACCGTGCCGGGTATAGCGCCAGCGCGCGGCCGACGGCGAGGGCCTGGCCGACCGCCCAGACCCTGACGCCGCCGGCGACGGGCTTGCGGGCGGCATAGTCGGCATCCTCGTCGTGGTGCGATTGCAGGCTGGTGAACAGGTCGAGCTCGAAGGCGAGGCGCGGGTGGCCGGCGGCCATGATGCGGTGGCCGACGAACTGGCCGGTGTTCGACGAGCCGAAATGGCAGTCGAGACAGAGGTTGGCGCGGACGGCGGGGCGGTCGATGGCCCAGAGGCCGCGCGCGACATTGGCGGTGTGCGTCGCGCCGACCGCGGCGTGGCTGGCGAGCCAGCCGGCGCTGGTGCTTCCGGCACCGCCGTGACAGGCCTCGCAGCCGACGCCATCCGCCTGGCGCCACTGCGGCCCGCGGCGCGGGGCCGGGTCGCCATGGCAGGCGGTGCATTCAGGGCTGTGCGCGACATCGGCGATGCCGAGCCGGGCGCCGATGGCACGGGCGCGGGGTTGCTGCAGTACCTTCCAGGCGCGGGCATGGGCGCCGGCGAGGCTGGCCGGGTCCTGCCAGGTCAGCAGCTCGTTCTGGCGCACCCGCGGGCCGGTGGCTTCCTGTCGGCCGTGGCAGGTACTGCCGCCGCAGCTGACGACACCCTGATGAACGTTCTCGTGGATGGCGGGATCGGGAGCAGCCGCGATCAGCAGCAGCGCGACGAGCGCGAACAGCGATTGCCGAATGAACTGGTTGTCGGCACCCGCCATCGTTCCCCCCGGCGAGGACGGTAGCAAAGCGCACAGGCCTTGGAAATGTAGGAACGGTACAAACGACTTGCCCCATTGCGGGGAGTGCGTCGGCTACAGGCCCAGCACCGTCTTGGCGATGATGTTCTTCTGCACCTCGTTGGAGCCGCCGAAGATCGTCCAGGCGCGGCTGTTGAGATAGGTCGGCATGGCGAGTTGCGCCGGCTTCGATCCGATCGGCTCGGGGCTTTCATTGCCATAGAGCGGGCGTTCGGTGGCGAGCTGCAGCCCGTCATAGCCGAACATCTCGACCGCCAGCTCGTCGATATGCTGGCGCAGGCTGGAGGCGACGAGCTTGACGAGGCTGGTCTGCGGCCCGGGCTTGCGACCCTGCGCGAGTTCGCCGAGGACGCGCAATTCGGTCATCTCGAGCGCCTCGGCCTCCAGCTTGAGCCGCGCCATGCGGCGGCCGAATTCGGTGTCATGGCCGAGGGCACCGTTGATGCCGGAGGGTTGCGACATCGACAGCCGCTCCATGCGGTCGAGCTCGGCGATCAGGCGCGGGGCGGCGCAGCTGCCGCCGCGTTCGTTTTCAAGCAGGAACTTGGCGATGGTCCAGCCCTGGCCCTCCTCGCCGATGCGGTTTTCGACCAGCGCCTCGACGTCGTCGAGGAAGACCTGGTTGACCTCGTGGTCGCCGGCCATGCCGATGATCGGCCGGATGGTGATGCCCGGCTGCTTCATGTTTATGAGCAGGAAGGAGATGCCGGCCTGGGGTTTCACATCGGGGTCGGTGCGGGCGAGGCAGAACATCCAGTCGGCGTAATGGGCGTGGGTCGTCCAGATCTTGGTGCCGTTGACGATATATCTGTCGCCGTCGCGGACCGCGCGCGTCTTCAGGCTGGCAAGGTCGCTGCCGGAGCCGGGCTCGGAATAGCCCTGGCACCACAGGTCCTCGCCGGTGAGGATGCGGTCGAGGAAGCGCGATTTCTGCGCCGGCGTGCCGTAATGCGCGATGACCGGGCCGACGAGTTTCAGCCCCAGCACCGACAGCGACGGCGCATCGGCGAGGGCGCATTCCTTTTCGAAGATGTAGCGCTGGACGGGCGTCCAGCCGGTGCCGCCATGTTCGACCGGCCATTGATAGGCGAGCCAGCCCTTGCTGTGCAGGATGCGCTGCCATTCGAGGCCGATCTCGGGTTCGACGAACACCGATGGCGTGCCGTTCATGCCGTCGCGCAGGTGCTGCGGCAGCTCGGCGGCCAGGAACGCGCGCACCTCGTCGCGAAAGCTGAGGTCGGCGGCGTTGAAGCTCATGTCCATACAGGCTATTCCAGTTCGCCGGACGCCCATTTCAGGCAGCGCCGCAGCAGTTCGTGATAGATCGGATAATTCCAGGCGCAGCGTTCGGGATGCGGCCAGAACGGCGTGAACACCGCGACATCGTAATGGCCGCGACAATGGCCGAGCGTGCAATAGACAATTTCGCCGCGCCCCTGCGTGCGGCGATAGAGGATCGGCACCTCCGCATCCTGCCACTGGCTGGCGGTGAAGCCGGTCGCCTCGCCGGTGAAGCGGGTCAGCATCAGCGTCTCGATCTCGGCGGTGGTGCGCGACAGGTAGAGCTCGTCGACGACCTCGAAATCGCTCATGCCGCGGGTCAGCGGGTCGCCGGTGTCGGGCACCTCAACGGTGAACGGCCCGATCGGCGGGTGCGCGACGAACTGGGTGCCGAGCATCTCCATCACCTCGGGCGCCTCGTTCGGGGCGTCGACCACGCCGGATTCGAGGAAGCGCAGGATGGAATTGGTGCCGTGCAGCGCCAGCCAGCGGCCGCCCCGGTCGAGAAACGCCCTCAGCGCCGCGACTTCGGCCGGCGCCGGCATCACGTCGCAGGTATAGGTGATGAGGAAGTCGCAGGCGGCGAGGCGTTCGGTGTTGGCATAGTCCATCGCCACGGTCGCCCGGATGCGGGGTTCCTCGGCCATGAGTTTCAACAGCTCGAGCCGGGCGTAATCGATGTCGTGATATTTGCCGGCGGCGATGAAATGCGCCTGGATTGGGCCGCTCATGTCAATGCTCCCGAATGAAGCCACCGCCGTCGACGGTGAGCTCGGTGCCGGTGGTGAAGCTGGCCTCGTCCGACGCAAGGAAGAGGCAGGCGGCGGCGATTTCCTCGGGCTTGCCGCAGCGGCCCATCGGATGGCTGGCGGCAAAGCCGGCATAGGCCTGTTCGCGGCTCAATTCGGGGTTCATTGCGAGGTAGCGTTCGAGCATCGGCGTCTCGATGGCGCCGGGGTGGACGCTGTTGGCGCGGATCGGCCAGGCTTTTGCGGCGCATTCGAGCGCCGTGCATTTGGTCAGCATGGCGACGGCGGCCTTGGACGCGCAATAGGCGGCGAAGATCGCGCCGGGGCGCAGCGCCAGCATCGAGGACAGGTTGACGATCGACCCCGATTCGCCTGCCGCCACCATCGCCGGCAGCGCCGCCTGGGTGCCGTGGAAGACGCCGTCGAGGTTGATGCGCATGGTCCGCGCCCAGGCGTCCTTCGACACTTCCGACACGGTACCGGGTTCGGAAATGCCGGCGTTGTTGACGAGGATGTTGAGCTTGCCGAAGCTGCGCAGCGTGGCTTCGACGGCGGCGTCCCAGCTGTCGGGAAGTGTCACGTCGAGCAGGATCGCATCGGCCGCCTCGCCCAGTTCACGCGCCAGCGCCTTGGCCTTGTCGAGCTGGATGTCGCCGAGCATGACCCGGGCGCCTTCGCGCACAAAGGCGCGCGCCGTCGCCGCGCCCAGCCCCTCGGCGCCGCCCGAGATTAATGCCACCTTGCCCGCCAGCCTGCCGGTCATCTGCGTGGTACCCCTGTTGTCATGCCGCGCGGCGATAATCGTCGAGCGCGGCGGTGGCGTCGCCGAAGGTCAGCGCCAGTACGCGGATGCGCTTCAGGGCATGGCCGATGACGAGTTCGTCGGTGATGCCCATGCCGCCGTGCATCTGGACGGCGGTGTGCGCGACGGTCAGCGCCGCTTCGGCGACAAAGGCCTTGGCCCCGGCCGCGGCGCGGGCGAAGTCTTCCGCCGGCGTCAGCGCAGCGCGGACGACCTGGGAGCGTGCCTGTTCGACCAGCACATAGGCGTCGGTCATGCGGTGCTGGATGACCTGGAAGCTGCCGAGCGACTGGCCGAACTGGGTGCGGGTCTTCACAAAGGACAGCGTATTGTCGAACAGCAGCGTCATCAGGCCGAGCATCTCGGCGGCGGCGGCGAGGCGGGCGGTTGCGACAGCCGGTGTCAAAGTGTCCAGCCCCTCGGCGAGTTGCGCTGAAGCTGCGACTTCGACGCCCCGAAGCGCGATCTCTGCGGCCACCGAACCGTCGGCCAACCGATAGCTGCGGCGATCGACGCCTGGAGCGTTCGCGGGCACCTGAAAAAAGCCGATGCCATCGCGGTCGCGGGTCCCGCCCGACAGCCGCGCCGACACGATCAGCACATCGGCGGTGCCGCCGGCGAGCACTGCCGACTTGATGCCGTCGATGACGACCTTGTCGCCTTTCGCCCTGGCCGTGGTGCCGACATGGGCGAGATTGTAGCGCGCCTCGCGCTCGGCATGGGCCAGCGCCACCAGCGTCGTGCCGGCCATCAGCGGATCGAGTGGCGCAGTCGCGCCGGCGCCATCGAGCAGCTTGCCGGGAATGATCGCGGCGTCGAGCACCGGTTCCGCCACCAGCCCGCGGCCCAGCGCCTCCATGCACGCCGCCAGCTCGACGCGGCCACCCCCCAGCCCGCCGTTTGCCGCCGACACCGGCAGCGCCAGGATGCCGCTTTCGGCGAGGCGCGCCCAATTCGCCGTCGAGAAACCCGCCGGGGTGATCCGTGCCGCGCGCCGCGCCTCGAGATCGCCGCCATAGCTATCCGAAACGAAGCGCTCGACCGCCGCCTTCAGCAGTGCCTGGTCTTCGGTCAGGTCGAAATTCATGCGCGTGTCACTTCGATATCGAGCCGGCGCAGGCCGCGCAGCAGCATGTTGGGAACGTGCGCGAGATCGGCGTCGGCGGCGAGCCGGAAGCCGCTGATCCGTGCCAGCAGAACCTCGAACGCCACCGCCAGTTCCTTGCGGCTGAGCATGTTGCCGACGCACATGTGGATGCCGCGGCCGAAGGCGAGATGGCTGCGGGCGTTCTTGCGGGTGACCTCAAAGGCATCGGGGTTCTCGAACCTGGCCGGGTCGCGGTTGGCGGCGGCGAAGCGCAGCATCATCATCGATCCGCCGGGCACGGTGACCCCGCCCAGCTCGGCATCCTGCTTGACGACGCGCCACAGCCCGGCGGTTGGGCTTTCGAGGCGCAGCATTTCCTCGACCATGTTGGGGATGAGTTTCGGGTCGGCGCGGACCTTGGCCTCCTCCGCCGGATTCTCGATGAGCAGCAGCACGCCGCCGGCGAGCGTCGAGGTTGTGGTCTCGTTGCCGGCGACCATCAGCTGCTGGAGGATCGACAGGATCTCGGCGTCGTCGAGCGGCTGTTCACCCTCGATCCGGGCATGGACGAGATCGGACAACAGGTCTTCGCGCGGGGTGGCGCGGCGGGCGTCGATCTGCACCTTCATGGCGTGCTGGAACTCGACGACCTCGCGGGCGCATTCGAGCTCGCGTTCCTTCGAAATCATGCCGCCGAGGCGATCGGCAAAGGCATCCGACCAGCGTTTGACGGTGAGCACGTCGGTGTCGGCGATGCCGATCTGGCCGGCGATGACGGCGACCGGCAGCGGCACGGCGAAATCCCGAACGAAATCGATGCGGCCATCCGCCGGGAAGGCATCGACGAGCCGGTTCACGATGGCGCGGATATCGGCCTCGATGGCGTCGACGCGCTTCATCGAAAAGGCGAGATTGACCAGCTTCCTGAAGCGGGTGTGGACCGGCGGGTCGGCGGTCAGCAACGTGTTGCGCTGGGGCCAGCCTTTGTCGAGCTCGGCGGTGACATCGGGGTCGGCGGCGCGCTGGCCGGCAAGGAGGGCGCTGAAGTCGTTGGAAAACTCGTCGATCCGCCCGGTCGCCTCGGCGAGCAGGTCGTAGGAGCTGACGAGGGTGATGTTGGTGCCGGGCAGCACCATGACCGGGCGTTCGGCGATGGCGGCCTGGTAGTAGGGGAACGGGTTTTCGAGCACCTGCGGCTCGAACAAGCTCGTCCGGTCAAGGTCGATCTTTGTCATGGCGGCAAGCTAAGGCGCTTCGCGGACTTTGCGCGACGGTGATTTATATTAGCTACGGCTTTGGCGGAGCATCCTGGGCGGGCATCTGCGCCATGAATTGCCCGAGATCGAAATAGTCGCGCCACACGGCGATCTTGCCGCCGCGGATTTCAAAGGCGCCCATGACGCGGATCGACACGTCCTGGCCGCCGAAGCGCAGCATGTCGGTGCGTTCGGTCAGCACGACGTTGCCGGCGGCGGCGATATGGTGGATCTCGAACCGGGTCGCCGACGGCGGCATGGCGGCGAAGAAGGCCTTGAAGCCGGCAAGGCCGCTGATCGGTTCCATCGGAATGTTGTGATAGTGGATGTCGTCGCTGAGATGCGCATGGATCGCCGGCCAGTCGAGGCGATCCCAGGCGGCGCAGAAATCGATGACGATCTGTTCGGGGGTCATGCCGGGGGTCCTTCAGGGATGCGCCATCGCGCCACCGTCGACGGCGATGCCATGGCCGGAAACGAAGCGCGCGTCGTCACTGGCAAGGAAGGCGATGACCGCGGCGACATCGTCGGGGGTGCCGATGCGCTTCAGCGGCGCCTTGTCGCGCCAGAAGCTTTCGAATTCGGGCATGGCGGCAAAGGTCGGCGCGGTGATGCCGGTCATGATCGCGCCCGGCATGACGCAGTTGACGGTGATACCGACGGGGCCGAGCTCGGTCGCCAGCGACCGGGTCAGGCCGAGGACGCCGTGCTTGGACACGGCATAGGCAGCCATGCCGGCATCGCCATAACGCGACATGACCGAACCGATGGTGACGATGCGGCCCTGGCGGCTCGCCTTCAGCACCGGGGCGGCGGCGCGGCAGAGCTTGAAGACCGCGGTCAGGTTGATGGCGATGGTGTCGTCCCAGAAGGCATCGGGGTGGCCATCGAGGGGCATGAAGCCGCTGATGCCGGCGTTGCAGACGAGGATGTCGAGGCCGCCGAGCACGGTGGTGGCAGCGGCGACGATGGCTTTGGCGGCGCCCGGGGCAGCAACATCGATGGTGAGGTCGGTGTCGCCGGCGCGATCGACGGTGAAGACCCGGGCGCCGTCGTCCTGCAGGCGCTGGACCGTGGCGAGCCCGATGCCCGAGGCGGCGCCGGTGACGACGGCGGACAGGCCGGCGAGTCGCATCAGAACTTCAGGATCAGCTTGCCGTCGTTGCCGCCCGAAAACAGCGTCATGAAGGCGGCAAAGGCGTTGTCGATGCCGTCGACGATGTCTTCGTCGAAGACCAGTTTTCCCTCGGCGAGCCAGCCCGCCATGACCGCGGCGCCCTCGCCGAAGCGCGGTACGAAATCGCGGACGAGCAGCCCGTTGATGGAGGCGGAATGGACGATCAGCTGCCACAGGTTGCGGACGCCGACGGGGGCCGGGGCGTTGTATTCGGAAATGAGCCCGCACAGCGCGACGCGGGCCCCGTCGCGCAGGTTCATCAGCCCGGCGTCGAGGATGATGCCGCCGACATTTTCGAAGATGACATCGACGCCGTCGGGGGCGGCGGCGGCGATCGCGGCGACCAGGGCCGCTTCGTCCTTGCCGCGGTAATCGATGGCGGCGTCATAGCCGTAGCGTTCAATCAGGCGGGTGCATTTGGCCGGGCCGCCGGCGATGCCGATGACGCGGCAGCCCTGGAGCCTGGCGATCTGGCCGACGAGGCTGCCGACCGCGCCGGCGGCGCCTGTCACCAGCACGGTTTCGCCGGCGCGGGGTTTGCCGACTTCGAGCAGGCCGAAATAGGCAGTCAGGCCGACGGCGCCGAAGACCGAGAGGTAGTTGGTGACGGCGGGAACGGCGCCGGGGTCGATTTTCTGGGTGAAGCCGCCGGGGACGGCGACCGAATAATCCTCGATGGCGTTGAGGCCGAGCACCCAGTCGCCGATGGCGAAATCGGGGTTGGCGCTGGCAGCGACGGTGCCGACGGTGGTGGCGCGCACCGGGTCGCCGAGGGGGACCGGCGGCATGTAGCTCGGCGCGTCGTCGAGCCAGCCGCGGATGGCGGGATCGAGCGAGGCATAGATGTTACGGACGAGGACTGCGCCGGGGGCGAGGGTCGGCGTCGGCGCGGTCTGCAGCGCGAAATCATCCGGCACCGGCGTGCCGTCGGGGCGGCGGACGAGGACGAAGCGGCGGTTGTCGGGCATGAGCTTTCCCTTTCAATCGGCGCCGCGGCCGCCATCGACGGTCATCGCCGTCCCGGTGACGAAGCGCGAGCGCGGTCCGGCGAGGAAGCTGGCGGCAGACGCGATGTCATCGGCAAGGCCGACGCGCTGCAGGGCATTGCCGTCCATGACGAAATCGCGGACTTCGGGCGAGTCGCCATAGGCGTTGGTGATCATCTCGGTCAGGATCACGCCGGGGTTGAGGCTGTTGACCCGGCACGGCGGGGTGAGGTCGCCGGCCTCCACCGCCGCGATCTTGGAAAAATGCGTGACGGCGGCCTTGGCGGCGCAATAGGCAGCGCAATCCTCCAGGCCGATGACGCCGGCCAGCGACGAGATGTTGACGATCGAGCCGGCGGTGGCGGTGTCGCGCATTGCCCGCAGCGCCCATTTGGTGCCCATGACGACCGATTCGACATCGGCCTCCCACAGCGCACGGAATTCGGCCAGGCTGGTGTCGGGCAGGGGCTTGGAAAAGAAGGCGCCGGCGGAGTTGATGACGGCATCGAGGCGGCCGTAGCGGGCAGCGATATCCTTGGTCACCCGCTCCCAATCGGCCTCGACGGTGGTGTCGAACGCGATGAAGTCGGCGCTGCGGCAGAGGGCGACGGTGGCGGCGCCGCGTTCGGTATTGCGACCGGCGGCGACGACATGAAAGCCGTCGGCCGACAGGCGCGCCGCGACGGCGCGACCGATCCCCGAAGTGGCGCCGGTGACAAGAGCGACACGATATGTCATGCCGTCAGAACCCAGCCGCCGTCGACGATGTGGTGCGCGGCCGTGATAAAGCTGGCATCGTCAGAGGCGAGGAACGCCACCTGCTCGGCGATGTCGTCAGGCCGGGCATAATCCTTCAGCGGCAGCTTGGCGAAGCTGTCGGCGGCGTCCCAATAGGCGGGACCGCCGAACATCTCCTCGGTCATCGCGGTGCGGGTGCCGCCGGGGCAGACGGCGTTGACGCGGATGAAGTCGCCTTTGCGCCCGAGCTCGACGCCGATGGCGCGGCACATGTTGATCTGCGCCGCCTTGGCGGTGCCATAGGTCGTCGTCTGCATGATCGGCTTCAGTCCCGCGATCGAGGCGATGACGATGATGCTGCCGTGGGCCGGCGACCCCTGCTTGCGCATTTGGGCGACGGCGGCGCGGATGCCGAGAAAGGCACCTTCGACATGGACGCGCGACTGCTGGCGCAGTTTCGCCATGTCCATGTCGATGATCGAGCCGAAATCGGCGGTGCCGGCGTTGGAAACCAGGATGTCGAGCCGGGCATGGCGGGCGACGCATTCGGCGACGGCGGCGTCCCAGTCGGCCTCGCTGGTCACGTCATGGGCGAACTGGCCCGGCTGCGGGCGGATGTCGGTGCCGAGCACCCGGGCGCCCCGGGCCTCCAGCAGTGTCGCACACGCGGCGCCGATGCCCGAGGCTGCGCCGGTGACCAGGGCCACCTTGCCGGAGAGATCGTCGCTCATGGCGGGAGTTTGACGGAGCGGGGGGGGTGCCGCCAGCCCCGCGAAATGGTGAGGCAGGCTTTCCTCCCGCGAATCTACAGCAGCACCTCCACCCGGTCGCCCACCACTCGCACCGGCCAGGTGGCGATGCCGGTCCACGCCGGCGGGCCGAGGTGGCGGCCGGTCTTGAGGTCGAAGCGGGCGCCGTGATGCGGGCACATGATTGCGGAGCCGCGCACCCGACCGCCCTCCAGCGACAGTGCGGCGTGGCTGCAATCGGGCGCCATGGCGAACCAGCTGCCGGCAGCGTCGCGGACGATCAGCACCCTGGCGGCGCCGACCATCCGGCATTGCAGCGCGGCCGGGGCGAGATCGGCGAGTCCGGCGTCCTGCCAGTTCTCAGGCGGGTCCGACATGATGCTCCGCGGCCGTTTGGCGCTGCCGCGGGATGCCACCCGGGCCCGGCGATTCGCGCCGGATCTGCAGCCCAAAGCGGCAGGTGGAGCAATATTCATCGACCATCGGTGCACACCTTCGACGCGAGCGGCATTGCAGCGGCCGCCCGCCCGTTCTATTCTTGCGTCGCAACGTGCAGTCTAGGCCCGTCAGAGGCCAGCGCGACACCGCTCATTTGTGGGAAGTCGCGGAACGGCGAAAAGCCGATGGCACGGCCACTGGGGAGTAGACGCGATGGACCTTGCTGCCGATCTCGCCGCCGTTTCCGTTCGCAGCCTCGCCGATGTGCGCGGCGCCGCCGAGGCCTTGCGTGACATCGCATTGCGGCTTGGCGAATTCCGGGTGGCCGTTTGCGACAATATCGCGTCGAAACAGACGATGCTCGATGCCGATGGCAATGTGCTGGCATCGGAAGTGTTCGGCTGGACCGGCGAGAACGAGCGCTGGTGGGCCGATTCGCGGCTGGCGCTGTCGTCGCCGATTCCCCGCGCCTGCCGGTACGAATCCGAACCCTTCTGGGTCAATGCGCAGGGCTTTCGCACCCGCCAGCCGAATCGCTATCTCGATCAGATCGGGCTGGACAACTTCGAGAAGCGCGCGTTGACCAAGGTGGCGATCGTCATCCCGATCCATCTGCCGTTCGGCCAGATCGGCGCGGTCAGCTACAACTGCAAGGACAAGCTGCGCGAGGATTTGTCGACCGAGTATGAAGCGCATGCGGATTACCTCGGGATCGTCACCCACCGCTTCGTCGCCGGTTATGTGAAGGCCCACCGCACCCGCCAGTGGCTGCCGAGCGACTGCCAGCTGACCAAGCGTGAAGTCGAATGCCTGCGCTGGGCCAGCATCGGCAAGACCGACAAGGAAATCAGCCTGATCCTGTCACGCAGCCATGCGACGGTGCGTTTCCACATCCAGAATGCCGGGGAAAAGCTGGACGCGGTGAATCGCAGCCAGACGATCTTCAAGGCGGCACAGCTGGGGTATCTGGGGGCGGCGGCGTAGCGCGCCCGAACGCAGCGACGCCGGCCGTGCCGGTTAGCTGGGCGCGGAGACGCGCAAGCCCGGCCGGCGGGGCGGCGGGGCTTTCCCCGCCGAACCCGTCCGACGCCAGCACGGGCCTTGCCCGTGCCCTGCCTGCCCTCATTCATTGCAGCGCAACCCGCCGGCGCGCATTGAAGCGCCATGAAAACGCTCCTCATCGCCCTTGCCCCCGTGCTCGCCCTCGCTGCCCCCGCCACCGCGGCGCCGCTCGACGATGTCGCGGCCTCGTTGAAGGCGACGACCAGCCTTGGCGCCACTTTCACCCAGACCGGCGCCGATGGCCGGGTGCTGACCGGCAAGATGATCCTGGCCCGGCCCGGCAAGATCCGTTTCCAGTACGACACGGCCAAGCTGCTGATCGTCGGCAACGGGCGGACGCTGACCTTTGTCGACTACAAGGTGAACCAGGTCTCGCAGTGGCCGGTGAAATCGACGCCGCTCGGCATCCTGCTGTCGTCGGAGCCCGATCTGTCGCGGGTGGCGACCGTCACCGAATCGAACGCCACCCGCGTTATCGTGGAAGCGCGCGACCCGAAGCGGCCGGAGTTCGGCACGCTGTCGATCGCCTTTGTCCGCGATTCGGCCGCACCCGGCGGGCTGGCGCTGAAGGGCTGGACCGCGCGCGATGCGCAGGGCGGAACGAGCACGGTCCAGCTGTCGGCGGCGACCTATAATGCCGACCTGTCGAAGGCGGATTTCGGCTTTCGGGACCCGCGCCGCCCGGTAACGCGGGGCTAGTTCACCGCGCGCAGCAGCTCCCGCGCGGTGATCATCCGCATGATCTCGTTGGTGCCTTCGAGGATCTGGTGGACGCGCAGGTCGCGGAAGATGCGTTCGACCGGGAAATCCATCAGATAGCCATAGCCGCCGTGCAGCTGCAGCGCGCGGTCCGCCACCGCCATGCCGGTGTCGGTCGCCAGCCGCTTGGCCATGGCGGCAAAGCGGGTCTTGTCGGGGGCATTGGCGCTGACCTTGGCGGCGGCCTGGTAGAGCAGCGCGCGGGCGGCGGCGAGCTCGGTTTCCATGTCGGCGAGCTTGAACTGGGTCGCCTGGAAATCGGTGATGGCCTTGCCGAACTGGATGCGTTGCCGGGCATAGCCGATGGCTTCGTCGAGCGCGCGCTGGCCGCCGCCGAGGCTGCAGGCGCCGATGTTGAGGCGGCCGCCGTCGAGGCCGGCCATGGCGATGGCAAAGCCCTGGCCCTCGGCGCCGACGATGTTCGCCGCCGGCACGCGGACATTGTCGAAGTTCACCTGCGCCGTCGGCTGCGAATGCCAGCCCAGTTTGCGTTCCGGCGCGCCGAAGCTGACTCCGGCCATGTCCTTTTCGATGACCAGGCACGAAATGCCCTTGGGGCCATCCTCGCCGGTGCGGACCATGGTGACATAGATGTCGTTGACGCCGCCGCCGGAGATGAAGGCCTTTGACCCCGTGACGATGTAATCGTCGCCGTCGCGGACGGCGCGGGTCTTCAAAGCGGCGGCGTCGGAACCGGAGCCGGGCTCGGTCAGGCAATAGCTGGCGATGGTGTCCATCGTCACCAGCGACGGCAGGTACTTGGCCTGCACCGGCGCCGCGCCATAGGCGTCGATCATCCAGGCCGCCATGTTGTGGATGGAGATGAAGGCGCTGGTCGACGGGCAGCCATAGGCCATCGCCTCCATGATCAGCGCCGCCTCCAGCCGGCCGAGGCCGATGCCGCCGTTGGCCTCGCTGACATAGATGGCGGCAAAGCCCAACTCGGCCGCGGCCTGGATCGTCACCTTGGGATAGATGTGCTTTTCATCCCATTCCGCCGCGTGGGGCGTGATGCGGTCGGCGGTGAAACGGCGTGCGGCCTCCTGGATGGCGCGCTGGTCGTCGGTCAGGTCGAATTGCATGGGTGCGCTCCTGCTATCCCGGGCTTGACCCGGGACCCAGCTAACTTTGCGCCCCTAATACAGGCTTGTGTCGCGGAAGGAAGCTGGGTCCCGGGTCAAGCCCGGGATGACAGGCGGCGAAGTTTCGGGCATTGGCTGGCGATGACAGCCCAATTCACCGCATCCGAACTCGTCGACCAGCTCGTCGCCATCCACGCCGAATCGACCGCTGCCTTGCGCGCCGCGCTCAAGGCCTATCTCGACGACGGCACCACTCCCGATCCCGCGGCGCGCGTGCGCGGCGACTGGGCCTATCCCGAACTGCGGCTGAGCTATTCGGGGGGGCATACCCGCACCCGCCCGGTGCGTGCCTTTGCCCGGCTCAACCGCCCCGGCAGCTATGCGACGACGGTGACGCGGCCCGAAATGTACCGCGCCTTCCTGATCGAGCAGCTGGAGCTGATCACCGAGGATTACGAGGTCACCCTGTCGACCGGCCGGTCGGAGGTGGAGATCCCCTACCCCTATGTCCTCGATGGTGCGCCCGACCTGCGGCTCGACACCGCTGCCGCGGCCGAACTGGCACGCTGGTTCCCGACGACGGAGCTGTCGCAGATCGGCGACGAGCTGGCCGATGGGCTGTGGGACGACGCCCTGTCTGAAAACCGGCCGCTGGCGCTGTTCGACGGCCCGCGCACCGATTTCTCGCTGGCCCGGCTGAAGCATTACACCGGGACGGCGCCCGAGGATTTCCAGCACTACATCCTCCTCACCAACTATCACCGCTATGTCGATGAATTCGTGCGCTGGGCGTGCGGGGAGATCGGCAAGGACGGCTATGACCGGCTGGCTTGCCCGGGCGGCCTCGACATCTATGCCGATGATCCGTCGCCCGAACGCGCCGCCGCCGACGTCGCGTGGCGCAAGCACCAGATGCCGGCCTGGCACCTGACCAAGCCGGGGCGCGTCGGCATCACCCTGGTCAACATCGGCGTCGGCCCGGCGAATGCCAAGACGATCTGCGACCATCTCGCCGTGCTGCGGCCCGAAGCCTGGCTGATGATCGGCCATTGCGGCGGGCTGCGGCCGAGCCAGGCCATTGGCGACTATGTGCTGGCGCATGCCTATCTGCGTGACGACCATGTGCTCGACGACGTGTTGCCGCCGGAAATTCCGATTCCGGCGTTGTCGGAGGTGCAGAAGGCGCTGCAGCAGGCGGCCGAATCGGTTACCGGCGCGGCGGGCGAGGCGCTGAAGCCTCGCTTGCGCACCGGCACGGTGGTGACGACCGACGACCGCAACTGGGAATTGCGGTTCAGCCGCTCGGCGCTGCGCTTCAACCAGTCGCGCGCGGTCGCCGTCGACATGGAGTCGGCGACGATCGCGGCGCAGGGCTATCGGTTCCGGGTGCCGTACGGGACGTTGCTCTGCGTGTCGGACAAGCCGCTGCATGGCGAGATCAAGCTGCCGGGGCAGGCGAACCGGTTCTACGAGGGTGCGATTTCGGAGCATCTCCACATCGGGATCGAGGCGGTGAAGCTGCTGCGCGATGCGGGGCCGGGGTTGCACAGCCGCAAGCTGCGGGCGTTCGACGAGCCGCCGTTCCGCTGAAGCGCGGCCGAGCGCAGCGAGAGGATTGCGCAGCAATCGTCGAACAGCGCACGGACACGCGCGAGGCCGGCCAGCGGGGCGGTCGGCCTTGCCGACCGAACCCGTCTGACGTCAGCACAGGCTTTGCCCGTGCCCCTCGCTGAAGCGCGGCCGCAAGTAGCGAGAGGATTGCGCAGCAATCGTCGAACAGCGCGCGGACACGCGCGAGGCCGGCCAGCGGGGCGGTCGGCCTTACCGACCGAACCCGTCTGACGTCAGCACGGGCTTTGCCCGTGCCCCTTGCTGAAGCGCGGCCGCGAGCAGCGGGCGATTTGCGCAGCAAATCCCTGCTGCGCGCGGACACGCGCGAGGCCGGCCAGCAGGGCGGTCGGCCTTGCCGACCGAACCCGTCTGACGTCAGCACGGGCTTTGCCCGTGCCCCTACTCACTTGTCGACACACCCCACCACAGGCGCCCCCACCTGCGGGATCAGGTGCAGCCGCGTCTGCCGCCCGTCGATATACTGCACCGTCTTGCCATCGAAGTACGCGTCCTCTTCCGACTTGAAGCCCACGACCTGCCCGCCCCATTCGGGCACCTTGAACCGCGCCTGCAGCTCGATCGACCAGGCGGTGTCGGCGGCGACCGGGGCCTCGCCCTCGTCACGGGCGTTCTGGTCGTCCCACATGCCGATCGGGGTGCCGGCGGCGTGGCCGTGATAGCCGATGGGGTGCGAATAGATGACCGGGTCGAGACCTGCGGCGATCGCCTTGGCACGCGCCGCCGCCAGCACGGCATTGCCCGACTGGCCGGTCCGGAACGACGCGGTCAGCGCATCCTGCACGCCGTTGTTGGCCGCCATCCCGGCCTTAAGACCCGCCGGCGCGTCGGTTTCGCCGGGTTTCAGCACATAGCCCAGGTGCTGGGTATCGGTGTTGAGCCCGAGATAGGTGATGCCGAAATCGGTCCACAGCAGGTCGCCGGGCTGGATGACGGTGTCGCCCTCCATCACCTCGGGCACGCCCTGGCGGTGGATGCCGACCGACGGCTGGAACCAGGTGCCGAGCTTCAGGCCGGCGATGCGTTCGCGGTACCACCAGACGACATCCTTGGCGGTGGTCTTGCCCGGCGTGATGACCTTGCCGGAAAAGCCTTCGGCGATGATGGCGTGGGCGGTGCGGACGATCGACGGATAGACCGCCATTTCGGCGGGGATGCGGGTTTCGAGCCAGTTGACGGCGAGCCGATCGGCCGGGACGATGCGGTCGCGCAGGTCCGCCGGCAACGCCGCGACCAGGTCGTCGCGCTGGCTGGCGGTCAGCCCGTCGCCGAAGGTGACCTGCGACGAGACGTTGAGGGCGATCTTGGCCGGGTTGCGCGCCTTGATGATGTCGGCAAGCGCCGCCCATTGGTCGGGCTGCTGCTCGGGCTTCCAGGCCGGCGCGAACAGGCCGCCGAGGCCGTAGCGGCTGACGGTCAGCCGCTCGACGGGCTTGCCGGCGCCGGGATCATGAAAGACCAGAATGGTGCGCCGCCGCGCGTGCATCGATTCGGCATCGAGCATCGTGGCGACGACCGGATCTTCGAGATACTCGCGCGCCACCAGCACCCACATGTCGATGCCGTTCTTGCGCATGATGGCGGGAAGGACGGTATCGAGGCGTTCCTTGAGCCAGCGGTCCTGCAGCGCGGCGCGGTCCTTCAAAGGCAGGATGGCGGGGATGGCGGGGTCGCTGGCCTCCACCTGGCAGAAGGGTGCGGCGGTCGCGGGTACGGCGAGCAGCAGCAATGCGGCGGCGAGTGATTTCATGGGGTCCCCCTTGGATCGGGGCACCTTAGGGGCTGCCTTGGCACCTTGTCATCAGAACTCGAACGCCGCCAGCAGCGCCCGGCGAGCCTGCCACGCCTGTTCCCACAGCGCCGGATTGCCGAGGTCGCCCGGGCCGATGGTTTCGGGCCAATGCGCGGTGACCAGCGCCGCCAGCCGGTCGGCCTTGGCGTCATCGAGCAGGAAACGCGGGTCGATCGTCGAAGGGTCGGCGACGACGCGCAGCCGCAGGCAGGCCGGGCCGCCGCCGTTGCGCATCGACTCGCGAACCTGGACATAATGCACGGCGCGGATCGGGCCGTTGCCGGCGACGAGGCTGTCGAGATACGCCTTCACCGGGGCGCAATCGTGCGATTCCATCGGCAGGATCAGCGCCATGCTGCCATCGGGGACCGTCACCAGCTGCGAATTGAACAGATAGGACCGGATGGCATCGGCGAGGCTGACGGCGCTGGCCGGGACCTCGACGACGACGGCTTCGGGCAGCAGGCGGGCGAGATCGGCCTTGAGCGCGCCCGCGTCGGCGAAGGCCTGTTCATGGGCGAACAGCACATGTTCGTTGGCAACCGCGACGACATCATTGTGGAAGGCGCCGGCGTCGATGGCGGCGGTGCTTTGCGCGACGAACAGCGTGCGTTCGGGCGCGAGGCCGTGGCGGCGGGCGACGGCCTCGCTGGCGCGGCGGTTCTGGCGGGCGGGAAACTTGCCGCCCTCTTCGCCATAAACGAACACTTCCACGCCGACGTCGCCGTGCGCGCTGGTGAGGCGCATGTGGTTCGCGGCCCCTTCGTCCCCGAACGTCGCCGGCACCGCCTCGTGCACCGCGAACGCCGGATTTGCGAAGGCGAGCCGCAGTTGCGCCAGCGTGTCGGGGTGTTCGAGGCTGCGGTGGGTCATTCGCGACAGGTTGGCGACGCTGAGGTGGGTGCGGCCGTCGGCGCAATCGGCGGCTGGCGACACCGTGGCGGCATTGGCGGTCCACATCGAGGAGGCGGAGCAGGCCTGCGCGAACAAGCGCGGGTCGCCGGCATGGGCGGCGGCGCAGACCTGGGCATCGCTGCCGGCGAAACCCAGCTGCCGCAGCCAGGTGGCGTTGGGGCGCTCCAGCGGCAGCAGGAAGCCCTGCGCCAGACCCAGGCCCATGGCGAAGCGCATCTTGGCAAGGCCCTGCAGCGCCGCGTCGCGCGGGCGGCTCGTGGCGCCCTGGTTCGACGCGCTGGCGAGGTTGCCGAAGCTGAGCGCGGCATAGTTGTGGGTCGGGCCGATCAGGCCGTCGAAGTTGATTTCCCGGATCACGCGCGCAAGCCCGTCGCGATGCCGCCTTCGGGCGCGTCGGCTTCCAGGCTGGCGACCGGCCAGGCGGTATAGTCAGCGGCGTAATAGGCGCTGGGGCGGTGGTTGCCGCTGAGGCCTATGCCGCCGAAGGGGGCGTTGGACGCGGCGCCGTTGGTCGGCCGGTTCCAGTTGACGACGCCGGCGCGGCTGGCGGCCCAGAAGCGGTCGTACAGCGCCGCGTCGCCGCCGATGAGGCCGGCGCTGAGCCCGAATTGCGTTGCATTGGCGGCGGCGATGGCGGCGTCCCAATCGGCGACGCGGATCACCTGCAGGAACGGCCCGAACAGCTCGGCGTCGGGCAGGCCGGACAGGCCGGTGACGTCGTACAGCGCCGGGCTGAGGAACGGCCGGTCCTCGCGGTGGCGGGTCAGCGGCCGGATTACGCGGGCGCCCTTGTCGGCCAGCAGCGCCGCGCCGGCGAGCAGCCCGTCGGCGGCGTGGTTGGCGATCACTGGGCCCATGAACGGCTGGGGCTCGTCGAACGGCGCGCCGACGATGATGCGATCGATCAGCGCCGTCACCCGGTCGAGCAGCGGGCCTTCGCTGCCGTCGGGGACGATCAGCCGGCGGGCGCAGGTGCAACGCTGCCCGGCGCTGAGGTACGCCGACTGGACGACCAGCGCCGCGACGGCATCGAGCGTCGCCGGGTCGGTGTCCCAGACGACCAGCGGGTTGTTGCCGCCCATTTCGAGCGCCAGGATCTTGCCCGGGCTGTCGGCGAACTGCCGCGCGAGGGCGCCGCCGACCCCTGCCGAGCCGGTGAACAGCAGCCCGTCGATGTCGCCGGCCGCCAGCGTCCGGCCGGTGTCGCCGCCGCCATGGACGATTTTGAGCACGCCCGGCGGCAGACCCGCCGCCGCCCAGCAGTCGGCCATGAAGTCGGCGACCGCCGGCGTCAGCTCCGACGGCTTGAAGACGATGCTGTTGCCGGCCAGCAGCGCCGGCACGATATGGCCGTTGGGCAGATGCGCGGGGAAGTTATACGGCCCGAGCACCGCCAGTACGCCGTGCGGCTTGTGGCGCAGCACCTGGCGGACGCCCGCCACTTCGCCGGTGCGCGATCCGGCGCGTTCGGCCTGGGCGGTGATCGAGATGTCGACCTTGGCGGCGACACTGGCGACTTCGGTCTTCGTCTCCCACAGCGGCTTGCCGGTCTCGGTGGCGATCAGGCGGGCAAAGGCGTCGGCGCGGTCGGTCACCACCGCCTTGAAGGCGCGGACGACGGCAATGCGATCGTCGAGCGAGGCCAGCGCCCAGCCCGGCAGCGCGGCGCGGGCGGCGGCGATGGCGGCGGCGACGTTGCCCGGCGTGCCGGTCCAGATGGCTTCCCCGGTGCAGGGGTCGATCGACACGAGTTCAATATGCGACATGACGGATCGTCTCTCCAGTGCCGATCCCGATGGCATCGGCCTCGCCCTCGGGGATGCAGCGGCCGTCGTCGCCGACGTGGCCGATCCACGCCTCGAACGTCGTCAGCCGGCCGCGGGCGAGCAGCGCGCGATGGCAGCCGCCCTCGCACGGCGCCAGGCGGTCGATGACCGCTTCGCGCGAATCGCGGATACTGCGGACCTGGTCGGTGCGCGCCGTCACCGTCGGCCCGCCGTCGAAGATGTCGACATAATTGTCGTAGGTGAAGCCCTCCGCCATCAGCATCGCCAGCGCGGCGCGGCCGGTCGGGTGCGGCTGGCCGATGGCGTCGCAGGCGGCCTGGGGCAGCAGCGCCGTATAGATGGGGTGCTTGGGCATCAGGTCGGCGATGAACTGGTTGCCATGGACGGCATTGAAACCGTCGGCCTCGGGAAAGCTCATGCCGAAGAACTTGGCGCCGAGCGCGTCCCAGAACGGCGAATGGCCGTCGGCGTCCATGACGCCGCGCAGCTCCGCGAGCAATTTGTCGCCGAAGCGGGCGCGGTGCTGGGCGATGAACAGGTAGCGTGATCGCGCCAGCAGCCGGCCGAGGCCGCCGGTGCGCAGGTCCGGGTGGAGGAACAGCCCGCCGACCTCGCTGGCGCCGTCGTGGTCTGTCGTCAGGCTGAGGAATTGCAGCGCGAAGCTGCGGCCCAGCTCGCGGCTCGACTGGCTGAGCGTGCCGATCTTGTAGCTGTAGAACGGCCATTCGACGCCGATGCGGCTGAACACCATGCCGCAGCCGCCGATGCGGCCGGTGGAGACCTGTTCGAGCAGCAGGATATAGAGCTCGTTTTCGGGCGGCGCGTCGGCGCGGGCATAGCTGGCGTCGGACCAGGCCAGGCGCGCGGCCAAGGCACCGCGGTCCTGTGGCAGGTTGGTGAAGCCGCCGCCGGTCATCGCGGCGAGATCGAGCAGCGCATCGATATCGGCGCCGGAGGCGGCGCGGACCCGCCAGGTCACGGCTTGGGCTCCGCAACGCAGCCGCGCGTCCACCCGTGCTGTGCAACGCGGCAGAGGATCAGCGCCGACAGTTTTGCGCGCTCCTCGAGCGAATCGACGCACAGAAACTCGTCGACCGAATGGATGGCGCCGCCGCGCGGCCCCAGCGTGTCGACGACGGCGAGGCCGGTGGCGGCGAGGTTGTTGCCATCGCAGACGCCGCCGGTGTCGCGCCAGCCGATCGGCAGCCCGATGGCGGCGCCGCAGTCCTTGACCAGGTCGAACAGCCGCTGCTGGTTGGCGTCCATCGGCTTGGGCGGTCGGGCGAACCGGCCGTGGACGTGGATGGCGACCTCGTGCAGTGCGGACACCTCCCCGACGAGTGCGGCGATCGCAGCGTCGGCACGCGCCTGCGCTGCCAGCGTCGAGGGCCGCATGTTCCAGCGCAGTACGGCGCTGTCGGGGACGATGTTGTTGGGCCCGCCGCCGTCGATCTTCGCCGGATTGATGCTCAGGTCGGCAGCGGTCAGTGCCTTCAGCCGCAACGCCAGGTCGGCGGCGGCGAGCAGCGCGTTGCGGCCCTTTTCAGGCTCGCGGCCGGCATGGGCGGAGCGGCCGGTGACGGCGGCGGAGAAATTGCCCGAGCCCTTGCGGGCGCCGGCGAGTGTGCCGTCGGGCAGCGCCGGTTCATAGGTCAGGCCGAGGTGGCAGCGCCGGGCGGCCTCCACCAGCAGCGGCGCCGAGCCGGGGGACGACACTTCCTCGTCGCTGTTGATGACGATTTCCCAGCCGAGCCGATCGGCAAGGGGCGACGCCTCGAAGGCAGTGAGGGCCGCCAGCATGACGGCGATGCCGCCCTTCATGTCGGCGGTGCCGGGGCCGTTGAGTGTATCGGCGTCAAGCCAGCGGCAGGCCTGGAACGGGTGATCGGCGGCGAACACCGTGTCCATGTGGCCGGTCAGCAGCACCCGCACCGGCGCATCGGGGCGGCGGACGATGTGCAGGCTGCGGCCATGCGCCAGCGGCACCTCGGCACCGGTGGCATCGATCGCGGTGACCGCGGCGGGACCGCGCAGCGTCGCGGTGCCGCCCAACGGCGCGAAGGCGGCAACCAGGCGATCGGCGACCGCGGCCAGCCCATTGAGGTTGCGGCTGCCGCTGTTGATCGCGGCCCAGTCCTCGACCTGCGCCAGCATCGCGGCGCGGCGCCCGTCGATACCGGCGAGCGTCGCCGCTTCGGCGATCGAAAGCACGGCGGCGTCTGCCAGGGCGGGTTCGGCGTTCATGCCTCCCGATAGCCGATGATGCGGCGTCGCGCCACACGGCTTGTGCCAGAAAATAACAAGATGCTGCGAATGTGATATCGGAAACGCGATCGACGATCCTCGCGCCACCGCATCTTGCCTTGACCGGCAATGAAGTTTGCTACCCTATGCGCCGCCATGGACCGGTCGCGACGGGACGAGGGGCTCCGGCGCGCCAATCGAGGGGAATATTCTTGGCTGACTGGCGTATCAAATCGCTCGATTCAATTCTGGCGACGGCGGAAAAGAAGTCGCTCACCCGCTCCCTGGGAGCATTCCAGCTGACCATGCTCGGCATCGGCGGCATCATCGGCACCGGCATTTTCGTGCTGACCGCCGAGGCAGCGCAGGTCGCCGGCCCGGCGATGCTGGTCAGCTTCGTGGTCGCCGCCGTCGTCTGCGGCCTGGCCGCGCTCTGCTACGCCGAGCTGGCGTCGATGGTGCCGGTTTCGGGCTCGGCCTACACCTATAGCTATGCGACGTTCGGCGAGATCCTGGCCTGGGTCGTCGGCTGGGCGCTGGTGCTCGAATATGCGGTGGCCGCGAGCGCGGTCGCGGTCGGCTGGTCGGGCTATGCCGTCGGCGTGCTGCAGAATTTCGCCGGGATCGAGCTGCCCAAGGCGCTGGTCAACGGCCCCTATGCCGGTGGCCTGATCAACCTGCCCGCCGTGGTCATTTCCGTGGCCGTCACCGCGCTGCTGGTCGTCGGTACCAAGGAAAGCGCCACCGTCAACGCCGTCCTGGTCGCCGTGAAGGTGCTGGCGCTGACGGCGTTCGTCGCGCTGGCGGTGCCGGCGGCGCAATCGTCGAATTTCGTGCCGTTCATGCCGCTGGGCGCCAGCTCGGCGATCGGCGCGGCGGCGATCATCTTCTTCGCCTTCGTCGGTTTCGACGCGGTTTCGACCGCGGCCGAGGAAACCAAGGATCCGCAGCGCAACATTCCGATCGGGCTGATCGGCAGCCTTGTCATCTGCACGATCTTCTACCTGCTCGTCGGTGTCGGCGTCATCGGCAGCTATGGTGCCCAGCCGATCATGGATGCCGCCGGCAATGCGCCGTTCCCCGGCTCCATCGAGATGGCCGCGCTGTGCGAGGCCGACAAGGCATCGATGGTGGTCTGCTCCAAGGAGGCGCTGGCCCATGTCCTGCGCTCCATCGGCTATCCCGGCATCGGCAACGTCCTCGGCCTGGCGGCCGGCTTTGCGCTGCCGTCGGTGGTGCTGATGATGATGTTCGCCCAGACCCGGGTGTTCTTCGTGATGTCGCGCGACGGCCTGCTGCCAAAGGGGCTGTCGAAGATTCATCCGCGTTTCAAGACGCCGCACATCGTCACCATGGTGACGGGCGCCGCTGTGACCGTCGCCGCCGCCTTCTTCCCGGTCGGGCAGCTGGCGTCGGTGTCGAACGGTGGCACGCTGTGCGCCTTCTTCTTCGTGGCGCTGGCGATCATGGCGTTGCGCCGGACCAATCCGGACCGCAAGCGCAGCTTCCGCACCCCGGCGGTCTGGGTGGTGGCACCGCTCGCCGCCGCCGGCTGCCTGATGCTGTTCGCCTTCCTGTCGCTGGTCGCGCAGATGGTGTTTTTCGGCTGGGCGGCAATCGGCCTGGTGTTCTACTATCTGTACGGGCGCACCCGCTCCAACGTCGCGCTTGGTCTCGACGAAGTGAACGAGCTCGACGCCGACATCCCGCCGCAGGGCGTGCCGCCGCTGCCGGGTATTCCGACGCCGGGTGGGAAGCAGGCCTAAGCGCCGCGCGCGCCGAAGCGCCGATTGCGCCAGCAATCGAAGCATCGGCGCCGACAGGCGCCCGGCCGGCCAGCGGGGCGGTCGGCATCGCCGGCCGAACCCTTCTGACGTCACGACGGGGCTTTGCCGCGGCGCCGCCCACAAAAAAGGGGCCGGTCCTTCGCAGGACCGGCCCCTTTTCTCGTCAGGGCTTTAACCGATTTTCGCCTTCACCAGCGCCTTCAGATCCGCCTCCGGCCGCGCGCCGTAGTGGCTGATGACCTCCGCCGCCGTGATGCAGCCGATGCGGGCGCAATCGGGCAGCGAGCGGCCTTCGACCAGCCCGGCCATGAAGCCCCCCGCGAACATGTCGCCGGCGCCGGTCGAATCGACGACGCGATCGACCTTTTCGCCAGGCACGACATGGCGGTTGCCGTTTTCCAGCACGACGGCGCCTTCGCTCGATCGGGTGACGACGGCGATGCAGCTGTGCTTGGCCAGTTCCGCCATGGCTTCGTCGATGCTGGCGGTCTGGTAGAGTGCGCGCACCTCGTTTTCATTGCCGAACACCAGGTCGACATGGCTGCGCAGCAGTTCCTGGAAATCGGCGCGATGGCCCTCGACGCAGAATACGTCGGACAGGGTGAACGCCACCTTGCGGCTGTTGGCGCGGGCGACCTCGATGGCCTTCTTCATCGCGGCGCGCGGGGCGGCCGGGTCCCACAGATAGCCTTCGAGATACAGGATCTCGGCGGCGGCGACGCTGTCGGGGTCGAGGTCGGCCTCGGAAAGTTCCTGGCAGGCGCCGAGATAGGTGTTCATCGTCCGCTCGCCGTCGGGCGTCACGACGATCAGGCAGCGGCCGGTGGGGTCGCCGCCCGCCGAGGCAGCGGTCGCATAGGCGACGCCTGCGGCGCGGATGTCATGGGCGAAGACGCGGCCGAGCTGGTCGTCGGCGACCCGGCCGACAAAGGCCGGGCGGGCGCCCAGCGCCGCCATGCCGGCAACGGTATTGGCCGCCGATCCGCCGCTGATCTCGCGCCCGGGGCCCATCGCCGCGTACAGCGTCTCGGCCTCGTCGGCGGGGATCAGCCGCATCGAGCCCTTGGCGATGCCGCGATCCGACAGGAATTCCGGCGGCGCGGTGGTGATGACGTCGACAAGCGCGTTGCCGATGGCGATGACATGGTTGCGGGCGGTCATGGACGAGCCTTGGCTGTGGGAAAGTCGCTCTCCTAGTCGCAAGCCCGGCGCGCGTCATCCCCTGCTGCCCTCGCTGCGGCTTGTGCCGGGTCGCCACCCGCGCCACGGTGCCGACATGAATCGCGCCGCGCCCGCCAGCCTGTCCCTGCTTCTCGCCCTTGCCGCCTGTGCCACGCCTGTCGTCGCGCCGCCGCCGGTGGTGCGGATCGCGCCGCCGCCGCCGGGACTCGATCGCATCCTCGGTGCCAGCGTCGCCACCGTCACCGCGCTGCTCGGGGCGGCATCGCTCGACCGGACGGAGGGGCCCGCGCGCCAGCTGCAGTTCGTGCGGCCGCCGTGCGTGCTCGACGTGTTCTTCTATCCAGGGCCGAACAACGGCCCGCTGGCGGTACGGACGGCGGCGGCGCGGCGGTACGACGGCAGCCGCATCGATCCCGCAACCTGCTTGACGCTGCTGGCGCCGCCAGTGGTGCCGGCGGCGACGCTGACCCCGGCGCCGCGGCGTTAAGGCGCGCCGCGGCAATGCTTGCCGCGCGCCGGAAATGCAGTTAACGTAAACGTCAACCAACCTGGCTTTTGGGGAGCTGATCGATGGACCTGAATTTTTCCGCCGAAGACATCGCGTTTCGCGATGAAGTCCGTGCCTTCATCAAGGACAGCTATCCCGCGCACTTGAACGGCAAGATCGAGGAAGGCGAGGAGCTTTCCAAGGAAGATTTCCTGTCGTGGCACAAGGTCCTGGCCAAGAAGGGCTGGATCGCCCCGGCGTGGCCGACGCAGTACGGCGGCACCGGCTGGACCAGCGTGCAGCGCTATATCTGGTCGGAAGAAACCGCCGCCGCCGATGCCATCCGCCTGATGCCCTTCGGCCTGTCGATGGTCGGCCCCGTCATCTACACCTTCGGCACCCCGGCGCAAAAGGAACGCTTCCTCCCCGGCATCCTGTCCGGCGATGTCTGGTGGTGCCAGGGCTATTCGGAGCCGGGCGCCGGGTCGGACCTCGCCAACCTGCGCACCAAGGCGGAGCGCTTCACCGGCGACGACGGCAAGGAATATTACCGCGTCAACGGCCAGAAGACCTGGACGACGATGGCGCAACATGCCGACTGGGGCTTCTTCCTCGTCCGCACCGATCCCACCTCCAAGCCGCAGGAGGGCATTTCCTTCCTGCTGATCGACATGAAATCGCCGGGCATCACCGTCCGCCCGATCATCACCCTGGGCGGCGAGCATGAAGTCAACGAAGTCTGGCTGGAGGATGTCATCGTCCCCGTCGACCAGCGCATCTATGAGGAGAACAAGGGCTGGACCTGCGCCAAGTTCCTGCTCGCCCATGAACGCACCGGCATCGCCGGCGTGGCGGCATCGAAGCGCGGTGTCGAGCGGATCAAGAGCATCGCGCGGTCGGAAATGGACGAAGGCGAACAGCTGATCCAGAACCCGTTCTTCAAGCGCAAGATCGCCGAGCTCGAGGTCGACCTGTCGGCACTCGAGTTCACCGAGCTGCGGACGCTCGCCGGCGAATCGTCGGGCAAGGGCCCGGGGCCGGAATCGTCGCTGCTGAAGATCAAGGGCACCGAGATCCAGCAGCGGATCACCGAACTGGCGCTGGAAGCCGCCGGCCATTACGGCGCGCCCTATTTCCGCGGCTTCGGCGAGGGCGACAACGAGCATCCGATCGGGCCGGATTACACCCACCGGACGGCGCCGACGTATTTCAATATGCGCAAGACCAGCATCTACGGCGGGTCGAACGAGATCCAGCGGAACATCATCGCAAAGATGGTGCTGGGGCTCTAAACCAGGACTGCGACACGTGGCCGGCGTGGGGTGCGACACCCCTCGCCGGCATTGTGCTTAATAGTGGCGCCCATCAGAGAGCGCCGGGGAGAGAAGCGATGGATTTCAACACCACCGACGAACAGACGATGCTGCGCGACACGGTCTCGCGCTATCTTGCCGACACCTACAGCTTCGACAACCGCATGAAGACGGTGCACGGCGGCGCGGGCTGGAACCCGGCGGTGTGGAAGGCCTTTGCCGAAGAACTCGGCATCCTCGGCGCGCCGTTCAGCGAAGCCCATGGCGGCCTCGGCGGCGGCGCCGTCGAGAACATGATCGTCATGGAAGAAATCGGCCGCGCCCTGGTCATCGAGCCCTATTTGCCGACCGTCGTCATCGCCGGTGGCGCGCTGAAGGCTGCCGGCGGTGCGCTCGCCGATGCCGTCATCCCCGAAATCATCGCCGGCAACGCCATCATCGCCTTTGCCTATGCCGAGCCGCAGGGCCGTTACAACCTCGCCGACCTGCGCACCACGGCAAAGAAGGACGGTGCCGGCTATGTCCTCAACGGGCATAAATCGGTCGTCTATTCGGCGCCCTATGCGACGCACCTGCTCGTCACCGTTCGCTCGGGCGGCAGCCAGCGCGACAAGGACGGCGTGTCGCTGTTCCTGATCCCCGCCGACACCAAGGGCGTCACCCGCCGCGATTATCCGACCGTCGACGGCTCGGCCGCCTCCGAAGTCTATTTCGAGAATGTCGCCGTGGGTGCCGAGCACATGATCGGTGGTGAAGGCGCCGCGCTGCCGCTGATCGAGCAGATCGTCGACGAAGGCACCGCGGCGATCTGCGCCGAAGCCTGCGGCGTCACCCGCGTCCTCCACGCCACGACGCTCGATTATGCCAAGCAGCGCAAGCAGTTCGGCAAGGCGATCGGTGACTTCCAGGTCATCCAGCACCGCCTGGTCGACATGTTCATGGAGGTCGAACAGTCGGTCTCCATCACCCTGATGGCGACGCTGAAGCTCGACACGCCGGAACGCGCCCAGGCCGTCTCCGCCGCCAAGGCCAAGGTCGGCAAGGGCGCCAAGTTCGTCGGCCAGAACGCCGTCCAGATCCACGGCGGCATCGGCATTTCGAACGAGCTGGCGGTCGGCCATTACTTCAAGCGCTCGACGATGATCGAAGGCCAGTTCGGCTCGGTCGATCACCATATGGGACGGTATGAGCGGATCGTGATCGGGTAAAAGGGGCAGCCTCCGGCGGCCGGGGCCTTGGCCCCGGACCCCGGTTGTCCGGGCGTCGGCTTAGGGTGGTTAGCGGACATTAGGCCGAGACCCTCACTTGAGGATATCCGCGTCCACAACCTCGACACCCATGTGCCGGACGAACGCTTCGCGAAGGCTGTGTGCGTGCTTCAGGGCGTCCTCCCCATCCGGGTCCATGCCTTCTGCTCTAAAGACCCAGTTCACGAACTGGTCAGCGCTCACGGGTCCGCTTTCTGGAATGAACTGGTCTACGTGCAACAATTCACCATCATCGACCGAACCGCAAAAACCGAGGCCAATGCAGACCTCGTGTAACAATGCATCATACCCGGGGTTGCAATCCATGACCGCAGATTAGCACCCCTTCCAATGTCCGTAACTGGGCGAAAGCGGACGGACTCCCTGGGTCAGCATTACCAAATCCTCCAAAAGTCTCGAAAGTCACTTAGTTGGCGGCCTGTGCGTGCCAAGATATATCTTAGTTCGCAGGGTGTGCCGCTACTCACGATGTCAAAGAGCGAAATGCTCACCCTAATAACCAGATCGGTGATAAATGTCAAGCCCTTCCTCTCCCGCTTGCGGGAGAGGCGAGACGCGCATCAGCGCGCCGGGTGAGGGTGTAGCCGCGCATCGACACGAGAAAGACACCCTCACCCGCTCGCCGAAGTCGGCGAGTCGCCTCTCCCGCAAGCGGGAGAGGGAAGTGGACAGGGGTCCGGGGCCAAGGCCCCGGCCGCCGGAGGCTCTGTCACGGCCCTATGGCCGGCAAAAGCCCGTCGGCCGCCAATCGCCGCCCGGGATCAGAGGGGGCTTGCCCTGCGGCGCCAGGATGAGGACCAAGTTGCGGCGGCCCTTGGGTGCGGCCTGGAGATGGGGGCCGCCTTCGACGACATAGGTGCCGCCGGCCGGGATCAGGCGTTTGTCGCCGGGTGAATCCATGCACTGCTCACCTTCGACGACATAGAAGGCCTCGGGGCCGGGATGGGAGTGGACGCGGGTCTGCATGCCGGGCGGGAAGATCGCCTCGGCGAAATGTGCCGTGACCGGGCCGGGCAGCATGCGCAGTGGGCCGATTGTCGCCCGCCGGGTGCCGCCGGTGATGGGTTCGGATGGTGTGCCGAGCACGTAGAGCCAGGTCCGGGAATGCGCTTGGGTGACGGTAGCCCAGCGGTGTCGGCCGGCCTCTGCTGTCGCAGCGGACATGGTCGGAAATTCGTGGATCTGCCAATAGAGCGCGTCGGGTGCTTCCGCGATCTCGATGCGGCCGGTGGCATAGCAGCCGGGCGTGTCGTGATCGGCGGGCACCGGGGCGGTGCACAGCCCCGGCACCGGCGGCACATCGGCTTGCGCCACGATGGCGGCCAAGATGAGGATGAGTGCCGGCATAGCGTCATCGCCTTTCCGTCAGGGGGTCAGCCGGGACCCTGCGCTGCGTGCGTCATTCCCGCAATATGGGCCCGTATGAATGCCGCGCCCGCAATATGGCTGACGGTTCGGCCGAACTGCGTCGCTGAAGGCAGGGGCCGGGCGCAGCCGCCACGGTTGTTCAATCGGCTTTGACCTGGGACAGTGCAACGCGGTTGCCTTCGCTGTCTGCGAACTCGGCAACGAAGCCGGCCTCGCCGATGTCCTTCTTTGCGTAGAGGACCTTGGCGCCGCGTTGTTGCGCGCGTTTCAGCACGGTGTCGATGTCGGGCACGTCGAAATAGACCAGCGTCCCCGCTCTTGACGGCGTGTAGACATCGCCCTTCGCCAGCGCACCGCTGGCGCCGGCGGCGCCATCGGCGCGGGGAAAAAAGGCCATGTCATAGCCATCGACCTTCTGCCGGGTCAGCCGATAGCGGAAGACGTCCTCGTAAAAGGCCTGGGCCCGGTCCATGTCCTCGACCGGTATCTCGAAATGAAACACCGGGTTGTGCATGGTGGACGCCTCTTGTGCGGGTTCGCCGGCCTTCGGCGAGTCTGTCCGGGCACTGCACGCGGCGACCAGCATGCAGATCACGGCAAGGCCGCGTCGTCTCAGCATGTCCGGTGCCCGTACATTGCCGAAATATCGCCGATTCGATCAAGGGCCGCAACGAAGGAAAAGGGGTCCGGGGCCAAGGCCCCGGCCGCCGGAGGCCCCTTACTTCAGCCCCGCGATATAAGCCCGCACCAGCGCCACACCCTCGGCATGGCTGACGGTTCGGCCGAACTGCGGCATCATCACGCCGGGCTCGCTCGATTCCATGCGGTGCAGCAGGATCGACGCCTCGGGCTGGCCGGGGGCGATGGCAAACAGCAGCCCGCCGGAACCGCGGCCGGCGGCGACGGGGCGCTTGCCGATGCCCTGATGGGCGGGGTCGGGCTCGTCGTGCTGGAGGTAGAGGCCGGAATTGGAGGCGAAGCCCTTGGGCGAATGGCAATGGCCGCAGTTGACGTCGAGATAGGCCCGCGCACGGTCGGCCACGGGGGCGGCGGTATCGTCCCAGCGGGCCAGCTTCGGCGGGTTTGCGGGTGGCCCGGTCAGCTTGCCGGTTGCCGCCCATGTCGCCAACTGGTTCGCGCCGTGCCCGTCGAGGCCGCCGTTAAGATTGCTCGCCGTCGGCCCGATCGGCACCGCGGCGCCGTCCTGCTGATGGCATTGCTTGCACTGGTTGATGTTGGGCACGGCGTAATCGAGCTGCTTCGGGGCCCCGGCGGCGTCGATGTAGGCGACCGGTACCCGCACCCCGGCGCGCTTCAGCACCGCCTCGGTTTGCGCGGCGTTCCAGACATAGGACAGCGGCACCCAGCCGTCGGCGCGGCGGACCAACAGCCGGGTTTCGATGATGCGCACGTCCTTGTCCGGCGCGCGGAAATCGGCCGGATAGGCGAAGGATTTGACGATGGTGGTGCCGACCGGGAATTCGAGAACGCCCTTGGCGGCATAGGTCGCCCTGGTGCCCGCCGGCATCCAGACATAGCGGAATTTTTCGGCATAATCGCTGAACAGCGGCGTGTTGAGCGTGTAGCGCATGACCCCCGGCGCCGGCACGCGCCCGGCGGTGTCGGCGAACAGCCGGTAGGCCGACAGCAGCGGCGCGGCCTCGTCGGCGAGCAGCCGCGCCGCATCGACCGGGCGGGCGACCTGGCGGGCGGGCGCGGCGCCGATGAGCAGCAGCGCGGCAAGGATGGCGACCCGCTTCATTTGCCCCTGGCGCGTGCTTCCTGCGTCGCCGGCAGCACCACTGTCGGCGGCTCCGGCAGGGTCTGCATGGCGAAATTCGTCACCAGCTCGGGCTTTGCCGCGCTCGTCGGAGCGCCCTGCATGCCGAGGTTCAGATTCACCATCGGGCCGTCGTTGACGAAGATGCCACCATCGGCCTTTACCAGCATGTCGCCGCCGACCTTGTAGCCCACGACCCCGTCCCACATCACCGGCGGCAGCGTGCCGCCGAGCGCGCCGGCGATCTCCTTGCCGCCCGGAAACGCCGGGGCGGTGCCGTTGCCGGCATAGCGGTTGCCGCGCACGGCGATGCTGCGCGGCAGCGGGTTATAGGCCTTGTCGGTAAAGGCGTTGCGATAGGCGACGAGCATCACCGCGTTGCCGCCATTGTCCTTGATATCATTGTCGAAGACATGGACGTTGCGGTTGGCCATGACCATCACCCCGGTGCCCGGCGGCACGCTGGCGACGATGTTGCCGACGCCGGCGAAATTGGGATGGTTGTTGGCGATCACCTGGTTCCTGAACAGCCGGATGCTGTGGCCGCCCTGTTGCGGCAGGTCGGGCAGATCGAACACCAGGATGCCGCCGGTGTTGCCGGTGGCGACATTGTCGAACACATCGGCGTTGTAGCTGTTCTCGATCTCGATGCCGGCGACATTGCCCTCCGCACGGCTGTTGCGGACGATGATCTGCGACGACTGGCCGACATAGATGCCGGCGTCGGACGCACCCTTCACATAGACCTTGTCGATGAGGACGTGCCGCGACGACACCGGATAGACGCCATAGGCGCCGTTGGTGGATTTCGGACCGCCCGTCCATTCGACGCGCAAATTGACAAAGCTGATGCCGTCGCTGCCCTTGGACTTGATGCCGTTGCCCTTGGCATTTTCGACGGCGAGGTCGCGGACCAGCACGTCGCTGGACGTGATCAGCAGGCCTTCGCCCTCACCCTTTTGCCCGGTGAAATCGAGGATGGTCTTGTCGTCGCCGGCGCCGGCGACGGTGACGCCCTTCACATCGAGCGACAGCCCGTCGGCGAGCGCGAACCGCCCCGCGGTCAGCTGCACCCTGTCGCCGGGCCTGGCATCGATCAACGCGGTCTGCAGCCGTTCCTGCACGTCGCCGCCGGGCTGGACGGTGATGGTGCGCGCGCTTGCGGGTTGCAGGGCAAAGGCGGCCGCGGCGAGCAGCAAGGCAGGTTTCAACATTTCGGTCCCCAGGAACGTTAAGCGCCAGTTTCCGACGGTTGTGCCTCGGGTTCAACCCCCCGCGGACAGATAGCCATACCAGAGCACCAGCAGCACCAGGCGCGGTGCAAAGGCGGAGCCGCTGACGGTGGCGAGGCCGATGGCTACCAGCGAAGCGACCGCGCCGGTGGCGAGCGCGGTCGGGATGACGACCAGCCCGGTGCCGGGGATGGCGGGCAGGTCCAGCAGCAGCGCCCAGCCGGTGCCGGCGATGACGAACGCCAGCCGCCGCGCCCAGGGCGATTGTGGCGCGGTGCGGGTGAGCAGCAGCAGCCCACGCGCCTCGCTGCGGCCGGCGTGAGCGGTCAGCGCAAAGGCCAGCAGCAGCAGCGCCGCCGGGCTGGCGGCGGTGCGGAAATCGGCGGCAAAGGCATAGGCGGCGACGCCGGCGGCGACGAGCTTGAACAGCCGCCCGGCACCGATCAGCCGGTATTCGGCGGCGACCAGCCCGGCGAACGGGATGGCGATCACCCGCGGCGCCGGGGCGTTCGGCACGACGGCGGGTGGCGGCCCCAGCGCGCTCAGCCGGGCGATCCGCCCCGGTACCAGGTTGCGCTGGCTGGCGCGGTGCGGGCGATAGACGAGGCCAGCCAGCGCCGCGACGGCGACGGCGATCAGCACCCAGGCCAGCCGCGATTCGACATAGCCGGGTGAAAACAGCCCGGCCATGACGTCGAGCGGCACCCGCCCGGGCAGTACGTCGACGCCGCCGATGGCGAAATCATCGGTGCCGCCCGGGGCGCCATATTGCAGCGGCCGCAGGAAGCCGGGGAAATCGACGATCGCCGTCGCAAAGCTCGCCGCCTTGCCCTGGCCGATGACCGGCGCGATCAGCGAGGCCATCCACGACACGAAATAGAGGAAATCGCCGAAGCCGCCGCGGGTTGGCGGCAGCGCGTCGAACAGGATGCGCAGCGCCGCCAGCCCGAGCAGCGCCGGCGCCGCCACCAGCCACAGCGCCAGTGCGATCTGCCCGGCATCAAAGCCGCCGGCGGCCAGGATCAGCAGCCCGAGCAACCAGCCGGCCAGCGTCAGCGCCAGCAGCATGCCGAGCAGCACCGTGCCATCGGCCGCGAAACGCCCCAGCGCGATGGCGATGCGCGGTGCGGCGGTCACTTCCTCCACCTGCCACGGCTGCCGGCGGGTGGTGTTCGACCGCAGATACAGCCAGGCGATCGGCAGCAGCAGCGTCGACACGACGATGCCGAGCGAGACGCCCAGGAACGGCGCCGTCATCACCGGCAGATGCCCGCCGATGGCGATGACGGTGCCGCCGCCGCCGTCGCCGCGCGGCAGCATGTACCGCGCCCCCACCGGCGCCACGAGCAACAGCAGCCACAGCCCCCAGCTGCGCGAATAGCGCAGCAGCGAGGTGTGCAGCGATGACCGGATGATGGCCTTCACGCCGTCCGCACCAGCGCGCCGTTTTCGACGCGCAGCACCGCGGTGGCGTGCGGCGCCAGTTCGTCGGCGAGGTGCGTCGTCATCACGACGATGGCCTCGCTGGCGCGCTGCAGGATCAGCGTGCCGAGCTTGCGCGCCGTTTCGCCGTCGAGCTCCGCCGTCGGCTCGTCGAGCGCCAGCAGGCGTGGTGCGCCGAGCAGCGCCTGGGCAAAGACCAGCCGCCGCCGCATGCCGCCCGAAAAGCTGGCGATGCGGTTGTTGATGTCGGCGTGCAGGCCGATGGCGTCGGCGATCGCGCCGAACTGGGTGTCGGCGGCCTTGGCATCGAGACCCTTCAGCGCGGCGATGTGCAGCGCGAAGTCGCGTGCCGTCAGGTCGTCGGGCAGCTCGACCGCCTGCGGGGCATAGCCCAACGTGCGCCGCAGCGCGGCGCGGCCGCCGGGCAGGGCGACGCCATCCCAGCTGATGCTGCCCTTGCCGGGCTTTTCGGCGGTCGCGAGCAGGCGCAGCAGCGTCGATTTGCCGGCACCGCTGGGGCCGATGAGCAGCGTCAGCCCCGGCTCGAAGCGATGCGAGACATCGGCGAGCACGGTCTTGGCGCCATAGCGTTTGGAAACGCCGGAAAGTTCGAGGCTGGTCATGCGCCAGCGTATTGCACCCGTAATACGGTTTCGCAAGCGCAACATGGTAGGAAAGGGCTGCGCAACTTGCTAAGGCGCGAAAGTACAGCGGACTAGGGGCAGCATGAACGAACCGGCACTGGCCCTGACCGGCCTGCGCAAGCATTTCGACAAACCGGCTGTCGATGACCTCGACCTCACCGTGCGTGCCGGGGAACTCTATGCCCTGCTCGGCCCCAATGGCGCCGGCAAGACGACGACGCTGCGCATGGTGGCGGGGTTGCAGTGGCCGGACGCCGGCGGCATCCGCATCTATGGCGTCGACGCCATCGCCGATCCGATCGCCGCCAAGCGGCTGGTCGCCTGGCTGCCCGACGAGCCCTTGCTCTACGACAAGCTGTCGCCGCTCGAATATCTCGAATTCGTCGCCGGCCTGTGGAGCGTCGACCCCGCCGTTGCCGAGGCGCGCGCCACCGACCTGCTGACCGTGCTCGGCCTGTGGGACCAGCGTTCGTCGCGCTGCGAGACGTTTTCGCGCGGCATGAAGCAGAAGGTGGCGCTCGCCGGGGCGCTGATCCACGAACCGCGGCTGCTGATCCTCGACGAGCCGCTGACCGGCCTCGATGCCGCCGCATCGCGGCTGGTCAAGGACCTGCTCGCCGCGCGCGTCGCCGCCGGCGCGACGGTGATCCTGACGACGCATATCCTGGAGGTTGCCGAGCGCATGGCGACCCGCATCGGCATCATCCGCGCCGGGCGGCTGGTGGCGGAAGGCACGCTGGCCGAACTGCGCACCGCCGGCGGGCGTGCCGGGGCGACGCTGGAGGAGATGTTCCTGGCGCTGGCGCAGGGATGACGCCGTGACGGACACCGCCACCGCCATCGCAACCGCCACCGGTCCCGGCTTTCTGGCGCTGGTCCGGCATGAATTGCGGCTGGCGATACGCGAGGGCGCCGGCAGGCAGCGCAAGGCGCGCCTGATCGTGTTGTTGGTGCTGATGCTGGTGCCGGCGCTGGCCGGGGTCGGCCTGGCGATCTCGCTGGCGCCGGAGCCCGATGTGCCGCGCGCCGCCTTTGGTTATGTCGCCGCCGGCTGGGCCGGGCTGGTGCTGCTGATGCTGTCGGGCGCCTGTGTCTATGTGCTGCGCGCCTTTCACGATCGCGGCGATCTCGATCTGCTGCTGGCGGCGCCGATCTCGCCGGCGCGGGTGCTGGCCGCGAAATCGGTGGCGGTGCACGCGTCGGTGGCGCTGCCGCTGCTGCTGTTGTCGGCGCCGTTCGTCATTGCCTCGGTGGCGACGGGGCATCCCGGCTGGGCCGGCGGCTCCCTGATGATCGTGGTCGCCGCGGTTATCGCCACGTCGATGGCGTTCGTCATCGCCGGCGGGCTGTTCCGGTCGCTGGGCTCGCGGCGGGCGCGCATGGTCATCCAGGCCGGCGGCGGCATCTTTGCCGCCTGCGTGGCGATCCTGGGGCAGACGCCGACCTTCATGCCCGACCGGTTCGAGGCGCTGAAGGCGGCGATCCGCCCGGCGCCGCCGCCGCCGCTCGACTGGCCGGCGCGGGCGATCTTCGGCGCGCCGCTGCCGCTGCTGGCGCTGGTGCTGGTGGCGCTGGGCTTTGCCTATGGCGCGGCGCGGCTGGCGGCGCGCAACCTTGCCGATGCGGCGCCGATCCCGGTGGCGACGGTGTCGAACCATGTCACCCGGCCGTTCCGCGGCGGCGTGCTGCGCAGCCTGCTCACCAAGGAACTGGTGCTGCTGTGGCGCGATCCGGAGCTGCTGTCGGCGGTGGCGCTGCAACTCGCCTATATGGTGCCGGCCTTCGGGCTGATCTTTGCCGGCGGCACGGTATCGACCGCGCGTCTGGTGGCGGCGACGGTGCTGTTCGCCGCCATGCTACCGTCGAGCCTGGGCTGGTTGACGTTGTCGGGGGAGGATGCGCCCGACCTGATCGCGTCGGCGCCGGTGCCGGCCGGGGTGGTGAACCGTGTCAAGGTCCTCGCCGCCTGCCTGCCGTCGCTGCTGCTGGCGCTGGTGCCGCTGACGTTCATTGCCATGCGAGAGCCGTCGGCGCTGCTGGTGGCGGTGCCGATGTGCCTGCTCGGCGGATTTTGCGCCGCACTGCAGCAGCAGCTGATCGGCCGCCCGCAGAAACGCAGTACCTTTCGCCGCCGCCAGAGCGGATCGATGCTGCTGGCGATCAGCGAATATGTGATGGCCGGCGGCTTTGCCGGGACAGCGGCGCTGCTGGTGCAGGGCTCGCCCTGGGCGGCGCTGCCGGCGGCGCTGAGCCTGGCGGTGCTGGGGGTGTCGTGGCTGGTGCGGACGGAGCGCTAAAGTCGGTGGAAGAGGGTAACAAGCGGACGTTCCCTTTCCTCGCCCGCCTGCGGGAGAGGCGAGACGGGCGCCAGCCCGCCGGGTGAGGGTGTAACTTCGCGTCGGAACGATAGAACACCCTCACCCGCTCGCCAGAAATCGCGAGTTGCCTCTCCCGCAAGCGGGCAAGGGAAGGGCTGTTATCGCGCATCTGCTACCCCCGCTCACGGTATGGGGTCGAGTCGATCAATCGTGCCAGGTCACCCCATCGCGCTCGGTCAGCGCGATCGCCGCCGTCGGCCCCCAGTTGCCCGCGGCATAGGGTTTTGGCGCCATGCCCGTCGCCTCCCAGCCGGCGCGGATCGCGTCGATCCAGGTCCATTGCGCCTCGACCTCGTCGCGGCGGACGAAGAGCGTCTGTTTGCCTTCGATCAGGTCGAGCAGCAGGCGCTCGTACGCGATGCGGCGGCGGACGTCGGCGAAGGCGTTGCTGATGCCGATGTCGAGCGGCACCGAGCGCAGTTTCAGCCCGTCGCGGTCGAGGCCGGGGGCCTTGGCCATCATCGACAGGCCGACATTTTCATCGGGCTGCAGGCTGATGACGAGGGTGTTCGGCTTCAGCGACGCCTCGCCGAACATCGAATGCGGCACCGGCTTGAACCGGATGATGATTTCGCTGCTGCGTTCGGGCAGGCGCTTGCCGGTGCGCAGGTAGAAGGGCACGCCCTGCCAGCGCCAGTTGTCGACATGCGCCTTCAGCGCCACGAACGTCTCGATCTGGGATGCCTTGCCCAATTCCTCGGCATAGCCCTTGACCGGCTGGCCCTCGATGGCGCCGGCGCCATATTGGCCGCGAACGCTGCAGCCTTCGACGCTGTGGCGGTCGATCGGGCGCAGCGCGCGCAGCACCTTGACCTTTTCGTCGCGGACGCTGGTCGGGTCGAACTGTGCCGGCGGCTCCATGGCGACCAGCGCCAGCAGTTGCAGCATATGGTTCTGCACCATGTCGCGCAGCGCCCCCATCCCGTCATAATAGCCGGCGCGGCCTTCGAGCCCGACAGTCTCGGCGATGGTGATCTGGACATGGTCGATGCCGCGGGCGTTCCACAACGGCTCGAACAGAGCGTTGCCGAAGCGCAGCGCCAGCAGGTTCTGCACGGTTTCCTTGCCGAGATAATGGTCGATGCGGAAGGTGCGATCCTCGGGGTAGGCGGCGGCGACGGCATCGTTGATGGCGCGGCTGGAGGCAAGGTCGGAGCCGAGCGGCTTTTCGAGCGCCAGGCGGACGCCGGGGCCGGCGAGGCCGCTGCCCGACAGGCCGGTGATCGTCGGGCCGAACAGGCTGGGCGCCGTCGACAGGAAGATGGCGAGATTGGCCTTGTCCCCTGCCGCATCGGCGAGCGCGCCGAAGCCCGCCGGCTCGCTGGCATCGAGAGGCACATAGGCGATGCGATCGAGGAAGCGCTGGACCTTGGCGGGGTCGCGGCGATCGGCATCGACATATTGGTCGAGCGCGGCGGCGGCGATCGCGACGAATTCCGGCGTGTCATGGACGCTGCGCGCGGTGGCGATGATGCGCAGGCATTCCGGCAGCAGGCCGTCGGCGTCGAGGTTGAACAATGATGGCAGCAGCATCCGCTTCGACAGGTCGCCGGTGGCGCCAAAGAGCAGGAGGTGCGTGCAGGGATTGGCCATCCGCCGGGTTTTAGCGGCGGAAGCAGCCCTAGGCTATGCCCGTCAGCCTGGGACGGCGATCAGGCCCAGGCGCGCCGCCACCTCGAGCACCGGAGTGCGCTCGGGGATGACGAGGATGCCGCCGGGATCGCGGCTGTCGACGACGGCAACGGCGCCCTTTGGGCAGAGCTTGAGGCATTTGGCTTCGACGAGGCGCACGCGGGCATGCTTGGGCTTGGGCAGCTGCAGCGCCCTCCTGAGCGCCTTGCCGAGCGGCTGGTCGCCGTCGGCACCGAAACCGCCGCCGACTTTCCGGCTGCATTTCCCGCAGATGGCGACGAGGCTGGTCGCCGGCTGGCGGGCGATGCGGATGGGCTTGGTCATGGATTTCCTTGGGCGCTGTCGCTGGTGAACGTCCTGCCACGATGATGGGTTTCGCGCGGGCCCGGCGGCGCTACACTCCGGTCATGTCCATTGCCCTGATCGGCGCCGGTTGTTCCGGCTTTACCACCGCCAAGCGGCTGCGCGATGCCGGGCTCGACTTCGACTGGTTCGAGGCATCGGACCGGATCGGCGGCAACTGGGCGTACCAGAACCCCAATGGCATGAGCTCGGCGTACCAGTCGCTGCACATCGACACGTCGAAGACCCGACTGCAGTTCGAGGAGTTTCCGATACCGGCGGACTGGCCTGATTTCCCGCATCACAGCCTGATCGCCGGCTATTTCAACGCCTATGTCGATCATTTCGGCCTGCGCGAGCTGGTGCAGTTCGAAACGCCGGTGACCGCCGCGACGCGGCGGGCAGATAGCCGCTGGGATGTGACGACCCGTCACGGCACCAAAGCGTATGACACTGTCGTGGTCGCCAACGGCCACCATTGGTCGCCGAACCGCCCGGAATGGCCGGGGCAATTCGATGGCACCATCATCCACGCCCATGACTACAAGACCCCGTTCGCGCCCGTCGATTGCGTCGGCAAGCGGGTGGTCGTCGTCGGCCTGGGCAACAGCGCCGTCGATATCGCGTCGGAGCTCGGCCAGCGGTCACTAACCGAAAAGCTGTTCGTGTCGACGCGCCGCGGTGTCTGGGTGCTGCCCAAGTTCCTCAACGGCAAGCCCGTCGACAAGACGCCGATGCCGTCGTGGTTCCCGTTGCCGCTGGCCCGCGCGCTCGGCCGCCGCGCCGTCATCCGTGCCATCGGCCGCATGGAGGATTACGGCCTGCCGACGCCCGATCACCGGCCATTGGACGCCCATCCGACGGTCAGCGGCGAATTCCTGACCCGGATGTCGAACGGCGACATCACGCCGAAGCCGGCGATCGAACGCTTTGACGGCAGCGACGTGGTGTTCACCGACGGCAGCCGCGAACGGGTGGACATCGTCATCACCGCCACCGGCTACAATATCGACTTTCCGTTCCTGAAGCCCGAGGACGCGCCGGTCACCGACAACCACATCCCGCTGTTCAAGCGCATGGTCCAGGCCGACCCGGCGCTGCACGGCCTGTGGTTCATGGGGCTGGCGCAGGCGCTGCCGACACTGGTCAATCTCGCCGAGCAGCAATCGAAGCTGCTGGTGGCGTATCTGACCGGCCGCTATGCGCTGCCTGACCCGGCGGCGATGGCGCGGGTGATCGTCGAGGACGAAAGGAAATACCAGGCGCACTACTACGCCAGCCGGCGTCACACGATGCAGGTCAATTTCGAGCCCTATGTGGCCGACCTGGTGCGTGAGACGGCGGCAGGCGCGCGGCGCGTCAAGATCGCGGCATGATGTCGGTGGGGTAACAACGTCACTGGCGGCGCAGTGTGGGAATGCGCTAGGACAGTCCCGACTTCATGCCCCTTCTGATCCCACTCCTTGCGGCGGCCATTGCGGCACCGGCCATTCCGGTGACCCATGACGATCCGCGCGGGCTGATCCCGGTCACGCGGCCGCCGGTCAGCGGTGGCCAGGCGGCGTGCGGCGAGGTGCCGGCCCGGCCGCTGACCCTGCCCGATCTGGTCGACATCGCGCTGTGCCGCAACCCGCAGACCGCGGTGGCCTGGGCCGGCGTGCGCGGTGCCGCCGCCGGCATCGGCATTGCGCGATCGGCCTATCTGCCGACGATCGATCTCGCCATCGGCCCGACGCTCAACCGTATCGACACCAACGGCGGCTTCGGCGACGGCAGCAGCGTCAACAGCGGCGCCAATCTGGCCGTGAATTATCTGCTGTTCGATGGCGGCGGCCGCGCCGCGCGGGTCGCCTCCGCGACGGCCCGGCAGCGTTCCGCGCTGGCGCAATATGCCGATGCGGCACAGGGCGTCGTGCTCGATACCGTGGCGGCCTATAACGGCCTCCTCGCCAATCGCGCCGTCGAGACCGCCAACATCGCCAATGTCGCCTTTGCCCGGCAGTCGCGCGACCTGGCTGCGGCGCGGCGCAATGCCGGCGTTGCGACCAGTGCCGACCGGTTGCAGGCCGAAACGTCGCTGTCGCAGGCCGAGCTGCAGCTGATCCAGACCCGCGGCAACCTCGAGACATCGGCGGCGCAGCTGGCGGTGACCATCGGCCTGCCGCCACAGGCCCGGCTCGATCTCGCCGCGCCGGCGCCGCTCGCCACCGGGCAGTTGCTGCAATCGGGCGCCGATGCGCTGATCGCCGATGCCGAGCGGCTGCGCCCCGATCTTGTCGCGGCGCGCGCCAATGTCGCCGGTGCCGAGGCCGATGTCCGGGCCCAGCTGTCGGCCGGGCGGCCGAGTGTCGGCGTCTCCGCGTCGAACAACCTGTCGGCGACCGACACGCGCTTCAACAGCAACAGCGGCAACATCGGGCTGACGCTGTCGATCCCGATCTTTTCGGGCTTCAACCAGCGCTACAGTATCGCTTCGGCCCGCGCCGAGGCGGAGCGCCAGGCGGCGCTGGCCGAACAGACGCGCCAGCAGGCCGGGCTGTCGGTTTATACGAATTTTGTCAGCCTGAGGGTTGCGCTCGCCAGCCTGGAGACGGCGCGGGTGCTGATCGCCAGCGCGACCGAATCGGCCAATCTGGCGCAGGGCCGCTATCGTGCCGGCGTCGGGCTGTTCGCCGATCTGCTCAACGCGCAAAGCGCGCTGGCCTCGGCGCGGCAACAGCTGGTGCAGAGCGAATTCAACGTCCGCAACGCCAATGCCAATCTGGCGCGCGCGATCGGCGGCATCGGGGAGGCGATCGATGCGGAACGGTGACCTGACGTGACACGGCGGAGATGGATCATCCTCGGGGTCGCCGTCGCGGCGGTCGTCGCATGGTTTGCCTGGCGCGCATTGAACCCGCCGCCGGTCATCGACCCGTACAAGACGGCGACCATCGCGCGCGGCGACCTGACCGAGGAGATCACCGCCAACGGCGTCATCAACCCGGTGCGGGTCGTGTCGGTCGGCACCCAGGTGTCGGGCACCGTCCAGTCGCTCTATGCCGATTTCAACGACCGCGTCGTCGCCGGCCAGATCCTGCTGCGGCTCGATCCAGCGCTGTTCATCTCCCAGCTGCAGTCGAGCCAGGCCAGCCTCGCCAACGCCCGCGCCACGGCGGCGCTGCAGGCCGCCAATGCCCGGCGCGCGGCCGAACTGGTGACGAAGGACTATATCAGCCGGCAGGATTACGAAACGACGCTGGCGTCCGCCAAGACCTCGGCCGCGTCGGTCGCCCAAGCCGAAGCGCGGGTCCGGCTCGATGCCGCCAATCTCGATTTCAGTGTCATCAAGTCGCCGGTTTCGGGCATCGTCATCAGCCGGCAGATCGATATCGGCCAGACCGTCGCCGCTTCGTTCAACACGCCGACGCTGTTCCAGATCGCCCGTGACCTGACCCAGATGCAGATCGAGGCGTCGGTGGCGGAGGCCGATATCGCCCGGGTGAAGCCGGGTCAGCCGGTCAACTTCACGGTCGATGCCTATGGCGCGCGGCAGTTCCGCGGCACCGTCCAGCAAATCCGGCTGAACCCGACCACCCAGCAGAATGTCGTCACCTATACCGTCATCGTCATGGCGGCGAACCCCGATGGCGCGCTATTGCCGGGGATGACCGCCAATGCCAGCTTCATCGTCGCCGAAAAGCGCAATGTCGTGCTGCTGCCCAACGCCGCGTTGTCGTTCAAGCCCGAGGGATGGAAGCCGGTCCGCGCTGCCCGCAACCGCCCGCGCGACCCCGACGAGGTGACGGTGTTCGTCGAAGTCGGCACCACGGCCGAGCCGCGGCAGCTGAAGCTCGGCGCCTCCGACAGCGATTCGAGCGAAGTCGTGGCCGGGCCGCTGAAGCCCGGCGACCGCATCATCATCGGCAAGGGCGTCGAGGATGCGAAAAAGGGCGGCATCTTTTCCGGTCCGCCCGAGAGCAAGTACAAGAACGCCAAGGACGACACGACGAGCACGACCCGGCGCAAATGACGGCGCTGCTCAGCCTCGTCGATGTCATCAAGGACTATCGGTCCGAGGCCGGGACGTTCCGCGCCCTGCATGGGGTCAACCTCGATGTCCATGCCGGCGAATTCATGTCGATCATGGGGCCATCGGGGTCGGGCAAGTCGACGCTGATGAACATCATCGGTTGCCTCGATACGCCGACCACCGGCAGCTATCGCTTCGAAGGCACCGACACGGCGACGCTGTCGGAAAGCGCGCTGGCCAAGCTGCGCAACGCGGGCATCGGTTTCGTCTTCCAGCAGTTCAACCTGCTGCCGCGGCTGTCGGCGCTGGCCAATGTCGCACTGCCGATGGTCTATTCGGGCGTGTCGGCGCGCGATCGGGCGGCACGGGCGCAGGTGCTGCTCGACAGCGTCGGCCTCGGCGACAAGCCGAAGTCGCGGCCCAGCCAGCTGTCGGGCGGCCAGCAGCAGCGCGTCGCGGTGGCGCGCAGCCTGGCCAATGATCCGCAATTGCTGCTCGCCGACGAACCGACCGGCGCGCTCGACACCAGGACCGGCGTCGAGGTGCTGGCGCTGTTCCGCGCGCTCAACGACGACAAGGGCGTAACGGTGGTGATCGTCACCCATGATCCCGAGGTGGCGCGCGCCACCAATCGTGTCGTCCGCATCCAGGACGGGCGAGTGTTCTACGACGGGCCGCCGACCGAGGCGGCACTGTACGGCCATGCCGAGCCTGAGGTGGTGGCATGATCGGCACGGTCTCTGGTGGCGTGCCGACATGATCGGCACCATGCTCGCGGAAGCCTGGGGCGCCCTCATCGCCAACCGGCTGCGCTCGGCGTTGACCATGCTCGGCATGATCATTGGCGTCGCCGCGGTCATCCTGATGCTCGCCATCGGCGGCGGCGTGCAGAAACAGGTGTCCGACTCGATCTCCGGTCTCGGTTCCAACCTGCTCATCGTCACCGCCGGCAGCAGCCGGCAGGGGCCATTGAGCGGCGGCGCCGGATCGGGCGCGACGCTGCGGATCGAGGATGCCGAGGCCATCGCCCGTATCGACAATGTCGTCGCTGCGGCGCCGTCGACGACGGTGCCGGCGGCGCAGGCGGTGGCGGGGCCGGTCAACTGGTCGACGCAGGTCACCGGCTCGGTGCCGGCCTATTTCCTCGTCAACGAATGGACGGCGGGCGACGGCCGGGTGTTCAGCGACCGCGAGGAACGCGCCGGCGCGCGCGTTGCCGTCATCGGGCAGACCGTCGCCGACAAATTGTTCGGCGCCAACGATCCGCTTGGCCAGATGGTGCGGGTGAAAGGCGTCAGCCTGCAGGTCATCGGCGTGATGGCCAAGCGCGGCCAAGGGTTCGGCGGCCAGGACCGCGACGATGTCATCATCGTGCCGCTGACGACGGCATTGCGCCTGCTGCAGGGCAATGCCTTTCGCCGCTCGATCCGCAGCATCTCGGTATCGGTCAGCTCGGCCGAAGCGCTCGACCAGGTCGAGCGCGACATCACTTTGCTGCTGCGCCAGTTGCACCGGCTGAAGGGTGATGACCAGGATGATTTCTCGGTCGCCAACCTGACCGCGATCACCGACACGCTGAGCACTACGACCCGCGCCATCTCGCTGCTGCTCGCCGCCATCGGATCGATCTCGCTGGTCGTCGGCGGCATCGGCATCATGAACATCATGCTGGTCAGCGTGACGGAGCGCACGCGGGAGATCGGCATCCGCATGGCGATCGGCGCGTCGCGCGCCGCCGTGCGCCTGCAGTTCCTGCTGGAGGCGCTGATGCTGTCGCTGATCGGCTGCGGAATCGGCGTCGCCGCCGGCACCGGGCTCGCCATGCTGGCGGGCAAGGCGATCGGCTTCGATACCGCAGTGACGCTGTATGCCGTTACCGTGGCGTTCGCGGTGTCGGCGTCGATCGGCATCTTCTTCGGCTGGTGGCCGGCGACCCGCGCCTCGAAGCTCAGCCCGATCGAGGCGTTGCGAAGCTAGGCCGCGTCAGCCACAGGAATCGGCCCCAGAGCAGGCTCGCCGATACCAGCGACGCGACGATCACCGCCCAGACGATGCCGTTGACGCCCAGCCCGAGCAGGATGGCAAAGGCATAGCCGAGCGGCATCATCACCAGCAGATAGCTGGCGAAATGCGTGGCCGTCGGCATCCAGACATCGGATTGCGCACGCAACGCCTGCGAGCCGACGACCTGCAGGCCATCGGCGACGAAGAACAGGCACGACAGCAGCAGCGCCGCCGCCGCGACGCGCCGGACCTCCGGGTCGCTGGTGTAGCCCGCAGCGATCAGCTGGTTGCCGAAGCCGACGATGGCGCAGATGAGCAGCGTCGCCGCCACCGTCGCGACAAAGCCCATGCGCGCCGCGCGGCGCACCCCCGGCGGATCGCCGGCGCCATAGGCGCGGCCGACGAACACGCTGGTCGCGGTCGCCAGTCCCAGCGGCACCATGAAGATCAGCGCCGCCATGTTGAGCACGATCGCCCAGCTGGCGACGGCGAGCGCGCCCAGCCAGCCGGCGATGACCGACATGGCGGCAAAGGAGCCGGCCTCCACGAAATAGCTCATCGAGGCGCCATAGCCGATGCGCCGCATGGCGGCTGCGGCCAGGGGATCGCGCGGCGCCCGGGCAAAGACGCCCAGCGACCGGGCCTGCGACCAGCTGGCGATCAGCACCCAGACGAACACCAGCAGCGCGACGCGGGAGATCAGCGTCGCCCAGGCGCTGGCGACGGCGCCGTCCACAGGAAGCCCGCTGTCGCCCGGCACCAGCCACAGGTTGATGGCCAGATTGACGACATTTGCGCCGAACATGGCGATCATGCCGGGCACGGCGCGGCCATGCGCCTCCAGCCAGAAGATGCCACCGTCGGCGATGAGGATCGGTATCATCGACAGCGCCAGCACCTGCAGCACCGGCGTCGCACCGTCGGCGAGCGCCGGATCGAGGCCGATATGGTGCATGACCGGGCCGCCGAGGCCCGCCAGCACCGCCGCCGCGACGACGCCGATCCAGAAGGCATAGGCGATGCCGCGGCGCAGGATGGCGCCGGTGTCGGCGGCGCGACCCTCGCCGATGGCCAGCGACGTCATCACCTGGATGCCCGACATCAGGCCAACCGAGGTGGTGATGACGACGCCGGTCGGCGCCCAGCCGAGCGCCTGGTAGCCGAGTTGCGTCGCCGAATATTGCCCGACGATCACCGCGTCGACGAGGCCCATCGCCATGATGCCAACGCGCGACACGACGACCGGCGTCGCCAGCCGCAGCAGCGAACCGAACGAAAGCGGCAGATCGGTCTGGGGGGTGTCCCCGGACATGGCGGCGTTTCCAGTTTTGTTGAATTCAGCCGGCCCCTCTAGGCGGCTCCGCCCCGGCGGGCAAGCATCGGGCGCGGCGGCGACAAGATATGCTTTGGCATGGCCGGCTTGCAGCCCGGGCGCCGGCGCTTTACCTCGGCCGACGAAACAATCGATCAGAGGCCCGTTGCCCATGACCAACCCGCTGTTCCAGCCCTTCGCCTTCAAGGGGCTGCACTTGCCAAACCGCATCGTGATGGCGCCGATGACCCGCAGCTTTTCGCCGGGCGGCATCCCGGGCGACGATGTCGCGGCCTATTACCGCCGCCGTGCCGAAGGCGGTGTCGGGCTGATCGTCACCGAAGGCACAGGCGTCGAGCGCACCGGTTCGACCAACGATCCCAACGTCCCGCATTTCTTCGGCGATGCGCTGCCCGGCTGGGGCAAGGTCGTTACCGAAACCCACGCCGGCCACGGCCTGATCGCGCCGCAGCTCTGGCATGTCGGCGCCGCCATCAACCACGCCAACCCGGCACCACCCGAACAGGAAAGCCCGTCGGGCCTGTTCAAGCCCGGCAAGCCGTTCGGCAAGGCGATGGCCGACAGCGACGTCGCCGATGCCATCGCCGCCTTTGCCCGCGCCGCCGCCGAGGCGAAACGGCTGGGCTTCGACGCGGTCGAGCTGCACGGCGCCCATGGCTATCTGATCGACCAGTTCTTCTGGGAAGGCACCAATGCCCGGGCCGACAGCTTCGGCGGACCGACGATCGCCGACCGCGGGCGCTTTGCCGCCGAGATCCTGAAGGCGGTGCGTGCCGCCGTCGGCCCCGATTTCCCGGTCATCATTCGCATCTCGCAGTGGAAGCAGCAGGATTTCGCCTATCGCATCGCCACAACGCCCGACGAGATGACGGCCTGGCTGCAGCCGCTGGTCGATGCCGGTGCCGACATCCTGCATTGCTCGCAGCGTCGATTCTGGGAGCCGGAATTCCCCGAACTCGACGGCGATGCCGGCCTCAATTTCGCCGGCTGGGCGAAAAAGCTGACCGGCGTACCGACCATCACCGTCGGCAGCGTCGGCCTGTCGGGCGAATTCATCGCGGGCTTCGGCGGCGAGAAATCGGAGCCGGCGAGCATCGACAACCTGCTCGAGCGCCTGGAACGCAAGGAGTTCGACCTGGTCGGGGTCGGCCGCGCGCTGATCGTCGATCCCGACTGGGCGCTGAAGGTCCGCGATGGCCGAATGGCCGAACTCAAGGAGTTCGACCGTTCGGCGCTGGCGACGCTCGTCTAGCGCCTAGACGGAGCCATCTTCGGTCGGCGGGCCGCCGTCCTTGGGCGCGCGGTTCGACCGTTTGCTCCAGTAGACGGCGAAGGCGATGACGATGGCGAGGAAGACGGCGACCAGCGTGAACAGGTTGAGGGCCGGCAGCATCGAGGCGCGATCCATGGTGGTGCTCCTGAATTGATTGCAAGGTTTGTCGCAAACGCCGTCCGGACGGCCCGCGTTCCGGGCGGTCGCCAATAGGTCGCAGGTTGCCGCGCGCCGCCTGTGACCTATGATGGTCCGATGGCCATGATCGAAGACGCCCCCGACCGCCGGCTGCCGCATATCCGGCCGCGCGATGCCGCGACGCTGCTGGTCATCCGCCGCGACGGCCCGGTGCCGCGCGTGCTGATGGGCCGGCGGGTACGTGGCCATGCCTTCATGCCCGACAAATGGGTGTTCCCGGGCGGTCGCATCCACCCGTCGGATTTTCGCGTGGCGACGGCGTCGGATCTCCACCCCGATGTTGCGGAACCGCTGGCGCGGACCTGTGCGTTGCCCCGCGCCCGGGCGCTTGCTGCCACGGCGATCCGGGAGACGTTCGAGGAGACCGGGCTGATCGTCGGCCGTCCGGGCCGCGCCGCGACGCGCAGCAGCGAATGGCGGGACTTTCTCGGCACCGGCCATTTGCCCGACCTGGCGCCGCTGCGCTTCGTTGCGCGCGCCATCACGCCGCCGGCGCGGACCCGGCGTTTCGATGCGCGCTTCTTCACTGTCGACGCCGATCACCTCGTCAGCCTCGACCCTGGCGCAGGTTCGGGCGAGCTCGATGAAATCGCCTGGTTCGATTGGGAGGCGGCGGCGGCGCTCGACCTGCCCTCGATTACCCGCGCCATCCTGGCGGAGGTCGCTGCCGGCGCTGGTGACGCCGCCCGGCCCATCCCATATCATCGGTTCGACCATGGTCGTCATCGGCTGCTGTCGGTGTAGCGCACCGGCCACCGGCTTCACCGCTGACTGCGGAGCCGGAACGGTTTTCCCGCGTTGCGTGCACAGGCCTTGGTACGTTATCGACGCCGCAGCAGACGGAAACGCATGTCATCCCTGTCCCCGATAGAGGCTGCGTCGCCGACGCAAGACGACGGTTTTCACGTTCTCGCCAACACGATGCCGCAGATGGTGTGGTCGACGCTGCCCGACGGTTATCACGACTATTATAACGCCCGCTGGTATGAATTCACCGGCATGCCGGCCGGATCGACCGATGGTGAAGGCTGGAACGGCATGTTCCATCCCGAGGACCAGGAACGGGCCCGCGAACTTTGGCAGCACAGTCTCGACACCGGCGACCCCTATGACATCGAATATCGCCTGCGCAGCGCCGATGGCGAATATCGCTGGGTGCTCGGCCGGGCGCTGCCGATGCGCGGCCCCGATGGCCGCATCACGCGCTGGTTCGGGACCTGTACCGACATCCATGACCACAAGCTGGCGCTCGAGCAGCGCGAGATCATCTCGCACGAGTTGAGCCACCGCATAAAGAACATATTTTCGGTCATCGGCGGGCTGGTCGGCATGGTCGCCCAGGCGCGGCCGGAACTGCAGCCGGTCGCTGACGAACTGCGTGAGCGCATTCTATCGTTGGGACGGGCCCATGACTTCGTCCGCCCGCACAGTGCGGCGTCGGCACCGGCGCAGCCCCAGGGCCATTTGCACGGCATGCTGGAGCAATTGCTTGCGCCCTATGGCATCGCCGGCCGCTCACGCATAAAGGTGCGGGGCGATGATCCGGAGATCGACGATCGTTCGGCGACGCCGTTGGCGCTGGTGTTCCATGAACTGGCCACCAACGCTGCCAAATATGGCGCATTGTCGACGCTCCACGGGACCGTCGACATCGATCTGCAGCCGATCGTGGACGGTGTCAGGGTGGTATGGACGGAACGCGGCGGTCCCACGGTCGCGGCCCCGCTCGTCGACGGCTTTGGTGCGCGACTGATGACCTTGAGTGTGGTCAGGCAACTCGGCGGTACCCTCGACCGCGACTGGCGTCCCGAGGGGCTTGTCGTTACCCTGACGATACCGAGGGCCGCAATGCGTCGTCGTTTGCAGCGGGGAACAGCATAAGGTCCGGATCGGCCGGCGCGATGCCGGCAAGCGCGGCCGCGGCGGCGTTGAGGATCGTTTCGTCGCGGAACGGCTTGCGGATATAGCCGATGGCGGTGTCTGCCGGTGCAGCGATCTGCGCCGGATTTGCCGTCACATAGACGATCTTGATGCCGCGCCCGGCCAAGTCTCGCGCCAACTGTGGCCCGGTCGGCCCGTCCCGCAGGTTGAGATCGACAAAGGCGAGATCGGCATGCGCGGCGGCGGCCAACGCCTCGGCCCGGTCGGCCGCGATGGCCGCAACCGTATAGCCCGCGTCGGCGAGGACGCGCTCTATGTCGAGCGCGACGAAGATTTCGTCCTCGACAATCAGGATGGTAGGCAACGGCATGGGCTCTCTCGTGGCAACTGCGACATTCAATGTCTGATGACGCAATCCGTTCCGCGCTCATTTTGACAGGTTGCCGCAATCGTCCCATCAACCCGGTGGTTGCGGTTCCGGTTCCGGCACGGATTCCGGCTCCAACGGCGCGGTCGCCCGGTCGATTGCCCGCGCAGCCCCGTCGATCCGATCGATGTCGACCGTGCCGTCGGCGGCGTCGGTAATGATGCCGGTGATGGCATCGGCGGCATCCCCGGCATCGGGACCGGCGACGGCGTCGATCAGGTCGCCGATCGGCTCGTCACGCCGGCCGGATCGCGGGGCTTCATCGCCTTGCAGGGCGCTGGTCATGAAGCGTTTCCACAGCTTTGCGGGCACGCTGCCGCCGACGACGCCGTTCATCGGGCTGTTGTCGTCGTTGCCGACCCAGACGCCGACGACCAGATCGCCGGCAAAGCCGATGAACAGCGCGTCGCGATGGTTCTGCGTGGTGCCGGTCTTGCCATAGGTCGGGATCGACAGCCGCGCGGCGTTGCCGGTGCCGTTGCGCACCGCCGACTGCAGCAGCTCCAGCATCGGCGCCCGCGCCGGCCAGGGGGTGAGAACTTCGGCGGCATTGCGGACTGTCGCCAGGACTCCGGTGGCGGGGGGACGCGCCAGCGCCGTGGCCTTGACCGGGCGGTTGCCGCGCGCGACCGCGGCAAATGCCTGGGTCATCTCGAGCAGGGTAATCGGCGAAGTGCCGAGCGCCATCGCCGGATATTCGCTGATCGGTGCCGTCACGCCCAGCTTGCGCGCCTGCTCGATGACCGCTGCGGTGCCGACCTGCTGCGCCAGCCGCACGGCAACGACATTCGACGAGGCGGCAAAGGCAGTGGCGAGGCTGACACGGCCGCGATAACGGCCATCGTCGTTCTTGGGGCTGTAGTCGTCGATGGTGATCGGCTCGTCATCGACCATGTCGCCGGGCCGCATTCCGGCGTTGAGCGCGGCGAGATAGACGAACAGTTTGAACGACGATCCGGGCTGGCGCATCGCCTGGGTGGCGCGATTGAACGGCGTGACGTCGTAATCGGTACCGCCGACCATCGCGACGACGGTGCCGTCGCGACGCATGGCAACCAGCGCCGCCTGGCCGACATCGAGGCCGCGACTGCCGGCGACGGCATCGGCCACGGCGCGTTCGGCAGCGCGCTGCAGCCTGGGGTCGAGGGTCGTCTGCACGACGACATCGCCATAATCGGCCTCGCCGGCGGCAGCGCGCGCCTGGGGCAGCGCCCAATCGGCGAAATAGCTGCCGCTCGGCAGCGCCTTGCGACCTGGTTCATAGCGCGCCGGGCGGGCGGCGGCGGCCTGGGCCGCGGTCAGCGCGCCGGTTTCGACCATCGCCTGCAGCACCAGGCGCGCGCGGGCCCGGGCGTCCTCGAGATGGCGGCTCGGCGCCAGGCGCGACGGTGCCTGCACCAGCCCTGCGAGCATCGCCGCCTCGCCGAGCGACAGGTCCTCCGGATCCTTGTCGAAATACACCCGTGCCGCGGCACGGATGCCATAGGCGCCATCGCCGAAATAGACGCTCGACAGGTAACGGTTGAGGATCTCGTCCTTGGTCAGCCGCGCCTCCAGCCAGAAGGCGATGATGATTTCCTGCAGCTTGCGCTTGATCGTGCGTTCGGGGCTGAGAAAGCTGGTCTTGGCGAGCTGCTGGGTCAGCGTCGAGCCGCCCTGGGTATAGCCCGACCCCTGCGCATTGCGGGTCAGCGCCCGGGCGATGCCGCGCGGATCGATGCCCCAGTGATTATAGAAACGCCGGTCCTCGATGGCGATCAGCGCGCCGGGCACATACTTCGGCAGCTGCGCGATATCGACCGGCGCTTCCTTGTAATCGCCGCGCCGGGCGATCGGGCGGCCATCGATGGCGGTCAGCACCAGCGAGGGCTTGCGCGCCGGTTCGAGTGCGCGGCCCAGCGGCGCGCTGGTAACCAGCCAGGCGAGCAGCGCCAGCACGATGCCGAGGGTGATCGCGGCGGCGGGCAGCAGTTTCGGTCGGGCACGCTGCCAGACTGTCCGAGTCTCCGCGGGCGCGGGCGCGGGCTCCAGCTCCGGCGACCCCATGCTGTCGGGCGCCGGCGTCATTCAGGCCCGTTCGCGCGTGGCGCTGAAGCGGATGGCGGTTTCACGGTCGGTGACATAGCGCAATTCCCACGCATCGCGTGCCATGAACACCGGGGCGCCGTCGCGATCCTCCGCCATTGCCGGGCGATTGTCCTCCATGAACTGTTTCAACGCCGCCGGTTCGCCGGCGATCCAGCGCGCCGTCTCGTAGGGGCTGGGCTCGAACGACGCGGCGACGCGATATTCGGCTTCCAGTCGCGAGATCAGCACCTCCAGCTGCAGCTGGCCGACGACGCCGACGATCCACTGGCTGCCGAGCAGCGGCTTGAACAGCTGGGTCACGCCTTCCTCGGCCATGTCGGTCAGCGCGGTGCGCAGCTGTTTCGACTTGGTGGGGTCGCCGAGCTTGACGCGCCGCAGGATCTCGGGCGCGAAATTGGGGATACCGGTGAAGGTGACGTCGTCCTTTTCGACAAGGGAGTCGCCGACCCGCAGCACGCCGTGGTTGGGGATGCCGATGATGTCGCCGGGAAAGGCCTCGTCGGCGATCTCGCGGTCCTGAGCGAAGAAGAAGATCGGCGAGTTGATGGCGATGGCCTTGCCGGTGGCGACCTGGCGCAGCTTCATGCCGCGGCGGAACTTGCCGGAGGCGATGCGCAGGAAGGCGATGCGGTCGCGGTGCTGCGGGTTCATGTTGGCTTGCACCTTGAACACGAAGCCCGACACCTGCGGATCGAGCGGATCGACGGCGGCCGGGAGCGCCGGCTGCGGCCGTGGGCTGGGCGCGAACTCGGCCAGCGCGTCGATCAGGGCCTCGACACCGAAATCCTTCAGCGCCGACCCGAACAGGACCGGCGTCAGCGCGCCCTTGCGGTACAGATCGGCATCGAGCGTCGCATAGCCGCCCAGCGCCAGCTCGGCCTGGTCGCGCAGCCGCTCGGCGATCGGCCCGCACAGCGTGTCGATCAGCGGATCGTCGAGGCCGGTTGTCTGCACTGTTTCGCCCGCCGCATTGGTGCCGGTGCCGTCGGGCTTCAGGAATTTGTGGGTCCTGAGGTCGTACAGGCCTTTGAATTCCCCGCCCATGCCGGCCGGCCAGTTGAGCGGCGCGACGTCCAATGCCAGCATGTCGGCGATTTCGTCGAGCAGCGCGAACGGGTCGCGGCCTTCGCGATCGACCTTGTTGATGAAGGTCAGGATCGGCACGTCGCGCAGCCGGCACACCTCGAACAGCTTGCGCGTCTGCGCCTCGATGCCGCGCGCCGCGTCGATGACCATGACGGCGGAATCGACCGCGGTCAGCGTGCGATAGGTGTCTTCGGAAAAGTCTTCGTGGCCCGGCGTGTCGAGCAGGTTGAAGGTCATGCCGCCACGCTCGAAAGTCATCACCGACGAGGTGACGGAGATGCCGCGCGCCTGCTCGATCTTCATCCAGTCCGACCGCGCCCGGCGATTCTGGCCGCGGGCACGGACTTCGCCGGCCATGTGGATGGCGCCGCCGAACAGCAGAAGTTTCTCGGTCAGCGTGGTCTTGCCGGCGTCGGGATGCGAGATGATCGCAAAGGTACGCCGCTGGTTAGGAGCGGTCATGGCCGGTGGGCAATGACAGGCTGCGCGGCGCGGCGCAATGGGGCGATGACGACAGGGCGACGGCGGGATGCGGTGACACGAGTCCGGCGGGGCCTTCGCAGCCGCCCCAATCCGCTATAGTCTAGGCGTAACAGGGGACTATTCGAGGATCTGCGCATTGCGCTTTAGAAGTTTCGCAAAACTGGTGGCGGCGGCGATGGCTTTTGCCGTCGCGGCCCCGGGTGGTGGCGCCAGCCTCTACGCCGTGCCGAAATATGCCGCGATCCTGATCAATAGCGACACCGGCGAAGTGATGTACGCCCGCCAGGCCGATGAAACCCGCTTTCCGGCGTCGATCACCAAGGTGATGACGCTTTATGTCGCCTTCCAGGAGCTGAAGGCCGGCAATATCCGCGAGAGCGACGAGATCCGCATTTCCAGCCATGCCGCCTCGCAGCCGCCGTCGAAACTCGGGTTGCGGCCCGGCGCGACGATCAGCGTGCGCGATGCAATGGGCGTGGTCGCCACCCGATCCGCCAACGACATCGCCGTGGCGCTGGCCGAGTATATCTCGGGCAGCCACACCGAATTCGCCGCGCGGATGACGCGCGAGGCGCGCCGGCTCGGCATGTCGCGCACCACCTTCGTCAATGCGACCGGCCTGCCGAACGCCGGGCATGTCACGACGGCGCGCGACATCGCTACCCTGTCGCGGGCGCTGATCCGCGATTTCCCGAAACGCTATCCGCTGTTCAGCCAGGTCGCCTATGAATATGAAGGCCAGCAGATCGGCAACCACAACCATCTGCTGAAGACCCTGCCCGGCGTCGACGGCATCAAGACCGGTTTCACCAACGCCGCCGGCTTCACCCTGGCGGCATCGGCGGCGCATGACGGGGTCCGGCTGATCGCCGTCGTGCTCGGTGGGCCGAACCGCATGATGCGCGACGGCAATGTCTCCGATTTGCTCGATACCGGCTTTTCGGTGCTGACCCGGCGTTCTCGCGGCGAACAGACGACGGTTGCGCAGAACTTTGCCGAGCCCGACGACCTGTCGGATGCCGTCATGGACCGGCTGGCCAGCGAGGCACCGTCGGCCGATGGCCTGGTGCTCGCGGCGCCGCCCGCGCCCCTGCGCCGCCGGCCCTGATGAGCCCTCGACTCTGACCCGCCGCCATATCCATTCCGGGTCGCCGTTCGAGGCGATGGTCGGCTATTGCCGCGCCGTGGTGCAGCCGCCGTTCGTCTTCGTCGCCGGTACCGTCGGTCGTGATCCGGTAACGGGTGACCTGCCCGCCGATGTCGAGGGCCAGTGCGCCAATGCGCTGGCGATCATCGCCGCCGCGCTGGCCGAGGCCGGGGCCGGCTTCGCCGATGTCGTACGCGTCACCTATTACGCGCCGGAACGCAGCGATTTCGAGCGATGCTGGCCGCAGTTGCGCGCGACCTTCGGCGCCAGCCCGCCGGCGTCGACGATGGTCGTCGCCGGATTGATCGACCCGGCGATGCGGATCGAGATCGAGGTGACCGCAATGCTGCCGCAAAGTCACCGCTGATAGCGACCGCAACCCGGCGTTGCGGGGAACGCCATGGCCTGGTCGTTGCTGCTCATGCTCCAGCTTGCCACACCGGGAATCGACGCTCTGGCCGATTTCGACCTTCGCAAGCTGAAACCGGCAACGGGCTGCCGCGGCACGGGTGACGAGATCGTCGTCTGCGGGCGGCGGGAGCCAGTCGATCGCAACCGGCTCCAGCCGCTGCCGCAGACCAGCTACGACACGCCGCTGGTCGCCGAGACCGGCATCATCGGCAAAGTTCGCGGCAGCATGACGGCCGCCCCGTTCGCGCTGCCGAACGGCGTCGTCAGCAATCGCGCCATGGTCAACGTCAAGATCCCGTTCTGACGCCCTCAGGGTTTGGTGAAGCGATAGAGGAAACGGTCGGTCTTGCCGCGCACGGCCGGGTCGAACACCAGCTTGGTCGGGTCGTCGCCGGCGGTCTGCAGCACCGGGCTGCTGCCGGCGTATCTGAACCCCGCCTTCTCGAAATCGGCGCGGACAACTGCCGGGTCGATGCGGTGCGTCTTGTCGGCCTGTTCGCGCGCATCCAAGCCGGTGACGCCGACATGGTCGATGACGATGACGCTGCCGCCCTTCTTCATGGCCTGGAACAGCCTGGCGTTGAACGCCGCCGGGTCCATGCGCGGGAACTTATACTTGTCGCTCTGCCAGTAGAGGTCGTGATAGGTCAGGTGGAAAAAGGCGACGTCGAGGCCGGTGGGGAATGGCACGTCGGCCGGCATGGCCTTCAACAGGGTAACGTTCGTGTCACGCCTGGTGAGCGCATCCCAGTTGGCGAGTGCCTTGGGATCTTCGAGGAACGGCGGCGGTTCCAGCGCGGTCACACGGCCGGTGGGTCCGACAACGCGTGACAGCAATTCGGTGTAGTAACCATTGCCAGCCATGACATCGAGGACACGGTCGCCGGGCTTGATGCCGCTGGCGGCAAGGACCTCGACCGGCTTGCGCGCCGTATCGAGTGCCACCGCTTCGGCGGGGCGATCGGCAAGCGACACCGGCGCTGCCGCCAAGGGCGCGGCGAGCACGGCGACGGCAAGAATCAGGTGGCGCATGACTCTCTCCCGCAACTGTCCGCACAGGTTAATATGCCGTGCGGACAGTGCAAGAGGTGCTTACGCCGCCAGCGCCATCCCGGGCTTCAGCACGACCTTGGTGACGTCGTTCTGCTGGTCGTGGAACATCTTGTAAGCCTCGGGCGCCTGCTCGAGCGGCATGCGGTGGCTGATGAGGAAGGTGGTGTCGATCTTGCCTTCGAGGATCGCCGTCAGCAGTCCGGGCAGGTAGCGCTGCACATGGGTCTGGCCGGTCTTCAGCGTCAGGCCCTTTTCCATGATGGCGCCCATCGGAAAATTGTCGAGGAAGCCGCCATAGACGCCGGGCACCGATAGGCGGCCACCCTTTCGGCAGGCATAGACCGCCTGGCGCAGCGCGTGCGGGCGATCGGTGCCGAGGAAGGTCGAGACCTTGATCTGGTCGATGACATTGTCAGCAAACAGGCCATGGCTCTCGAGGCCGACCGAATCGATGCAGGCATCCGGACCGACACCGCCGGTCATCTCGCGCAGGGCGAGCGCCACGTCCGTGATCTCGAAATCGATGGTCTCGGCGCCGAATTTCTTCGCCAGCTCGAGCCGGTGCGGGAAATGGTCGATGGCGATGACGCGGGCGGCGCCCATCAGGAATGCCGACTGCACGGCAAACAGCCCGACCGGGCCGCAACCCCAGACGGCGACGGTATCGCCGGGCTCGATATCGGCATTTTCCGCCGCCATCCAGCCGGTCGGCAGGATGTCCGACAGGAACAGCACCTTGTCGTCGTCGATGCCATCGGGAATGACGATCGGGCCGACATCCGAATATGGCACGCGCACATATTCGGCCTGGCCACCCGAATAGCCGCCGGTCAGGTGCGAATAGCCGAACAGCCCGGCCATGCCCTGACCGTAAACCTTTTCGCCCAAGTCCTGGTTTTCGGGCGGATTGCCGTTGTCGCACGCCGAATACTGCGTCTTCTTGCAATGATAGCAACTGCCGCAAGCGATGACGAAGGGGACGACGACGCGCTGGCCCTTCTTCAGCGTACTCTTCGGCCCGACCTCGACAACCTCGCCCATGAACTCATGGCCCAGAATGTCGCCGGCCTTCATGGTCGGAATATAGTGATCATAAAGGTGCAGGTCCGAGCCGCATATTGCGGTCGACGTCACCTTGATGATGGCATCACGCGGATTGACGATGCCGGGGTCGTCGACGGTATCGACGCGGACGTCGTGCTTGCCGTGCCAGGTGAGTGCGCGCATCGCCTATTCCTTTTCCGCCAGCGCGGCATTGCGCGCGCCGGTGCTGATTTCGCCGGTTTCCATCAATTGCTTCAGCCGCCGCAGGTCGTGGCGCGACTGGATCGCCGGCTCGCGGCCGAACAGCTTCGCGACCGCCTTGCCGATCATGCCGGCCGGCGGATCATAGGCGATCGTCGCCGTCACGACGGTGCCGCGATCGCCGGCGTCCGCGAACTGGACATGGCCGCTGTTGGTGATGTCGCCCTCGGACGTCCAGGCAAACTCACTGCCGGGGGTTTCCTGGGTGATGACGCTGTCCCACTCGACGGTGGCGCCCGCCGGGGCCTTCACGACCCAATGCGAATGCCGATCATCGGCCACGTCGACCCGGACGATGTTTTCCATGAAGGACGGCAGGTTCTGAAAATCGCGAAAATAGTCGTAAAGTTCCTGCCGCGGCCGGGCGATCGTCACGCTGCGCGCGGTAACCTGGTCGCCGACCGCGACCTTGCCTCTGCTCGCCTCGGCACGGTCGGCGTTATCGCGCAAAGCAGCGTCCGGTGCATCGTCGCGATGCACCGTTTCATGATCTGACATGATGGCCTCCGTTGGTTCAGGCGTTGGGTCAGGCGTTGGGTCAGGCGTTGGGACGGGTCAGGTTGGTCTCGGCCAGATGTTCGGCGATGAACCAGACCTGCGATTCATTGGTGCGGATGACATTGCTGACGAGAATGTCGTTGGTGCCGTCGTCGCCCGCCTCATCGGCCTCGTCGGCCATCTCGCGCGAGGCCTTGAGGATGATCTCATGAGCTTCGAGAAGGCGCGACAGCTGCGACGGTACGTCCTCGCGGCCCTTGGGCGGACGCGGGATCGTCGTCATCTCGGCAACATCGGGGGCCATGGCGATCGACAGGCCGCCCAGCATCATGATGCGTTCGGCGATCAGGTCGACGAGAGCGGCCTGCTCCTCGTAATGCTTGTCGAGCAGCAGGTGCAGTTGATAGAAAGTGGCGCCGGACATCTGCCAGTGATGCTTCTTGTACAGGTCGCGGATCGTCATGGTTTCGGCCAGAACCTGGTTCAGCGCGGCAACGCTCTGGCTGCGGGCGTTGCCCTCGAGCGCAATCGGCAGGTCCTTCAGCGTGCCGAACGGCTGGATCTCGCGATAGTCGACGCGGAACTGCGGCTGGGCTTCGCTATCGGTGGTGATCTTGTCGGAAATCTTGGAAGCGGCTTTGGCCATGGCGGAGCACCTTCTGTCTGGAAAATCGGAACGCATCCGCTCAACGTCCGCTTTCGGGGGCAGTTCCCTCGGGTGTGAATCTGCCGCGCCGGCTTGACCGGCCGGCGGCGTGCGGCGACGCTGCCGCGATGGACTTCGAAAAGCTCTTCTCGATCGCCAGCACCGGCGCGCTGATCGGCTGGGTGCTGCTTGTGCTGGCGCCGCTGCGGCGCGAGTGGGCCGTCCTCGGTGCCCGGCTGGTGGCGGCGCTGCTCTGCGGTTTCTATTTCACGCTGGTGGTCACCGGCCTCGCCGGCGGCGGCGGCATGGCGGAAGGGGCCGGCTTCGACACGCTGGCCGGGGTGCGGCTGCTGCTGTCGACCCCGCAGGCGCTGCTGGCCGGCTGGGTGCATTACCTGGCATTCGACCTGTTCGTCGGCAGCTGGGAAACGGCGGACGCGCCCAAGGCGCGGGTGCCGCACTGGCTGCTGCTGCCCTGCCTCGCCCTCACCTTTGTCGCTGGGCCCGTCGGCCTGCTGCTTTATCTTGTCGTGAAGGCGGTCCGGCAACGGTGACAAATGTCATCGACGCCACCATAACAGGGGACATGGATCTCCAGCCCGTGCGTTCGCCCTGTACAAATGTCTGCCGCATCGATGCCCGCACCGGGCTGTGCGAGGGCTGTCGCCGCACCGTCGACGAGATTACCCGCTGGCCGCTGGCGAGCGAAGCCGACAGGGCGGCCATCCTGGCTGAGCTGCCCGGCCGTCCCGGGCCCCGCAAGCGGCTGGGCGTGCGCTGGTGATACTCTCCGTTCTCGACCAGACGCCGATCGCGGCCGGCACGACGCCGTCGGCGGCGCTGGCCAATTCGATCGACCTCGCCCGGCATTGTGAAGCGCTCGGCTATCACCGCTATTGGCTCGCCGAGCATCACGCCTCCCCGGCGCTGGCCGGCAGCGCGCCCGAGATCCTGATCGCCGCCGTCGCTGCCGCCACCAGCCGCATGCGCATCGGCTCGGGCGGTATCATGCTGCCGCATTACTCGCCGTTGAAGGTCGCCGAACAGTTCAGCCTGCTCGCCGGGCTGTATCCGGGCCGCATCGACCTGGGGCTCGGCCGCGCGCCGGGCAGCGACCAGCGCACCGCCATCGCGCTGCAGCGCGACCGCCGCCAGCAGGCGCCCTATGATTTCCCGCAGCAGCTGGCGGAGCTGATCGGCTATCTCGAGAACAGCCTGCCCGGCGACCACCCGTTCGCACCCTATGCCATGACGCTGCCGGGCCTGCCCGAGGTGCCCGAGCCCTGGGTACTGGGCTCGTCGCCCGATAGCGCGCTGTTCGCCGGCGATCTCGGGCTGCCCTATTGCTTTGCCGATTTCATCAACGCCGGCGGCGCCGCGGTGGCGGCAGACTATCGCCATCGCTTCACGGCGCGCCATGCCGGTGACAAGCCGCGGGTGATGATCGCGGTGTGGACGGTTGCTGCCGACACCGATGCGGAGGCCGAGCGGCTGGCGGCCCCGGCGCGGATGATGTTCGCGCACCTGCTCACCGGCCGCTCGATCGCGGTGCCGGACCCCGAAACCGCGCTGGCCTGGCTGGCGGAGCATCCCGAGCTTGCCCGCGGCCGCGCCGGACGGCGCGTCGTTGCCGGATCGCCGGGAACCGTGCGCGCCGGGCTGGCGGCAGCGGCGGCGGAATATGGCGCCGACGAGGTTATGCTGGTCAACATTCTCCACGATCACCAGGCCCGGAAGCGCAGCTACACGCTCGCGATGGAGGCGATGGCCGGGCTGGCGCAAGCCGCGTGAGTGGCCGCAAGCGTGTGCTCGCCATCGCTTCGGGTGGCGGCCATTTCGTCCAGCTGCTGCGCCTGGCGCCGGCGTGGGCAGAACACGACGTCACCTATGCGACCGTCCATGCCGCCTCCGCCATCGATGTCGCGCCGGCACCGCTGCTGACCTTTCGTGACGTCAGCCGCGCCGACCTACGGCGGCTGCCACTGGCGCTGTGGGACATTGCCGCCATCCTGATCCGCGTGCGGCCGCAGGTCATCATCACCACAGGCGCGTTGCCGCCGCTGCTGGCCCTGGCCCTGGTGCGGCCGTTCGGCGTGCGGACGCTGTGGGTCGACAGTATCGCCAATTCCGAAGTGCTGTCGGGTTCGGGCCGCCACGCCGGCAAGGTCGCCACCGCCGTTCTCACCCAATGGCCACAGCTTGCCGAGCCCAAGGTCGAGCATTGGGGCAGCGTGCTGTGAGCGTTTTCGTGTCGGTCGGATCGATGATGCCGTTCGATCGGCTGGTCCGCGCCATGGATGCCTGGGCGGCGGCGCACCCCGATGTGCCGGTCGAAATACAGATCGGCCGCGGCAGCTATGAACCTGTCCATGCCCGCTGGGTGCGGATGATGCCGGTCGATGCCTACCGCGAGCGGGTCGCCGCGGCGCGATTGTTCGTCGCCCATGCCGGGATGGGGTCGATCATCACCGCCATCGAGGCCGGCAAGCAGCTGCTGATGCTGCCGCGCCTGCGCAGCGAAGGCGAGCACAATACCGACCACCAACTCGCCACCGCCGCCAGCATCGGCAACCGCGCCGGACTGCATGTTGCCGCCGATGCCGCCGACCTGCAGCTGCGCGCGTCGGCGCTGCTTGCCGACAGCGGTGCACCACCGGCGCCGATCGCGCGCTTTGCCGATCCGGCCTTTACGGATCGCATCCGCGCCTTCATCGAGGCGGCATGAGCCTTATTCTACCGCTGCCGACCGACGATCCCTTGCGCTTTCGCCTCGACGTCACGCCGCAACTGTGCGTCGGCCATCCCGACAGCCAGTTCCTGTTCGGTGGCGCCGGCATGGCATCGGGGCTGGCGGCGATCGAGGCGGCGACCGGGCGGCAGACCGTGTGGGCGGCGGCGCAGTATCTGTCCTATGCGCGGCCGGGCACGACGCTCGATCTCGATGTCGTCGTGCCGGTCAGCGGCAAATACACCAGCCAGGCGCGGGTGACGGCGCGCGCCGGCGATACCGAGATCTTCACCGTCAACGCGGCGCTCGGCGCGCGGCCGGATGCGCCCGAGGCGCAATGGGCGGCGATGCCCGACGTGCCGCGGCCCGAGGACTGCCCGGCGATGGAGTATAACTGGATCCGCCGCGCCGACGACATCAACGGCAGCTTCCACCAGCGCGTCGCCGCCGGCCGCTTCGGCGTTGCCCGCCGCGAAGGCGGCCCCAGCCCCGACGGCATCGCCCGGCTGTGGTGCGCGCCGGTCGACGCGTCGGTGACCGTCGACCGCATCCTCCTCGGCATCATCGGCGACTTCCTGCCGTCGGGGATCGGCAATGCGCTCGGCACCAATGCCGGCGGCAACAGCCTCGACAACACCATCCGCTTTGCCCGGCTGGTGCCGACCCGCTGGGTGCTGGCGGATATCCGCATCCATGCGACGGCGCAGGGCTTTGCCCATGGCCGGGTGCACCTGTTCGCCGAGGACGGCACGCTGCTGGCGACGGCCAGCCAGTCGGTCATCCTGCGGATACATTGATCAGGTTGCAGCTTGTTTCGGCAGCGTTAGTCTGCGGCATGAAGACCAGCCTCCTCCCCCTCCTCGTCTGGGCCGCCGCCGCGAATGCCGCGCCGACCGCCAGCCCCGCCACCATCGCCGACAATGCCGCGCTCGCCGCGACGCTGAACTGGGATGACCGGCTGGACTTCGATTTCGCCAGCCGCGGCCTGGTCGCCGGACCGGCCGCGCCGCAGATCCGCGACAAGGCCGGCGCGGTGCTCCACGATTTCGCCGAGGATGCGCAATTCAGTGGCCCGGCGCCGGCGACGGTCAACCCCAGCCTGTGGCGCAACGCGACGCTGCTCGCCAAGGCCGGGCTGTTCAAGGTGGCGGACGGCATCTGGCAGGTCCGCGGCCATGACCTGTCGAACATGACGGTCATCGCCGGCAAGACCGGCTGGATCCTCGTTGACCCGCTGACGACGACGGAAGCCGCCGCTGCCGCGCTGGCGCTGGTCAACGCCAAACTCGGTACCCGGCCGGTCATTGCGGTCATCTACACCCATAGCCATGCCGACCATTTCGGCGGCGCCGGCGGCGTCATTACCGCCGCCGATGCCGCGGCCGGCAAGGTCGCCGTGATCGCGCCGCAAGGCTTCATGGAGCATGCGGTATCGGAAAACGTCATCGCCGGGCCGGCGATGCTGCGCCGGGCCGAGTACATGTTCGGCGCGCTGCTGCCGCGCAGCGCCACCGGCCATGTCTCGGCGGGGCTCGGCCCCGCCCGCACCGCCGGTGTCATCTCGCTGATCGCGCCCAACGACAGCATCCGGGCGACCGGCGACACACGTACCATCGACGGCGTGCGCTTTGAATTCCAGATGACGCCGAACACCGAGGCGCCGGCGGAGATGAACTTCCACCTGCCCGGCCTGCGCGCCCTGTGCATGGCGGAAAACGCCAATGGCGCCATGCACAATCTGCTGACGCCGCGCGGCGCGCTGGTCCGCGACGCTCATGGCTGGTCGAATTACCTGCTGGAGGCGCGGCGCCGCTATGCCGGGAAATCGGACGTTGTCTTCACCTCGCATTTCTGGCCGCGCTGGGGTGCCGACGAGGTCTCACGCTACCTGCTGCTCCACGCCCAGGCCTATGCGTTCGTGCATAACGAGAGCGTGCGGCTGATGAACAACGGCCTCAACGCCGTCGAGATCGGCGAGGCGATCAAGCTGCCGGCGCCGCTCGCCCGCGCCTGGTACAACCGGCCCAACTATGGTTCGCTGAAGTTCAACGCCCGGGCGGTGTACCAGCGTTATCTCGGCGCCTTCGATGGCGATCCGGTCAATCTCGACCCGTTGCCGCGCAATGACGTCGCCGTCCGCTATGTCGCGGCGATGGGCGGCAGCGCCAAGGTGATGCAGTTGGCGGCCACGGCGGCGGCGACGGGTGATGACCGCTGGGCGGCGACGCTGCTGGGCCATGTCGTTCGCGCCGACCCGGGCGATGCCGGGGCCAGGGAGGCGCTGGCGAAGCGTTATGAGCAATTGGCCTATCGCAGCGAGGCGGCGCCGTGGCGCGATTTCTACCTGTCGGGCGCGCTCGAGCTGCGGGACGGCCCGAAAACCACGGCGACGGTCAACGGCAACGGCATCGCCGCCAACCTGCAGGTCGCGCAGCTGCTCGACACGATGAGCGTGCGGGTAAAGCCGGAGGCGGCGAGCGGCGCGCCGTTCACCGTCGCCTTCGTCATTCCCGACATGAAGGAGCGCCATCTGGTGACGATTGCCAATGGCGTGATGCTCCACGAAATCGGTGTTGCCGATGCGGCCGACGCGACGCTGACCGTGTCGCGCCTGGCGCTGATCGGCATGGTCGGCGGGCAGGTCATGGCGATGGACCTGATGGACCAGGGCAAGCTGCAGATTGACGGCGATCCGCTGGTGCTGCAGCGTTTTCTGACGCTTTTCCAGCCACCGCGGCCGGTATTCCCGCTCGTCACGCCATAAAGCTGCTATTGCCCGGCGATGAGCAAGGCTGTCTATCATGGCCCTCTGGGCCTGCCGATCTGGACCTGGGCGGCGCCGTTGGCGGCACTCGGTGTCTCGGCGCTGATGCTGGCCCCGGTCGCGCTGCCGCCGCTGGTACTGGCACCGATCCTGATCGCCGCGGTGTTGGCGGCCGTCCACCATGCCGAAGTCATCGCCCATCGCATCGGCGAGCCCTATGGCACGCTCGTACTGGCGCTCGCGGTGACGACGATCGAGGTCGCGCTGATCGTCTCGTTGATGATCGCCGGCGGTCCGGCGACGACGGCGCTGGCGCGGGACACGGTCTTTGCGGCGGTGATGATCATTCTGAACGGCATCATCGGGCTATGCCTGCTCGTCGGCGGCATCCGCCACCTGGAGCAGCGTTTCAACGTCGACGGCGTCAACGCGGCGCTGACGGTGCTCGGCGCGCTGACCGTGCTGACCATGCTGCTACCCAATGTCACGATGACGGTGCCTGGCCCGGTCTATGCGCCGAGCCAGCTGGCGTTCGTCGCGCTGGTGTCCCTGATCCTCTATCTCACCTTCGTCTTCACCCAGACCGTGCGGCACCGTGACTATTTCCTCGACCTCGATGCGGTCGAGGCGCATGTCGCGCCGCCGCCACCCGCGACCGCGATCGCCGCGTCCGCGCTGCTGGCGTCGGCGCTTGTGGGTGTCGTGATGATCGGCAAGGCCTTGGCGCCGACGATCGAGGCCGCAGTGGCGGCCGCCGGCGCGCCGGTCGCTCTGGTCGGGGTCATCATTGCCGGCATCGTGCTGCTGCCCGAAGGCCTGGCGGCGATGCGTGCGGCACGGGTGAACCGCCTGCAGGACAGCATCAACCTGGCACTGGGTTCGGCGCTGGCCTCGATCGGCCTGACCATACCGACGGTGGCGGTGGTGTCGCTGGTGATGGGCGTGCCGCTGACGCTCGGGCTCGATGTCAAGGACACGCAGCTGCTGGCGCTGTCGCTGTTCATGGCGGTGCTGTCGCTGCGCACCGGGCGCACGACGATCCTCAACGGTGTCGTCCACCTGGTGATCTTTGCGACCTATCTGTTCATTGTCGTCGTGCCGTAGGCAATGCCGCCGCTTTGGTCCAGGATGCGGCCGACAGGGGGGATAGATGATGACGATGACGCACCGGGTTGCCGCGATTCTTCTCGCCTTGGCGCCCGCGCCGGCGATCGCCGCCCCCGATGCGGCGGCGCTGCGGGAGGTCGATCGCATCTTCGGCGAATGGCGCCTCGCCGCCCACGTCCCCGGGCTCGTCTATGGCGTCGTCGTCGATGGCCGGCTGGTGCACGTCAGGGGCCTCGGTGTGCAGGACCTCGAATCGAACCGGCCGGTGACCGCCGACAGCCTGTTCCGCATCGCCTCGATGTCCAAGGCGTTCACCGCGCTGGCCATCCTGAAACTGCGCGATGACGGCAAGCTGGCGCTCGACGCGCCGGCCGAAACCTACCTGCCAGAGATCGCGGCCTGGACCTATCCAACGACCGACAGCCCCCGGATCACGGTGCGCAATCTGCTCACCCATTCGTCGGGTTTTGTGGAGGACAATCCTTGGGGCGATCGCCAGCAGGTGATGGCGGAAGCCGATTTCACCGCCCTGCTGAAGGGCGGCGTCGCCTTTGCGCAGGGCCCCGGGCTGGGCTTTGAATACTCGAACCTCGGTTATGCCATGCTCGGGCGGATCATCGGCAATGTCTCGGGGGTTCGTTACCAGGACTATATCCGCCGCGAGATGATGACGCCGCTGGGCATGACGTCGACCGGTTACGACGTGTTCGCCTCGTCGGCAGCGCGGCGGGCGATCGGTTACAGCTGGCGCGACAACCGCTGGGTGCGCGAGGCCGACATGAAGGATGGCGCGTTCGGCGCGATGGGCGGCATCGAGACCAGTGCCAGCGATTATGCGAAATGGGTCGTGGCGCTGCTCGCCGCCTGGCCGGCGCGCGACGGTGCGGAAACGGGCCCGGTCCGGCGGGCGACGATCCGGGAGATCGTCACCGGCAGCAATTTCGTGCGGGGGCAGAACCGCCCGGCGGCGGCGGGGCCGCCGTGTCGGCAAGCGGCGACCTATGGCATGGCGTGGAGCGTCATCGACGATTGCGACCTCGGCCGCGTCGTCACCCACACCGGCGGCTACCCCGGCTATGGCTCGGTGGTGATGCTGTTGCCGGACAAGGGCGTCGGCATCTTTGCGCTGGGCAGCCGGACCTATGGCGCCGGCGTGCTGCCGACCTACCGCGCCGCCCTTGCGCTCAACGCCGCCAAGGCGATCCCCGATCGCATGGTGCCGGTCAGCGCCGGGCTGGCGGCGTCCTATGCTGCGGCGCGGGCGGTGTGGCGGGCCAGTGCCGTCGAGGCGGCGCCACTGGCCGACAACATGCTGATGGACCGCGATGCCGCGGCCTGGAAGACGGCGATCGACAAGCTGAAGGCCGAAGTCGGCAAATGCGCGGCCGATGAAAAGGTGACGCCGGTTTCCGCGATGGAGGGGAAATTTACCTGGTCCTGCACGCATGGCCGCGTCACCGGCCGGGTGCAACGCGCCCCGACACCGGCGCTTGCAATCCAAGCACTGGAGTTCAACGCGGCAACGCCGTGACAAGGGGGACGCCGCGATTCGCGGGCGCTCGGATCGAATATCGCACGCCGGGCGTTACATTTGCACGGACGGTCGCACAACCTGGTGTCGCGTCTGAACGCGAAGGCGCGGGTCTGCCTGACCATGCCTCCGGAGGCTGGCTTCAGGTTGGAAAGACGTGTCGTGCCTGCACTCCGAATCAAACTGCCGACGATCCTCGTCGTCGAGGATGACGCCCTCGTTCGCATGGCCGCCGTCGAGCTGGTCGACGAGCTCGGCTTTGCGCTTTTCGAAGTGGCAAGCGCCGATGCGGCGCTTGCCATGCTCGAAAGCCATGACGAAATCACGATCGTCTTCACCGACATCCACATGGCCGGCTCGATGGACGGCCTGGAACTGGCGGCGCTTACCCACCAGCGTTGGCCGGCCATGGGCTTCATCATCGTCAGCGGCGAACATGACATGAAGGCGACAGACATGCCGGAAGGCGCGCGCTTCTTCGCCAAGCCGTACAGCTACGACATGGTCCAGGCGGCGCTGCGGCGCATGTCGGACGAGATCACCGCCGCCGCGCAGCGCTAGCAGCAGCCCCCGGCGGCTTCCAGAGGCGGCGCAGCCGACCCGCCCGGTCGGGCGCGGCGCGCAGGCGGGCCACCAGTCGTTGCGCGCCCCAGGTCTGGGTGCCCCAGATGCGCGATCATCTTGATGATGCGGGGCCGGGCGCATCGCAGCCCAAGGCCGAAAGCGGTCGAGCCGACATTTCCGGCCCGGCACCGACTGTCTAGGGCGTCCAGCGCACGCCAAACGGCGCCGGCCATTGATGCGGTGGCACGACGAACTGCAGCGCCTTGACCGGATATTTCGCCCAGACCAGCGCCGTGCTGGCGGTGAGACCGTGGCGCCGCAGGGTCGCCAGCGCCTCGCGGGCGATCGCCTTGCGGCTGGCGAGGCCCTGGTTCGACAGGCCGCCCTCGCGCAGCGTCACCAGCGTTTCGGGGATCGGCCGGGCGCGCAGCTTTGCCACTACGAAAAACCGCACCATCCAGTCGAAATCGGCGCCGATGCGAATCGTCGGGTCGAATGGCCCGACCCGCGCCATGGCCGTACGGCGCACGTAGAATCCGGGATGCGGCGGCATATGCGCCAGCCGCAGCATCCAGGGCGCGAACGGCCGCGCCGGATAGGCCCGGCTGAGCCTCGTCACATCGTCGACGGCGACGATGGCGACGCCGCCCGACACGGCGCCGGCATCGGGGTCGGCGAGCGCTGCCTCGGCGATCAGGCGCACGGCATCGGTTCGGCAGTAGAAATCATCGGCGTTGAGGAAGCCGATGATGTCGCCGCTGGCCCGCGCCACGGCCTTGTTCATCGCGTCGTACAAGCCCTTGTCGGGTTCGGAGACGAAGACATGGCCCGGGCGGGCATGGGCGGCGACGACGGCGGCGGTGTCGTCCTTCGACGCGCCGTCGACGACGATGTGCTCGATGTCCGGCCAGTCCTGCGCGGCGACCGACCGGCAGGTGTCGCCGATCGTGGCGGCGGCATTCCACGCCACGGTGACGATGGTGACCTTCATGCCGACAGGCGCGTCGTCGGGTTCTCGCTGAAATCGCGCCAGGCATCGGCCAGGCCCTCGCGCAGGCCGATCTGCGGACGCCAGCCCATGGCCAGCAGCCGCGACGAGTCCATCAGCTTGCGCGGCGTGCCGTCGGGCCGGCTGCGGTCGAAGACCAGCTCGCCGGTGAAGCCGACCGTATCGCAGATGATTCGCGCCACCTCGGCTATCGTCACTTCCTGCCCGGTGCCGACGTTGATGTGCTCGGGGCTCGAGTAATTCTGCAGCAGGAACACCAGCGCGTCGGCGAGATCATCGACGTGCATGAACTCGCGCAACGGCGTGCCGCTGCCCCAGACGGTCATCGTCGCGGCGCCACTGTCGCGCGCCTCGATAGCCTTCCGCAACAGCGCCGGGATGACATGGCTCGATTCAAGGTCGTAGTTGTCGCCGGGACCGTAGAGATTGGTCGGCATGGCGCTGATGAAGTCGAGGCCGTGCTGCTGGCGATAGGCCTCGGCCAGCTTGATGCCGGCGATCTTGGCGATCGCATACCATTGGTTGGTGGCTTCCAGCGGCCCGGTCAGCAGCGCAGCCTCGGTCATCGGCTGGGCGGCGTCGCGCGGATAGATGCACGACGAGCCGAGAAACAGCAGCTTGGCAACGCCGGCGTCGGCCGCGGCGCGCATGATATTGGCCTCGATGAGGAGGTTGTCGTGCAGGAAATCGACGGGCCGCGCCGCATTTGCGGCGATGCCACCGACCCGCGCGGCGGCAACGATGACGACGTCGGGCCGTTCGGCGGCGACAAATGCCTCCACCTCGGCCTGGCGGACCAGGTCGACACGGTCGCGGCCGGCGGTCAGCACGCGGTGGCCGTCGCGCTGCAGCCGGCGGACGAGCGCGCCGCCGACCATGCCGCGGTGCCCGGCAATCCAGATCGTCTTGCCCGACAGGTCGAACATCAGCGCGTCTGCTTCGCCTCGGCCCAGTCGGCGGCGACCATCTCGCGCACCAGGTCCTGCATCGTCGAAGTATGGACCCAGCCGAGCTTTTCCTTGGCCTTGGTCGGGTCCCCGAGCAGCAGATCGACCTCGGTGGGGCGGAAATAGCGCGGATCGACCTCGACCAGCACCTCGCCGGTGCGGGTGCAGCGGCCCTTTTCATCGACGCCGGTGCCCGACCATTCGATGGTGCGGCCGGTTTCGGCAAAGGCGAGTTCGACGAAGACCTTGACCGTCGTCGTGGTACCAGTGGCGAGCACCCAATCCTCGGCGGTGTCGTGCTGGACGATGCGCCACATGCCCTCGACATAGTCCTTGGCATGGCCCCAGTCGCGCTGGGCATCGAGATTGCCGAGGAACAGCTTGGCCTGGGTGCCTTCGGCGATGGCGGCGACGGCGCGGGTGATCTTGCGGGTGACGAAGGTTTCGCCGCGCAGCGGGCTTTCATGGTTGAACAGGATGCCGTTCGACGCATGGATGCCATAGGCCTCGCGGTAGTTGACCGTGATCCAATAGGCGTAAAGTTTGGCCGCGGCATAGGGCGAGCGCGGGTAGAAGGGGGTGGTTTCGGACTGCGGCACCGCCTGCACCAGGCCGTAAAGCTCCGATGTCGAGGCCTGGTAGAAGCGGGTGGTTTTTTCGAGGCCGAGGATGCGGATCGCCTCGAGCAGGCGCAGCGTGCCGATGCCGTCGGCGTTGGCGGTATATTCCGGCGTTTCGAAGCTGACCTGGACATGGCTTTGCGCCGCGAGATTGTAGATCTCGTCGGGGCGGGTTTCCTGCACCAGCCGGATCAGGTTGGTCGCGTCGGTCAGATCACCGTGGTGCAGCCGGAAATTGGTATGGCCCTCGTGCGGGTCCTTGTAGAGATGATCGATGCGGCCGGTGTTGAACGACGAAGAGCGGCGCTTGACGCCGTGCACTTCATAGCCCTTTTCCAGCAGCAATTCGGAAAGATAGGCGCCGTCCTGGCCTGTAACGCCGGTGATAAGAGCGACTTTTGACATGGAACTCCACGAAACGGCGAGCCTGTGGCCCGATCATGTGCGGCGTTTAGGCGGCTGCACGCGCCTTGGCTAGGCCCGCGAACACTAGCGCGGCAGCTTTCGCAACAGCGGGACCAGCAGGACGACGGTGAAACCTGCGGCGATCAGCACTGTCGGTAGGCTGGCGCCGCGCGAAATGGCGGCGCCGATGGCGAGAACCGCGGCGACCTGAAAGCCGGCGTTGACGATATTGTTGGCGGCGATGGCCCGCGCCCGGCCGGCGGGGCGGGTCGCGGTCTGCAGGACACCGTAAAGGGGTACGGAAAAGATGCCGCCGGCGATGGCCAGCACCAGCAGATCGGCCAGCACCCGCCAGCCCGAGGGGCGTGACAGGAACTGCGTGACGTCCCCGGCGGCCGCGAACAGCCCGCGTTCGGCGAAAAACAGGTCGACGCCGGCCAGCGCCATGACCAATCCCGCCCAGGGCGACAGGCGCGTCGAGATGCGACCGCCGAGCAGGCGGCTGACGCCGGCCGATCCAAGGGCGACGCCGATCGAGAAAGCGGCGAGAAACAGCGTCGCGACACCTTCGCTGCCGCCCATGTCGTTGCGCGCCAGCGGCACGAACTGGCTCGTGTAGACGGCGCCCAGCGCCCAGAACCAGCTGATGCAGAGGGTGGCGATGCGCAGTTCGGTATTGGCAAAGGCCTCGCCGAGCGCCCGACGCGAGGCGCGGAGCGGATTCCAGTCGATGGCGACCTCGCTGGCGGGCGGGGCGGCGGGAATATGGCGCGATGCGAGCCAGCCGAGGACGGCGACGAGGATGGCGACCGGGCCGGCGATGCCCGCGGGCAGCAGGCCGCCGGCGATCTGGCCGAGCAGGATGGCGACGAAGGTGGCGCCTTCGACCAGCCCGGTGCCGAGCAGCAGTTCACCGGGTGCGAGGTGCTGGGGCAAAATGGCGTATTTGACCGGGCCGAACACCGTCGAATGCACCCCCATCAGGAAGACGACGACGAGCGCCAGCGGCTCCGACCGTAGCGCCAGTGCCGCGGCACCGAGCGCCATGAAGGCGATTTCGGCGATCTTGACCCGGCGCGCGATCATCGCCTTGTCGCGGGCGTCGCAGATTTCGCCGGCGACGCCCGAAAACAGCAGGAACGGCAGGATGAAAACGCCGGTCGCGACGGTGGCGAGGGTGGCGGCCCCGACCGGATCGTCGCTGCGCAGGTGGAAGGCGACGAGGAAGACCAGCGCCGTCTTGAACAGATTGTCGTTGAAGGCGCCGAGGAACTGGGTGACGAACAGCGGCCCGAAGCGTCGGTCGAGGAGCAGGGTCGCCATGGCGTGCACCTTCCCCGATCGTGACGCCGGCGTCTACCGGGGGCGTCCACCATGTCGCGGCGGCTGGCAGGGGCCTCGTTGCGGGCCTATACTGGCCGCATCGGACAGGGAGTCGGCGATGTCGCAGCAGATGATGGACATGATCGCACGCATGGGCGGTGCGGACAGCATCGCCGCCATGGCGGCAAAGGTCGGCATTTCGCCCGAACAGGCGCAGGGCGCGGTGGCGGCGCTGCTGCCGGCGGTGACCGGCGGCATGGCCAGACAGGCGCAGACCGACGGCTCGATCGTCGACCAGCTGGCCGGCATGGCGGCAGCCTATACGGGATCGGCGGCCGGTGACGGTGCGGTGGCGCAGGGCAACGACATCTTGGGCAGCATTTTCGGGTCGAAGGACGTGTCGCGCGCCGTCGCCAGCGATGCCGCCGGCAAGACGGGACTCGATATCGGCGCGTTGAAGGCGCTGCTGCCGATGGTGGCGACGATGGCGGCGAGTGCGCTCGGCAACGGGACCGGCACGGTCGCGGCGCCGGCGAGCGGTGGCCTCGGCGGCATGCTCGGCGGGCTTCTGGGCGGTGCCGGGGGCAGCGGCGGGGCGGCCGGGGCGTTGATGAACATGATCGACACCAACAAGGACGGCAATCCGCTCGACGAGATCATGGGTTATTTCAAGCGCTGAGCGCTGGCGGCGGGGCCGGATCGTGCCTAAATGGCGGGCCGGCGGCATGGTGCCGGCGCGGGAACAGCGGGAGCAGTGTTGAATGGTTCGCTCCAGGCGCACCGATGACTGGGGGTTTCCGCGCTGGCGGCCCTATGGCAGCGGCACCGCGGCCACCGAAGTGCGCACCTGCGACCGCCACGGCTGCACGAATCCCGGCGACCGGCCGGCGCCAAAGGCCCCCAATCGCCCCGAACGCTGGTATTTCTGTGAACGCCATGCCGCCGAATACAATGCCAATTGGGATTATTTCGCCGGATTGACCCCCGAGGAAGCCGCGGCGCGCGAAGCCAGCGAGCAGGCGGAGACGACTTACAAGAAGGCGCAGCACTGGGAATGGGGCGGCCCGGGCGACGGAACGCGCAGTCGCGCCGAGCTCGATGCGCTGGCGGTGCTCGGTTGCGACCCCGATTCCGACATGATCGTCGTGAAAGCGGCGTGGCGGGCGGCCGCCAAGGAGAGCCACCCCGACGTGGCCGGCGCCGACAAGGCCAAGGCCGACCGGTTTCGCGCCGTCCAGGCGGCGTGGCAGGTGCTCAGCGATGCCGATCTGGCGCGGACGGCAGCCGGCAAATAGCCGCTGCCGACACGATCTCAGGCCGCGTCGGCGGTGCGCTCGACCTCGGGCTCGACGATTTCGTGCGGAACCAGCGCCTTGAGCGCCGACCGATGATAGTCCCGCTGGGCCGCGAGGCGTGCGGCCTGCACCGGATCGTTGTGCGCCTGGGCCGCCGCGGCGGTCAAAGCGGTGTACGCGGCGCGATGAAACACCAGTTTTTTGTTGAGCGAGCGTTCAAGCCAGGACGGCGTCAACCGGTAGATCGGGTACAGGAACACGATCGTCGTCGTTATCGCGAAGAACGCCGTCAGTCCGTTGATCGAAGCCATGCTGATCCTCGTGAGCCGGCCGGGGGGTTTGGCCAGTATTGAAGCGATAGCGTCGCTTGCTCCTTATCGCCGGTGCAGGCAAGCTGCGCGACCGTCGCGCCGGGGTCGCGGGACGCCATGCCGCAGGCGAAACGGCGGATCAGGCAGGCTGGAAGGCGTTACGCTTTCCATTTGTCACCCTGGCCTTCGCCGGGGTGACAGTGTGCGCGCGACCGTCTAGCGCGCTGCTACTGTCCAGCGCAGGGCCTCCTGTGTCTCGGCGCGCCGGGTGCTGCGGTCGTAGAGGCAGAGCATGGTGGCGCGGGCATTCCGCATGTGCGCCGGGCGCCAGCGGCCGGTGACCAGAATCGCGGTCTTGCCGGTGGCGTCGCTGAACAGGATCGGTTCGCCGACGATGGCGGCGTTCTTCAGTTCCGATGCCTTCAGGCAGGCACGACCGGCCTGGGCCATGCCGCGGGCCATGGCGGCGTCGGTCGATGCCGATGCGGGCGCGGCGAGCATCGGGGTCGCGACGGCGGCAGCGACCAGGGTCAGGCGGGCAAGGCGGCGCATCACGGGTCTCCGGACATGAAAAGGGCGGCCCCTCTGTTGCAGGGCCGCCCTTTCCGCAGGCTTAACGTCGCTTACAGCGAGGTGATGTTGACCGCGGCCTGCTTGCCGCGACGATCTTCCTCGAGCTCGAACGAGACGCGCTGGCCTTCGTTGAGGTTCGACATGCCGGCGCGTTCGACGGCCGAGATGTGAACGAAGGCATCGGGGCCGCCGTCTTCACGCTGGATGAAGCCGAAGCCCTTTTGACCGTTGAAGAACTTCACCGTGCCTTCGACGCGCTGGCCGTTGGTGGCCGGCGCGGCGTCGCGGTCACGGCCGAAGCCGCCGCTGGCCGGACGCGGTGCCCGATCGCCGAAGCCGCCTTCGCGCGGTTCACGCGGCGGGGCCCGGTCGGTGACGGGGAGCGGCTCGCCTTCGATGACCAGGTCGGTCGCCGAGACGCGGCCATTGCGCTCCGTCAGGGTGAATTCCATCGGCTGGCCATCGGCAAGGCCGGTCAGGCCGGCCGCTTCCACGGCCGAGATGTGGACGAAAACGTCTTCGCCGCCGTCATCGCGGACGACGAAGCCGAAACCCTTTTGACCATTGAAGAACTTGACGACACCCTTGGCGGTGCCGAGCACCACGCCGGGGCCCATGTCGCGCGGGGGACGCGGGCCACCGAAGCCACCGCCACCGGGACGACCGCCGAAGCCGCCACCACCGCCGCCGCCGCCGCCGAAGCGGCTGCCGCCGCCGCCGCCGAAGCGATCACCGCCGCCGCCGCCGTATCCGCCGCCGCCGCCACCGCCGAAACGATCACCGCCGCCGCCGCCGTAGCCGCCGCCACCGCCTTCGAACTGGTCGAACCCGCGCTCGCGCTTGTCGAAACCACCACCACGCCCGGAACCACGTCCGCGTCGATCAAAGCTCATTTTATGTCCAAGTCTTCCATAGTCAGTACGAATGGGCCCGTCGGCGGCGATGCGGTGTAGTCCAAAGCGTCGAAACCGAAATTGCACCGTTAACGACGCTACAGGAAAAAGCCCGAGTCGGCGAGGGGGTTATTCACAGGCTGGCGGGCGCGACGCGGCCGGTGCGCCGCCGGTTCAGCTGCGCCGCGTCACGACACTGGCGATCCAGCCGGCCAGCAGCGCCGCGGCGACCGCGGCCAGGCCATAGGCGAGGCTGTGATCCTGCGCCATCACATAGATCCAGCGTTCGAATCCGGACTTGCCGATGCTGATCGGCGTCGTCGAGCTGGCGATGACGCGGCCCTTGCGGATGAGGTGGATCTCGGCAGTGTAGTCGCCGACCGGCACCGCCGCCGGGATGGCGATGCGCGCCCGGTACAGCACGTTGCGGGTGACGCTGACGCCGCCGGCAATCTCCGCGAACAGCCCGCTGCGCTGTTTCTGGGCGATGAGACCCTGTTCGAAGGCCAGGGTTTCGGCCTCGCTGGCGCCGCTGGCCGGGGCCAGTTGCAGGTTGCGGATGCCGATTTCATAGATGGCGGTGGTGCGATCGTCGGCGAGATCGTCGATCGGGCGGGTCGTTGCCACGGCGTAGAAGCCGGGCACGCTTTCGAACCGCACCGCATCGGTGTTGAGCCAGATGCCGACCACGCGTTCCTTGCGGCGCACGGTGACCGGCTCGGCCGGCCCGCGCACGACGATGGCGATGTCGGGCGGGGCGTCGGGGACGGCGCCGGCGGGATACTGGATGGCGCCGAAGACCAGCAGGTCGGCGCCCTTGAACGTCGTGTTGATGTCGATGCGACCCTGGCTGATATCGGTGATCAGCGTCGTCGGCGTCGCCGCGACCAGCGCCAGCCAGGCGAGCAGGAGGGCCGCCGGCTTCATTGCCCGTACAGCGTGTACAGCGCCGCCGGGCGCACGGTCAGGCCCCACAGCAGCCGCGCCGCCACCGCCAGCACGATCAATGCCAGCGCCAGCCGCAGTTTCTCGGGGCGAAGCTGCTGGGCGGCGCGGACGCCGACCTGGGCGCCCGCCACGCCGCCGGCGAGCAGCAGCAGCGCCAGCACGATATCGACCGATTTGGACGAGGTGGCATGGAGCAAAGTCGTCGCCGCGGTGACGAAGATGATCTGGAACAGCGAGGTGCCGACGACGGCGCTCGCCGACATGCCGAGCAGGTAGATCATCGCCGGCACCATGATGAAGCCGCCGCCGACGCCCATGATGACGGTGAGCACGCCGACCCCGACGCCGAGCAGCAGCGGCGCCAGCGGCGAGATGTAGAGGCCGGATTTGTAGAAGCGCGTCTTGCCGGGCAGCGCCGCAATCCAGGGCACATGGCGGCGCAGGCGGGTGGGGGGTCGCGGTGCGCCGGCGGCGACGGCGCGTGCCAGCCGCAGCGCGCCCAGCGATTCGCGCAGCATCAGCGCGCCGATGATGCCGAGAAACAGCACATAGATGATGTTGATGGTGACATCGATCTGGCCGATCTTCTGCAGGGCGCGAAAGACGATCTGGCCGATGCCGGCGCCGATGACGCCGCCCAGCACCATGACGCCGCCCATCTTCAGATCGACCTGGCCGCGGCGCCAATAGGCCAGCGCCCCAGACACGCTCGATCCGGTGATCTGGGTGGCCGACGAGGCGACGGCGACGGCGGGCGGAATGCCGTAGAAGATCAGCAGCGGCGTCGTCAGGAAGCCGCCGCCGACGCCGAACATGCCCGACAGGAAGCCCACCCCGCCACCGAGCAGGATGATCACCAGGGCATTGACCGACATTTCGGCGATGGGAAGATAGAGATCCATCGCCGCCAGCCATAGCCGGGCCGGGGGTTGCGCGTCACCCGGTCAATTGCCGGGCGATTGACTCAGGCGAAGGCGCGACCAAAAGCAGGGTGCGTTGAGCGAAGGGGTTACCGCATGACCGGCAAGCTGGCGGGCATCCGCGTCATCGACCTGTCGCAGTTCCTGCCCGGGCCGATGCTGACGGTGATGATGGCCGACCAGGGCGCGACAGTGGTGAAGGTGGAGCCGCCGGCGGGCGATCCGGCGCGTCACCAGGGCCCGTATGAGGCCGGGCACAGCATCTGGTTCCGCAACCTCAACCGCGGCAAGACGGCGGTGATGCTGGACCTGAAGACGCCGGCAGGCGTGGCGGCGCTGTGGGAGCTGATCGCCGGCGCCGATGTGCTGGTGGAGGGGTTTCGCCCCGGCGTCATGGCGCGGCTGGGGTTCGATTATGCCGGCGTCGCGGCGCGGCATCCGGGGATCGTCTATTGCTCGATCTCGGCGTTCGGACAGACGGACCCGATGGCCGATCACCCGGCGCACGACCTCGGCATCTGGGCCGAAACGGGGCTGCTGGCGCTCAACGACGGCCCCGACGGCACGCCGGTGGTGCCGGGTGTCGCCGCAGCGGACATGAGCGCCGGGCTGACCGGGCTGGCGGCGGTGCTGATGGCGCTGATCGGCCGGGCGCGGACCGGGCGGGGGGACTTTGTCGACATCGCGATGCGTGACACGCTGCTGCCCTGGACGGCGCATGTCGCGGGGCTGGCCGTGACCGGCGGTCCGGCGCCGCGATCGGCGGAGCAGCGCTCGCTGGGCGGGGCGGCGTTCTACAATGTCTATGCTTGTGCCGATGGCCGCCATGTCGTGCTGTGCGGGCGCGAGCCGAAGTTCGCCCGCACGCTGCTCGGCGATCTCGGTCGCCTCGACCTGCTGCCGCTGGCGGAAGCCGAGGCCGGGCCGGCGCAGGCGCCGCTGCGGGCGTTCCTGGCGGAAACCTTCGCGACGCGGACGCAGGCCGAATGGGTGGCCTGGTTCGCCGGCCGCGACGTTGCCTTCGCCCCGGTGCGCGATCTCGCCGATGGGCTGGCGCGGTCGGGGCTGGTCGTCACCGACGCCGCGGGCGCCCACCATATCGCCCCGGCGATCCGTTTTGCCGACGATGCCGCGTGGCAGCCCGGCACGACGCCCGATCAGGCCGCGGGCGGATAGGCCTGCGCCATATGGGCGAGCGAGGCGGCGACAATGGCCTCCAGCACGGCCAGGTCGATGTCGGCGAGCCGGCGGACATAAAAACAGGATGTGGCGGTCTTGTGCCGTCCCAGCCGCGCCAGGGCGGCGCCGTGGTCGCCGGACAGGTAGAACGCGAACTGGCCCTTGCGGGGTGAAAAGCCGACGCGGCACATCTCGCCCTCGCGGCCGCTGTCATAGCGGTAGCGATAGCGGCCGAAGCCGATGATTGATGGCCCCCACATGACCGGCGGTTCGCCCGACAGGCGCTGCATCAGGTCGCACAGCACGCGCGTGTCGGCGGCCTGCACGGGGTCGGGGATGGCGGCGATGAAATCCCCGACGTCGTTGCCGGTGGCCTGGGTCTTGTTGGCTGCTGTCGTCATCGCCGGGCTCCCGATGGCCGCATGATATCGCGGCGGGGCCGGCTGCGGCAATGATGATCCGCGAGAGCTTTGCCCTGCCGGGGTTTGGCTGTAGCCTGTCGGCGATGGAAACCGCCCCCAACTATCTGGTCGTCATCGACCAGAGTGACGAAAGCCGCGTCGCGCTGCGCTTTGCAGCGCTGCGGGCCGGCCATGTCGGGGCGCGGGTGACGCTGGTCCATGTCATCGCGCCGGCCGAATTCATGCAATGGGGCGCCGTGCAGGAAGCCATGGCGGCCGAGGCGCAGGAGGAGGCGACCGCGCTTCTGGAATCGCTTGCCGACGAGGCCGAGGCGCTGGCGGGCACGCGGCCGGCGACGCTGATCCTCGAAGGCGAGGCGGCGCCGGCGTTGCTCGACCATGTGCGCGGCGATCCGACGGTGCGCGCGCTGGTGCTCGGCGCCGCGTCGCGGGGGGCACCGGGGCCTTTGATCAGCTTCTTTACCGGCGAGCGTGCCGGGCAGCTGCCGTGCGTCGTGATGATCGTGCCGGGCGGGCTGGAGCGCGAACGGCTCGAATCCCTGACCTGATCGAACGCGTCCTGAGGGAAATCGGACGAAGTTCATCGTCTTTCGGCTTGATTCCCCGTCGTCGACCCGCCACATCGAGGCCATAGATCCCCGACCATCGAGGCCCAGATGTTCATCGAAACCGAGCGCACCCCCAATCCCGCCACGCTGATGTTCCGGCCCGGCCGCAGCGTCACCGACGGCACGACGAGCGATTTCGCCACGCCGGAAGCGGCCGAGGCGTCGCCGCTGGCCAGCGCGCTGTTCAGCCTGGGCGATGTGTCGGGCGTGTTCTTCGGCAGCGATTTCATCAGCGTGACCAAGGCGGAAGGGGCGGCCGACTGGACCGCGCTGAAGCCGCAGGTGCTCGGCGTGCTGGTCGATCATTTCAGCTCGGGCGCACCGCTGTTCACCACCACCGCGACCGGCCCGGTCATCAACGACGACCCGGAAGATGCCGAGATCGTCGCCCAGATCAACGAGCTGATCGACACGCGTATTCGCCCCCAAGTCGCGGGTGACGGCGGCGACATCGTCTATCGCGGCTTCAACCGCGGCACCGTGTTCCTCGAGATGCAGGGCGCCTGCGCCGGCTGCCCGTCATCGACGGCGACGCTGAAAATGGGTATCGAATCGCTGCTGAAATATTACGTGCCGGAAGTGACCGACGTCCGCGCCATCTGACCTGAACCAAGGGACCATCATGCCCGGCATGCCGCTCGACGACCAAGCGCTCGACCTGATTTTCCGGGAGGCGCGGACGCAATATGGCTGGACCGGGCAGCCGGTCACCGAAGGCGATCTGCGGGCGCTGTACGACCTGGTGAAGATGGGGCCGACGTCCGCCAACGCCTCGCCGGCGCGGTTCATCTTCGTGACCTCCGCCGACGCCCGGACGAAACTTGTCGAATGTGTCAGCGAGACCAATCGCGCGAAGGTGCTGGCGGCGCCGGTCGCCGCCATCATCGGGTTCGACACCAAATTCTACGATAAGCTGCCGCAGTTGTTTCCGCATGCCGACGCCCGCAGCTGGTTCACCGGCAGCGAGACGCTGGCGCGCGAGACGGCGTTCCGCAATTCGTCGCTGCAGGGTGCCTATCTGATCATCGCCGCGAGGGCGCTGGGCTGGGACACCGGGCCGATGTCGGGGTTCGACAAGGCGGCGGTCGATGCGCAATTCTGGGCCGGCACCGATGTCGAGACCAATTTCATCTGCTCGATCGGCAGGGGCAATGGTGAGGGCCTGTTCCCGCGACTGCCGCGCCTGGCCTTCGAGGAGGCCGCCACCATCCTGTGAAGATCCTCGCGCTGTCCACCGCCTCCCCGGCGCTGTCGCTGGCGCTGTTCGATGACGGTGTCCTGACGGCCCATCGCCACGACATCATCGGCCGCGGCCATGCCGAAGCATTGATGCCGGCCATCGCCACGCTGATGGGCGACGGCCGTGCCGATGCGATCATCGTCGATATCGGGCCGGGCAGCTTTACCGGCATCCGCATCGGCATCGCCGCGGCGCGGGCGCTCGGCCTCGCCTGGGGCGTGCCGGTGACCGGCTGCACCGGCGCGGCGCTGGTCGCGGTGCGGGCCTTTGCTGAGGCGCCGGGGCTGGCGGCGGTGACAGTGCTGCTCGACGCCGGACGGGGCCAGGTGTTGCGCCAGGCGATCGACGCGAATTTCGACGCCGGTGCCATCGCCACCGTGACCCCCGACGAAGCCGCGGCGGCAGCCGGCGCCACCGCCGGCGCCATGGCCCCGGCGACGGCGATCCACCATGGCCAGCCCGACATGGCGTTCGCGCTGTACCTGCCGGCGCATGCCCGCGATGTCGCACCGCAAGCGCTGTATGTCCGGCCTCCCGATGCCGTGTTGCCGCTGTGACGTTCCCGACCTAAACAGCCGCCATGGGATTGCCGCTATGAGCACCTTGGCCGGACCCGTCGTCGCCCACGCCGACGCACGCCACCTCGACGCGCTGATGAACGTCATGCGCGCCAGCTTCGATCCGCTGTACGGTGAAGCCTGGTCGGCGCTGCAGCTGGGCGGATCGCTTGGCCAGACCGGCAGTTTCGCGCGTCAGGCGCTGGATCGCGACAGTTTCACCGCCGGGTTTACCCTGTCGCGCGCCGCGGGACCCGAAGTCGAATTGCTGCTGATCGCGGTGCGGCCCGAATATCGCGGGCGCGGATTCGGGCGGATGCTTTTGGAAGCGGCTTGTAACGATGCCCTTCGTCGCGGCGCATCGGATGTTTTTCTTGAAGTCCGCGAAAACAACCTGCCGGCACGAGAGCTATATCGTCGGATAGGCTTCATCGATGTCGGGCGACGTGCCGACTATTACGCCGGGTCTTCGGGTGACCGCTATGCAGCGATTACAATGCGACGGCGACTGGATGATTTGACCTGATCAATTGCGCCACTTGCATTTGTGTCAAACTGTCGTCATGGCCACCATTGCGGAGGAGGTTTCCGCAACGGGTCAAGGATAAAAAAATATGACGGAGAGTTCACAGGTCCATAACGAGTTGCTGGCGCTGACAGCCGATATCGTGTCGTCGCATTTCGCCAACAATAGCGTTGCCCCGGGCGATGTCCCCGGCGTCATCGAAAGCGTCTATTCGACACTGGCGAAGCTCGGTTCGCCGGCAGAAGCACCCGTAATCCGCCAGGAACCGGCGGTTTCGGTGCGGGCTTCGATCAAGCCGGACTATATTATCTGCCTGGAAGACGGCAAGAAGCTGAAGATGCTGAAGCGTCACTTGATGACGCGCTATGGCATGACGCCGGACCAGTATCGCGCCAAATGGGGTCTGCCTGCGGATTATCCGATGGTTGCCCCCAACTATGCCGAGCAGCGCCGCAGCCTTGCCAAGTCGATCGGGCTCGGCACCAAGCGCATCGCCAAGGTCGGCGGCAAGCCCCGCGGCCGGCCGCGCAAGGTCGTCGCCTAGACCTTGTCGGGTCTTGCCGGGTCGTGGGATGGCCCGGCTTGCCCGCATTCCTCCGCCCGCCTATCTGAAGGCGGGCGGCAGGAAAGGTAGGCCATGGGCGCTTCCATCGATGTCGAGGCCTTGTGCCTCAAAAAGGGACTGCGCATCACCGAGCAGCGGCGGGTCATCGCCCGGGTGTTGAGTGCGGTCGACGACCATCCCGATGTGGAGGCGCTGCACCGCCGCGTCGCCGCGGTCGACCCGCGGATTTCGATCGCCACCGTCTATCGCACCGTCAAGCTGTTCGAGGAATCGGGCATCATCGAGCGCCACGAATTCCAGGGCGGCCGCTCGCGCTATGAAACCGTGCAGGACGAGCACCACGATCACCTGATCGACGTCGAAAGCGGCAATGTCATCGAATTCCACGATGCCGAACTCGAGGAATTGCAGGCCCGCATCGCGGCGCGGCTGGGCTTTCGCCTCGTCGACCATCGCATGGAATTGTACGGCGTGAAGGTGAAGCCCGGCGAATGAGCCGGCACCGGTGGTGACCGACGCCCCCGCCGACCGGGCCCGCGCACCGCGCTTCCAGCGCCTGGGCCCCACCAAGGGGATCGCCGGCGCGCTGACCACCGCCACGCTGCTGGTGCCCGCCGAACTGATGCTGCGCCGCCTGGCGGGCCGTGACAAGGCGCGGTTGCGCATGGCGTTTCACCGCGGCCTGTCACGCTCGCTGGGCATTCGCATCACCAACCACGGCCGGGCGTCGCGTGAACGCGGCGTGCTGTTCGTGTCGAACCATGTGTCCTGGGCCGATGTGCCGGTGCTCGGCGCCCGCATCAGGGCGGCGTTCGTGGCCAAGGCGGATGTCGCCGGCTGGGGTGTCGTCGGCTGGCTGGCGACGCTGGCGCGCACCGTCTATGTCGAGCGCACCCGGAGGACGACGACGGGCGAGCAGCGCGACGCGATTGCGGAGCGGCTGGCGGCCGGCGACAACATCATCCTGTTTCCCGAAGGCACCAACAGCGACGGGGTCGGCGTGCTGCCGTTCAAATCGGCGCTGTTCGCCGTTACCGATGGCGCCCCCGATCGCATCGTCCAGCCGGTGACGATCGCCTATACCCGCGTCAACAACATGCCGGTGACGCGCGAACGCCTGCCCGATCTCGCCTGGATCGGCGATACCGAGCTGATACCGCACGCGATGGCGTTCATGGCGCTGGGCCGGGTGCGGGCGGAAATCATCTTCCACCCGCCGGTACGGGCGGGGGACTTCGCCAACAGGAAGGCGCTGTCGCGGCATTGCGAGACGGTGATCGCGCAAGGGTATCGGAAGCTGATGCGGGGATAGCCCCCTTCCTCTCCCGCCTGCGGGAGAGGCGAGACGCGCACCAGCGCGCCGGGTGAGGGTGTCCCCGCGCGCCGACACAGAAGAGACACTCTCACACGCTCGGCGAAGTCGGATATGTCGCAAGCGGGAGAGAAAAGTCCGCAATGGGTGGCTAGCTACCTGTCTGCTTTTCATCCCAAGCGCCCGGATGTCGCCTCTGGAACTCGGCCCAGAACAAGTCGCGCGCTTGGCGTAGAAGCGCGATGCCCGTAGGGTCGCACTCCGAAGCCTCTGCGTCGTCGATCAACCCGAACAGGCCTGTAAGCACAAAGCCGTAACAGTCAGCATCGTTATAGGGCGGGGAGTTCTCTTCGGCTGTCGGCATCAACGTAGCATAATCCTGGGTCGGATGTCCGCAAGTGGGCGGAAGCAGATGTACCGCCTGCACCGCTGCAACTTAAAACAGCCGCCCGCCGATCGGCACGTCGCGGTCCGGCGCGAACAGCACCACGGCGCCGTCGGCATCGGGAAAGCCGAGCGTCAGCACCTCGGACATGAACTTGCCGATCTGGCGGGGCGGGAAGTTGACGACGGCCGCCACCAGGCGCCCGGGCAGTGTCTCCGCCGCATAATGTTCGGTGATCTGCGCCGATGACCGCTTGATGCCGATACCCGGGCCGAAATCGATGGTCAGCTTCAGCGCCGGCTTGCGCGCTTCCGGAAAGGCTTCGGCGGCGATGATGCGGCCGACGCGGATGTCGACGGCGAGGAACTGGTCGAAGCTGATGGTCGGCGCGGCGGGCATGTCGGCGGCGTGGAGCAGGTGCATGGCGGCATCCTAACGCGCCTGAGCAGCGCCACCAATGGGGATGACCCCGACGGCGGCACAGGCTATGACGGTCCATCATCGCCGGAGTCGCCGCAGCCAGTGTCACGCTACCACGTCAAATCCTTCGGCTGCCAGATGAATGTCTATGATTCGGAACGCATGGGCGACCTGCTCGCCGCGGAGGGCCATGTCGCCGTCGACAGTCCGGACGGCGCCGATATCGTCGTGCTCAACACCTGCCATATCCGCGAGAAAGCCGCCGAGAAGCTGTATTCCGACATCGGCCGGCTGAAAAAGCCGCGCGCCGACGGCAGCCGCCCGGTCATCGTCGCCGCCGGCTGCGTCGCCCAGGCCGAAGGCGCCGAGATCGGCCGCCGCGCGCCCGCCGTCGATGTCATCGTCGGGCCGCTCGCCTATCACAACCTGCCTGAGCTGCTGAAACAGGCCGCCGCCATTCCGGAAGATGCCCGCGGCGCGCGCTGGGGCCGGGCCATCGATACCGACATGCCTGCGATCCCGAAGTTCGCGCATCTGCCCGCCCGTCGCCACCAGGGCGCCAGCGCCTTCCTGACCGTGCAGGAAGGCTGTGACAAATTCTGTACTTTCTGCGTGGTGCCCTACACCCGCGGCGGTGAGACTTCGCGCCCGCAGGCCGACCTGGTCGCGGAGGCCGAGGCGCTGGTCGCCGCCGGCGCGGTCGAGATCACGCTGATCGGGCAGAATGTGAACGCCTATGACGGCGGCGCCGCGGGTACCGACAGCCTGCCGCTGCTGATCGCGCGCCTCGCCGAGATCCCCGGCCTGCAGCGCATCCGCTACACGACCTCGCACCCGCGCGACATGACACGGGCGTTGATCGAGGCGCATCGCGATATCCCCAAGCTGATGCCCTATCTCCATCTGCCGGTGCAGTCGGGCAGCAGCCAGGTCCTGAAGGCGATGAATCGCGCCCATACCCGCGAATCCTATCTGGCGACGCTGGCGGAACTGCGCAGCGTCCGCCCCGATATCGCGCTGTCGGGCGATTTCATCGTCGGTTTCCCGGGCGAGACCGAGGCCGATTTCGCCGACACGCTGCGCATCGTCGCGGAGGTCGGCTATGCCCAGGCCTACAGCTTCAAATATTCGATCCGCCCCGGCACGCCGGCGGCGCTCATGCCGGACCAGGTGCCCGAACCGGTGAAGGAGGAGCGCCTTGCCCGGTTGCAGGCGGCGATCACGGCAGGCGCCCATGACTTCAACAAGGCCAGCGTCGGCCGCCGCACCGAGATCCTGCTCGAACGCCCCGGCCGCAAGCCCGGGCAATTGATCGGCAAGACCCCCTGGCTGCAATCGGCGGTCGTCGAGATCCCCGGCGCGAAAATCGGCGACCTGATCGCGGTCGAGATCACCGCCGGGCAGCCCAACAGCGTTGAAGCCGTTCCCCTTTTCACGCCAGCAGAAAGAACAGCCGCCTGATGTCGAAAAAGCCGCAACGCTCCTCCGTCGCCGCCAGCGACCGCGTCCGGCTCGAGATCGAATTCGAAAAGGCCTATCTGCTGGGGCCGCTGTTCGGCGAATTCGACCAGAATCTGATCGCGCTGGAGGGCCAGCTCGGCGTCTATATCTCGGCGCGCGGCAACAAGGTGCAGGTGGAGGGCGAGGCCGATGCCGCCGCCCGCGCCCGTGACGTGCTGACCGGGCTCTACAACCGCCTCGCCCATGGCGAGAAGATCGACGCCGCCGATGTCGTCGGCGCCGTCGCCATTGCTGCCGATCCGTCGCTGGTCGGCCTGGTCAGCGCCGATTCGGGGCTCGCCAACACCGCCGTCATCCGCACCCGCCGCAAGACCATCGCGGCGCGCAGCCCGACGCAAGTGCGCTATATCGAGGCGCTGGCGCGTGACAGCATCATCTTCGCATTGGGCCCCGCCGGCACCGGCAAGACCTATCTCGCCGTGGCACAGGCAGTCAGCCAGCTCATCGCCGGCTCGGTCGATCGGCTGGTGCTGTCACGCCCGGCGGTGGAGGCCGGCGAGCGGCTCGGCTTCCTGCCCGGCGACATGAAGGACAAGGTCGATCCGTATCTGCGGCCGCTCTACGACGCGCTTTACGACATGCTGCCCGCCGAACAGGTCGAGCGCCGGCTGGCGTCGGGCGAGATCGAGATCGCGCCGCTGGCCTTCATGCGTGGCCGCACTTTGGCCAATGCCTTCATCATCCTCGACGAGGCGCAGAATACCACGCCGTTGCAGATGAAGATGTTCCTGACCCGCTTCGGCGAACGCAGCCGCATGGTCGTCTGCGGCGATCCCAACCAGGTCGACCTGCCCAACCCGGGGTCGTCGGGGCTGGCCGATGCGGTCAAGCGCCTCGACGGCATCGAGGGCATCTCGACGCTGCGATTCAGCAGCCGTGAAGTCGTCCGCCACCCGATCGTCGGCCGGATCGTCGATGCCTATGAAGGCCCGCCCCAGGATGCATGACCTTCCCGGCCGGCCATGCTGACCACCGAAACCGAAGTCGCCTCGCCGCAATGGCCGGCGGCGGACTGGGAAGCGCTGGCCGCCGCCGCCGTCGCCGCGGCGCTGGCGCAGACGCCGCATGGCGACTTCGCCACCCGCGCGCTCAACATCGAAACCAGCGTCAGGCTGACCGATGATGCCGAGGTGCACACGCTCAACAACCATTATCGGCAGAAGGACAAACCGACGAACGTGCTGAGCTTTCCGATGGTGCAGGCCGATCTGCTCGACGGGCTGGCCAACAGCGATGATGGCGAGGTGCTGCTCGGCGACATCGTGCTGGCGGCCGAAACCTGTGCGCGCGAAGCGGTTGAGAAGGGCTGGGCAATGCCCGACTATGCCCAACATCTGATTGTCCACGGCACGCTGCACCTGCTAGGTTACGACCATGAAACCGGCGAGATGCAGGCGAATGCCATGGAAGCGCTTGAATCGGCGGCCTGCGCCGCGCTCGGCCTCGCCGACCCCTATGCCGGCTGAGGCCTGACGGCGATGCCCGAACCCGACAGTAGCAGCGACGATTTCGCGACGCGATTGTGGCGCGGCCTGCGCCTGCTGATCACCGGCAGCGATCACGAGCCGAGCCTGCGCGAAAGCCTGGAAGAGGCGATAGACGAGCATGACGACGACGGCGCGGCGCGCGACGACCTGTCGCCGGTCGAGCGCGCCATGTTGAAGAACATGCTGCACTTCGGCGAGCGCGAGGCCGGCGACATCGGCGTGCCGCGCAGCGACATGGTGGTGTTCGACATTGCCGACGGCTTTCCGGCGCTGGTGGCGCTGTTCAAGGAGGCCGGGCACAGCCGCGTGCCGGTGTTCCGCGGCGACCGCGACCACATCATCGGCATGGCACATATCAAGGATATCTACGCCCATATCGCCGAGACCTTCGACGATGCGGTATCGTCGAAGCGCTTCGAGAATTTGCCCGTCGAGCCGCTGCTGCGGCCGGTGCTGTTCGTGCCGGCGTCGATGCGCATCGTCGACCTGCTCGCCCGCATGCGCGCCGGGCGCACGCACATGGCGATGATCGTCGACGAATATGGCGGCACCGACGGGCTGGTGACCATCGAGGACCTGGTCGAGGAGATCGTCGGCGATATCGAGGACGAGCACGACGAGGACGAGGCGGCGCTGCTGCAGGCGATCAACGACCGGCTGTGGGAGGCCGATGCCCGGCTGCCGCTCGAGGAGCTGGAGGAGGAGCTGCAGACCAGCTTTGCCGACGACGAGATCGGCGACGAGGTCGATACGCTGGGCGGCATGGTATTCATGCTCGCCGGGCGGGTGCCGGCGCTGGGCGAGATCGTCGATCACCCGAGCGGCTGGCGCTTCGAAGTCATCGACGGCGACCCGCGCATGGTGAAGCGGCTGCGTTTGCATGCCCCGGCGGAGCGGGCGGCGGCCTGACCATCACGCCCGATCTCGCCGCGCTGCTGGCGCGCGAGGGGCTGCCGGGCAGCTATGCCGACACGATCACCGGCGTCTGGACGCCGCTCGCCGCCGACATCGCGGCGTTGCGCCGGCGGCTGGGGCGGCCGGTGCTGATCGGCATCAACGGCGTCCAGGGCAGCGGCAAGTCGACCGCCTGCCTGTTCCTTGAACGGTTGCTGGCGGGGCACGGCCTGTCGGCGGTGACGCTGTCGCTCGATGATCTTTACCTGTCGAAGGCTGCGCGCGCCCGGCTCGCGGCGACGGTGCATCCGCTGTTCGCCACCCGCGGCGTTCCCGGTACCCATGACGTGGCGATGGGGCAGCGGACTATCGCGGCGCTGCTGATGGGCCACGGTCCGGTCACGGTGCCGCGTTTCGACAAGGGCCGCGACGCCCCGGTGGCGACGCTGCCGAGCGTCATGGCGCCCGTCGACGTGCTGCTGTTCGAAGGCTGGTGCATCGGTGCAACACCCCAGCCGGAATCGACGTTAAGGTCGCCGGTCAACGCGCTGGAATCGATGGAAGACCCGGATTCGACCTGGCGGCGGGCGGTCAACGCCGCGCTTGGTGGCGATTATGCCCGGCTGTTCGGGCCGATCGACCTGCTGGTGGCGCTGCTGGCACCCGATTTCGGGGTGGTCTCGGGCTGGCGCCGCCAGCAGGAAATGCCGCTGCGGGCACAGGGGCTCGGCATGGACGATACAGCGCTCGACCGCTTCATCCAGCATTTCGAGCGGCTGTCGCGGCACCTGCTGGCGACCATGCCGGGACAAGCCGACATCATCGTGCCCATCGCCGAAAACCACACAGCCGGCGCGGTCCAATGGCGGGACCGGCCGGCTGCGGATCGGTGCTGACGGCCGGGGCGGACCCCAGGCCGAAAATGCTATTTCAGATGGCGCGCCAGATGCTTGTTCATTTCGAACATCGAGCATTCGTCGACGCCGAAGACCTTCTTCAGCTTCTCGTCGGCCACGATCTGCCGCTTGTCGGTCGGCTTCTGCAGGTCATGCTTCTTGATGTATTCCCAGACCTTGCTGACCACCTGGCCGCGCGGCAGCATGTCCTTGCCGACGATCGCTGCCAGTTCCGGCGACGGTGTCAACGGCTTCTGCAATGCATCCATCTTCTTGCCCGCGGGCTTTGCTGCTTCTGCCATGGATCTCCCCTCTTACGACGCGCATGAGGCCGACCAGTGCGGCAGCCCCTTCTTGGCTACCCAGATGCTTAGCCGAACTTAGCTGTCGCGCAACTGCTTCGACACGTCTTCGACCGAAGATTCGGCCATTTCGAGACTTTCCATGTCTTGCTGCACGCCGCGAAGGATGCGCGCGGCGAATTCGCGGTGCATCAGCCCGCGTTCGTGGCCGGCGTCGCGGTCGGGGGCATAGGCCTCGATATCGGCGCGGCTGATCGTCCCCCTGGCGTCGAGCAGGCGTTCGACGGTGTCGAGCCGTTCCTTGACCACCGCCACCTCGCCGGCCAGCGCCATGACGATCGACAGCAGGCGATCGGTGGCCGGGTCCTCGAAATATCTGGGCCGGGCGCCCTTGGCCCTGGCACCGGCGCGGGCGATCCAGTCGATGTCGGTCATGCGTCGGGTTTCCAGGCGCCATAGGCGTGCCAGACGGCGGCGCGTCCAAAATCCTCGGCGTCGCCTTCGACCGATGGCGGAAAGATCGTCTCGTCGACGACGGCGCGGACTTTCGCTTCGAACTGGCTGTCGCGCGGCAGGCCGGCGGCGGCGAGCACGTCGTGCATGTCATAGGCGTGCATCGCCGACCAGAACGGCTCGTTGTTGTTGAAGGCGTCCCAGTCGCGCATGAACTGTTCGAACAGCGGCATGTCGGGCGTGTATTGCGGCTGTTCGAGGTGGAGCATCAGGCCGCCGGGCGCCAGCACCCGCGCCGCCTCGGCGATGATGCGCGGCAGCGCCTGCCCCGAGGTTTCGTGCAGGAACATCGTCGTCTGCACCCAGTCGAAATACCCGTCCGGCCAGCGCGACAGATCCTCGCCATTGGCCTGGACGAAGCGGATGTTGTCGACGCCGAGCGACCGCGCCCGGGCGTGGCCGTAGCGCAGCACCGGCGCCACCGTGTCGATGGCGATGACCTCCGCATCCGGAAACGCTTCTGCCATCGGGACGGCGCTGTGGCCGACGGTGACGCCGATATCGAGGATGCGCCGCGGCTGCCAGCCGGGGCGGTTTTCCTTCGCCCATTTGGCGATGGCCTGGCCGCCGCCGTCCGACAGCGCGCCCATGCCGCCGCCGGTGGTGACGAAGATGCCGCAGTCGTAATTGGCGCCGGCAGAGACATCGCCCGGCCGTTCCTCGCCGAAATAGCTGCCGGGCATGCAATGGGTGTCGACGGCGCGCTGGTAGCGCGGGATGGTGATGGCAGGGTCGAGTTCCAGCCCGTCGCCATTGCCGCTGGCGATGCGCGCGCGTTCGTCGAGGTCGTCGAGCTGGCGCAGCACGAGCGAGCGGCCGTTCTGCTGGCGCATTTCCATGTTGTTGCGCTTCAGCGCCGACCAGAAGCGGTGATAGGGGTCGGCGTTCATCGCGCGCCGCACCTCGAAGCGATCGGCCGGCTCGCGGCCCTGCTCGGCGACGAATTTCGGCTGGGCCCGCCGCTCCCAGGCCAGCTTGTTGCCGGGGCCGAGCGTGCCGGCGACATGCTTGTTGAGATTGGCGAGGAAGTTGAACCGCGCGCGCTCGTCGTGCGTCGCCCGGGGGAACACGCCATGGGTGCCGACCATCGAATAGGGCGGCGGGATATCGTCGTGGATCGCCATGTTCGGTCCTCAGATCAGCCCGGCTGCGTCGAGGCGCGAGATTACCGCGTCCTGCACGCGCTTGAAATGGTCGCGGTCGGGAATGTCGCCTGTCCCCAACGCATCGGCTGGCTGGACGCTGCCCGCATAGGCCGCGGCGAACAGCTCCAGCCGCTGGCGCGACAGGTAATTGGTCATGCCCGGCTTGCGCCGCGCCCGGCGCAGCGCCACGATATCGATGTCTCCGAATGCGGTGAACGTCTCCCCACTGTTCGATTCGGCGAGCACATTGCCCTTCCAGTCGACCAGCGCCGAATTGCCGTCGGCCGAGGCCAGCGGCATCGCCGTGCCGCTGATGCCCGCCGTGTTGGCGCTGACCACATAAGCCAGGTTCTCCAGCGCCCGCGCCCGCCGGGCCAGCTGCTTGTGGGTGAGCGCCGGGGAGCCGATTTCGGATGAGGAATGGACGAAAACCTCCGCCCCGCGCAGCGCCAGGGCGCGGGCGATTTCCGGGTACAGTATCTCCTCCGACGCGATTGCCGCCAGCCGGCCGATGTCGGTGTCGGCGACCGGGAACACGCCATCGAGGCCGTAGATGTCGAGATATTTGCGCCAGACATCGTGCGGCGTCGGCGCGTACATCGAATTCAGCCGGCGATAGCGCAGCACGACATCCCCCGACGGCGCCACGATGACGCTCGCCTGGAAGTACAGCCCGGGGAAATGCGGGTCGGTCTCATAGGCGTTGGTGGCGATATACAGCCCGAGCCGCTGCGCCACGGTGCCGAGTGCGGCATATTCGGGGCCATCGGCGGCGATGGCGGCCCGGGCGGCGAAATCGGGGATGGTGATGCGGCCAGGGTAGGAGGTGAACAGATATTCGGGCAGGACCGCCAGCCGCAGCGGGCTGCCGCCATATTGCTCGATAAAGACCTTGGCCTGCAGGATCTGCGCCGCGACCGTGTCGATCTGCGCCAGCATCGCCGCGCTGGTGGCGGCGCGATCGGGCAGGTCCGCCACCGACCGCGCGGTCAGCTGCATGGCGACGGCGGCGTAGAGGTCGGTCATCGCGCCGGGCCCCCGAACACCGGATAGCGGCCGAGCGTCAGCGGCAGCAGGCCGCCGAGCGCAAACAGGCCGATCGCCACCGCCAGCATCGCATCGTAATTGCCGGTGACATCGCGGACGCGGGCATAGATCGCCGGCGAAATCGCCGAGCCGAGCCCGAACGGCATGTAGAGCAGGCCATAGATGCGGCCGTAGTTGGCCATGCCGAAATAGCGCCCGGCGAGATAGGCGATGAGGTCGCTTTCCGCCCCCGCGGCAAAGCCGAGCAGCAGTGCGCCCGCCATCAGCACGCCCAGCGTGCCGGTGCTGCCCATCAGCAACCAGCACGCCAGCGCGGGCCCGAGCAGGATCGGCACCAGCACCGCCGGCGCCCAGAAGCGATCGAACAACAGCCCCGTGATGACCCGGCCGGCGAGGATACCGACCGCCATCACGCTCATCACCGTCGCGCCCTCCGCCGCGGTAAAGCCGTGTAGCCCGGCGATCTGGATCATGTTGATGAAGACGCCGCCATAGGCCAGCGCGACGACGGCGATCGATGCCCAGATCACCCAAAAGCGATAGCCGCGGATGGCTTCGCCCGCGGTCATCCCGGTCAGATTGCCGGCGGCGTCGCTGATGCCCGCGGGCCGTTCGGCCACCGTCGGCTCGCGGAACAGCCACAGCGCCAGCGGCGTCGCCAGCAGCAGCGGCAGCAGCGCCAGCGTCGGGAAGGCGCCGCGCCAGCCGCTGCCGATGAACTGGCCGGCGATGGCACGTTGCGCGATCTGCGGCACGAGGATGCCGGCCAGCGAGGTGCCGAGCAGCATGATGCCGAGCGCCAGGCCGCGGTTTTTCACGAACCACATGTTGACGGCGCGGCTCCAGGTGACCGGCGTCGAGCCGATGCCGACGATGCCGACCAGCGCCCATAGCGCGTACCAGGCCGGTTTCGATGGCGGCATCAGCGCGAACAGCGAAAAGGTCGCGGCAAAGGCCAGCAGCGAACCGATGGCGACCGGTCGGACCCCCCATTTGTCGGCGGCGGCGCCATAGACCGGCGCCAGCAGCGACGCGATGATGCCGAAGACGGTGATGCCGAGGCTGATGTCGAGGAACGACCAGCCGAGCTCGGCATGCATCGGGCCGATGACGGCGGGCAGCACGTTGAACGGGATGGGGGAGGCGCCGCAGCCGACGCCGATCATGGCGGCGAAGAGGATGGGGCCGCCCTTGCGGAATTCGGACATGCTAGCGCCGCGGTCGGATCAAGGGGTGGACGCAGGTCATGGTCGTTTCAGCTCTCCAGCAAGGGCATGGGCAAAGCCCATGCCTGCGTCGGACGGGTTCGGCCGGGGATCCCGGCCGCCCCGCCGGCCGGGCTGGCGCGCGTCCGTGTCGAAGCCAGATTTTGCTCAGCAAATCGTGACTTCCTCACCGCCGCGCTGCGCCTAGAACACCCGCTTCGCTCTTACCTGCCACGTCCTTGGCGGCGACAGATAGTTGAAGTTCACCAGGCTCGACTGCACGAATGCCTTGTCGAAGCAGTTCTCGCATTCGAGGCTGAGCGTCCAGTTGTTGTCGTCGGTGCGCATCGTCAGCGCCGCGCCGACCTGCCAATAGGCCTTGGTCAGCGATCCGGCGATGACCTCACCGCTGAACGGGTTCGACGGATAGACGGCGCCGCTGGGGGCGGTGATGCTGCCGGTGTAGATGGTGCCGCCGGCGGTGCCGGTTTCGAGGCTCGACCGGTACAGGGCATTGACCGACGGCGTCAGGATGATGCCCGCCGACGGGATCGGGAAGTCGTAGGAACCGCCGAACGACACGCTGACGTCGGGCGTGCGCACCGGCTTGGCGATGTTGCCGTTGGCATCGATGATGCCGGCGGCGCAATCGGGGGCGTTGTTGGGGCCGGTCGGGCCGAGCGGGATGCGGCCCTGCGCCAGTTGCGCCAGGCAGTCGATCTGCTGCTGGCGAACCGCCTTCACGCCGTACCGGTTCGGCAGCAGCGTGTCGCTGACCTTGTACTTGTCGTTCTGGTAGCCGACGTTGGCATAGACCGTCAGGCCGCGCACCGGCACCGCCGTGATCTCCAGTTCCACGCCCCGGTTGCGATAGTCGGCGAAGTTCTGGGTGATGAAGGTGGCGGCGCCGCTGACCGGGTCGATGAACGCCGATGGTGTCTGCAGGGCCTTGGTTTCCAGCCAGAATCCGGTGACGTTGACGCGCAGCCGCCGGTCGAACAGCTCGGTCTTGGCGCCCAGTTCATAGCTCCAGACTTTCTCGGGATCGAACGGCAGCAGCGTGTTGGGCGCCGAACCGCGTGCGTTCCAGCCGCCCGACTTGAAGCCGTTGGTCGCGCTGGCAAAGAACAGCATGTCCTTGTTCGGCTGGAAGTTGACGGCAAAGCGCGGCGTCCACTGCTTGGTCCGCTGTTCGAGCGGGATCGCCAGCCGTCCCGACGGGAGGTTGACGGCGAGGTTGCGGCTGTCGAGGCAGTTGGGAGTGAGGTTGGCGATGCACGCCGCGCGATTGTCGCTGATGCCGAGGTTCTTCTTCTCGTCGGTATAGCGCACGCCGGCGGTCAGCTTGATCTGTTCGGTGACATTGGCGTCGACCTGCAGATAGCCGGCATAGGCGTTGGTGGTGTTGCGCAAGGTCCGGTCGGCGAGCACCGCCGGGAAGCCGACATTGCCGGGAATGCCGAGGATCGGCCCCAGGTTGAGGATGTCGGCGAAATCGGTGCGGTTCTCTTCATGGAAGTAGAAGAAGCCGCCGACATAATCGATGACGCCGCCGAACAGCTTGCCGTTGACCTTCACTTCCTGAGTGAACTGCCGGTGCGAGCCGTCGTTGAGGATGTCGAAACCGCCCGACGGATAGCCGCGGACCGGGGTTTCGGGCACCGCCACGTTGGGCAGGCCGCGGCCGTCGGCGAAATCGAGCAGGTACTGTTGCTTCAGGTCGATGAGGCCGGTGATGATGTTGAGCGTCAGGTTGTCGCCGGCCCATTCGAGGTTCGACGTGTACATCGTCGTGTCGACCTCGTTGCCGAGGCCATAGCCGGCCTTGCGGCCCGACACGCCCAGGCCGACGAACGGGCTGATGGTGCCCGGCGCATAGCGGGTGACGAGGCCGGTGGTGGCGAAACGTCCGCCGCAGTTCGACGGGTTCCGCGGGTCGCAATCATAGTTAATGATGTTTTCGCCGTCGTTGCGCATGTAGGCGGCGGCGACATTCCAGGTCAGCCGCTCGCTGAATTTGAGCTGCACGGCGCCGCGGATGCCGGCGAGGTCGCTGTCGTTCAGCCGTTCACCCGTCGTGGTGTTCTGCACATAGCCGTCGTCGTCCTGGAAATAGCCCGACAGCTTGATCTGGATGGCCTGTGACAGCGGCAGGTCGATGGAGCCGCGGATCAGTTTCTTGTCATAGGCGCCATAGGCCGCCTCCAGAAAGCCGCCGACCTCGTCCGACGGGCGCTTCAGCAGCACGTTGACGGCGCCGCCGGTGGTGTTGCGGCCGAACAGCGTGCCCTGCGGCCCGCGCAGCACCTCGATGCGGTCGATGTCGAAAAAGGCGAAATTATTGCCGTTCTGCCGCGACATGTAGATGTCGTCGACATAGGTGCCGACCGGCGGATCGAAGGTGGCGATGGTCTCGGTATTGCCGAGGCCGCGGATGTAATAGGCGTTGGCGGACCCGAGCCCGGTGTTGTTCGATCCGAACAGGTTGGGGACATACTGGATCAGCTGCAGCGGCGTCGCGATGCCGCGTGCCGACAACAGGTCGGCCGAAAAGGCGCTGACCGCGATCGGGACATTCTGCACCGATTCACTGCGCCGCTGCGCGGTGACGACGATTTCGGACAGCGTGCTGTCGTCCGGCGCCTGGGCCGTGGTGGCGGGCGCCGGTGCGGCGTCCTGGGCCTGGGCGACCGTGCCGATCATCGCACACGCCAGCAAGGCGGCCCGGCGGCCCGCCCGCAGGCTTCCGGGCATCACGGTTGCAGTACGCGTCATACCATGGTCCTCCCACAAGGCCGGCCGACCCGTCCCCAGGCCCCCTGCGGCAATGTTGCCGTCTTTTGGCTGCATTGCAACAATGTTGTCCGGACAAATCTTTGACAGCAGTTTCATGTCCGGCAATAGTCCATCGTCGCTTGGGCGGGAAGGGCGCGCGATGGAACAGCACAGTCCGGAGGCACCGGCGCGGCCGGCCTATCTGCTGGTGACGGCGCGGGTCACCGATGGCGCGAAAATGGCCGCCTATGCGCGGGCGCTCGCCGATACCGGGCTCTATGCGCGGCATGGCGGCCATTACCTGTTCATCGGCAAGGCGGCGCGGCCGCTGGAGGACTGGCCCGAGGGCACCAGCATCGTCTGCGCGCATTTTCCGTCGCGCGCGGCGGCCGAAGCCTTCTGGTTCGACGCGCAGTACCAGGACGAGGTCAAGCCGCTGCGCGCCGGCGCCGGCGAATTCCATGTCGCCATCTTCGAAGGCCAGTGAATGATCTATCCGACGCTGGTCTATGTCCATCTGCTGCTGTTCGTGCTGTGGCTGGGGGGTGATCTCGGCGTCTTCGTGCTTGGCCAGCATTTCCGCCGCCGCGACTATTCGCTGCCCGAGCGGCTGACGCTGCTGAAACTGCTCGTCGCCATCGACATGGGGCCGCGATCGGCCTGGGCGCTGATGGTGCCGCTGTCGCTGACGCTGCTGTACGCCGGCGGCTGGTGGCCCGGGCTGCCGATGGGGGCGGTCATCGCCGGCTGGGTGGTGGGGCTCGGCTGGCTGTGGCTCGTCTGGGATGCCCATGCCCATGACATGACACCCCGCGCCGCGCGAGATCGCCGGATCGAAGGCGGGCTGCGCTGGGGGCTGGCGGCATTCTACCTGGGGCTGGGCGGCATTTCGCTGGCGACCGGCACGCCGCTGGCGCCGCAATGGCTGGCGCTGAAGGCGCTGCTGTTCGGGCTGATCTTCGGCGCGGCGATCATGATCGACCACGCCTTCAAGCCGGTCGGACCGCAGCTGATGGCGCTGATCGAACAGGGATCGTCGGATGCGACCGAAGTGCCGCTGCGGGCGACGATGGACGGCACCCGGCGCTGGGTGTTCACCGTCTATGCGCTGCTGTTCGCCACCAGCTGGCTGGGGGCGGTGAAGCCGTTATAGCGGCCAACTGCTTTCACCAGCACCCGTATGCTGGCGAACGCCAGCATCCACCGGCGTGCAAAGTGCCGATCGATGTGCAGGGCGTCGATGGCCGGTTCATGGCGCCGCGGTGGATGCTGGCGTGCGCCAGCATGACGTGACGCCTCAGGGGACCCCCTAGCGGGGCCCGTCACGTCCGGTGTTGGTGTTGTTCGGCCCGCCGAAGCCGCCCGAGCCGACCGAGCCCAGGTTGCCGAACAGTTCCTGCAACAGGCCTTCGCTGCGGCCCAGCGTCGGCGTCTTGTCCTTTTCGGGGCTGATGCTGGCGATCTGGTCCATGCCGCGGCGCTCGACCTTGGTGACGGTGCCGCCCTTGTCGAAGCTGACGATCAGGATCGATTGCGATTCGACCTTGGGCTTCACAAAGGCGAACTGGCCGGTGTTGCGGGTGACGTAATACCATTCGCCCGAATCGAATTGCGCCGAAAAGGTCGGGCGGCCGAGTGTCTTTGCCACCGAGTCGCGATTGTCGACGCCGGGCTGGATCGAGCTGAGCAGCGTTTCGTCGACCAGATAGCCCTGGTTCTGCTTGATGCGCGAGCAGCCGCCGGCGCCGATCGCCAGCGCCGCCACCAGCACGAGAACAAATGGTTTACGCATAGCGGTCTCCAAAACGCCGCGGCAGGTTGCGCGGCGCCAACCAAAGCTCAATATGCCAAGTCACGGCCGCGTGCCAGCGGCGATGAAGGCAACCGCGATGACCCTCTTTTCCGGCCTGCGCCGCACCATCGCCGCAATGGGCCTCGTGCCTCGCGCCGGGCCGATGGACGCCCTGTACGATGCCGTGGTGGCAGAGGCGCGGCGCCCCGACTGGTATCTCGCCGGCCAGGTGCCCGACACGCTCGACGGCCGCTTCGACATGGTGGCGCTGATCCTGTCGCTGGCGCTGATCCGGCTGGAGGACGACGGCGCCGCCCAGGCCTGTGCCGACCTCACCGAACGCTTCATCAGCGACATGGACGGCACGCTGCGGCAGGACGGCATCGGCGACCAGGTTGTCGGCAAGCATATCGGGCGCATGGTCGCGGCGCTCGGCGGGCGGCTTGGCGCCTATCGCGAGGCGCGTGATGACGATGCGGCGATGGCCGAGGCGTTGCGCCGCAACCTGTGGCGCGGCGCCGACGTCCCCGAGGATGCGGTCGACTGGACCGTCGGCGAAACGCGCCGCGTCGCCCGCCGGCTGGATGCGACGCCGCTACCGGCGGTGCTGTCTGGCCATATGGCGCCGCCGTCCGGCGCGGCCAGGACCGCCGCATGACGCCGCCCGAATTCTCGCGGCCGTTTCGCGCCCATGATGTCGGCGGCCCGACGCGGCAGCAGGCGATCGAGGCCGACGCGGGGGAACGCGAGGCCCTTGCCGCCCGCTTCGACCTGCTGGCGCTCGACCGGCTGACGGCGGCACTGGAGCTGCGGCGCGAGGCGGCGGGCATCCGCGTCACCGGCCAGGTCCATGCCAGCGGCGACCAGCCCTGCGCCGCCACCTACCAGCCGGTGCCGTTCCTGATCACCGAGGCGGTCAACCTGCTGCTGGTCGACCATGCCCCCGAGGGCGACGAGATCGAGCTCGCCGATGCCGATCTCGATGCCGAGCCGCTCAGCGGCGACATCATCGACCTGGGCGAGATCGCGGCCCAGGCTTTCGCGCTGGCGCTCGATCCTTATCCGCGCTCGACCGCACCGGCGCCGGGGGTGATTTCGGAAGCCGAGGCGCGCGTGGCTTCGAACCCGTTTTCGGTCCTGAAGGAATAGTCTCGGCGCCACCGGCGGCAGCGAGCCAGCCGTCGGCGGCATCGAGCGCAGCCCCTGCGGCCGCCAGCGCCGTCCGGACCGACGCATGATCGACCGGTTGTGCGATCGACACCTTGCCGCCGGCGGTGAGCAGTTCCTGCGCGACCGCGGCAGCGCCGGGCGCCGACAGATTGCCGGCGAGCACGATCGCCAGCCGCTTGGCGACCTCGTTCGAGCGGAACTGCATCGCCGTCACTTGCTGGAACAGCGCGAAATCATCGAAACTGCGCTGGGTCAGCCGGGCCAGGCTGTCGCGCAGGCTGGCCAGGGCTTCGGCGATGGCTTGCGACATGGTCGATCCCCTCTTCAGGCAAAGGCCGCGACGGTTTGCGCCAGCAGGGTCAGCGACTGACGCAGGCGCTCGCGGGTCAGCTCGGCGAGCCGGGCGCGGTTCTCCGGCGTCAGCGCCTTGTTCTGCAGCGCGTTGACATAGCTGTCGTGCGCGGTTTCGAAATCGGTCACCGCCTGGGCCAGTGTCACCGGCAGCGCGCGGGCGGCGGCGAGGCGGCTTTCGGTCTCCAGCCGCTGGCGCAGCAGCGCGCGGCGGGCGTCGTCGCCGAGCAACTCGCGGCGCACGCCGCGGCGCTCGGGTTGCAGCCGCAGCATGCGGTCGCGCTGCCAGCGCAGCGTCTGGACGCTCTGCAGATTGGCGAGTTCCGACACCAGCGCCAGGTTTGCCCAGTTGCCGAGGTCGCGGCGCAGCGTCGTCGTCACGGCGCGCAAGCCGGGCGTGTTGGCCTCGATCGCCTGCAGCTGCCGCGCCTGCTCGGCTTCGCGCGACAGCGTGTCGACCAACGCGATCAGGCCGTCGAGGGCCTTTTGCTGGTCGTCCGACAATCTGGCGATCGGATTGACCCCGACGGCGCCGGCGACCGATGTGAGCTGGGCCCTGGCGGCGGCGAGGTTGAAGCGTTCGTCGGTGGTCGCGCCCGAAGCCACCGCATCGACCGCGGCAACATAGGCCGACAGCGCACCGATCAGCTTGACGGTGGGCGCAAAGGCGCCGGCGTCGATGCGGGTGAATGTCGTGTGGCTGCTGCTCGCCGGGTCGCACAGCGAGGCCGCGGGCGTGCCGGTGGCGATGCGGATCTCGGGCCAGTCGCACAGCGGATCGGCGAGCGCGAGCTCGATGCTGGCATCGCGGCTGGTGGCGGCGATGTCGGCGATCAGCGCCTTCGACGCGGCGATGAGCGGCTGGCCTTCCTGGACAACCGCGCCGGCGCGCTCGATGCGAAGCTGGTTGGTGGCGCAGCCCGACAACAGTGTCGCGGCCAGCAGGATCGATACGCACCGCAACCGCATGGGAATGCCTCCCCCCGTTACTGTGCGCACCCTATCACAAACCTGCGTCCCGCCCCAAGCGCGGCGTTCACACCATCAGAACGGCACGTCGTCGTTCAGATCGTCGTCGAATGCCGCCGGGCGCTTGTTGCCGCCGCCATAGCCGCCGCTGCTTGCCGGAGCGCCGTAATCGTCGCCACCGCCGCCGCCGCCATAGCCGCCACCACGATCGCCGCCGCCGGCCGAAGCGCCGCCGCCGTCACGGCCGCCGATCAGCGTCATTTCACCCTTGAACGGGCCCACGACGATCTCGGTGGTGTAGCGATCGGCGCCGCTCTGGTCCTGCCATTTGCGGGTGGTGATGCTGCCTTCGATGTACACTTCGCTGCCCTTGCGAAGATACTGCTGTGCCACCTTGCCGATATTCTCGTTGCGAATGACGATGTTGTGCCATTCGGTCTTTTCCTTGCGCTCGCCGGACTGCTTGTCGCGCCAGTTTTCCGATGTCGCCATGGTGAACTGGGTCACCGAACCGCCGTTGGCAAAGCTCTTCGTCTCCGGATCCTTGCCCAGTCGTCCGACCAGGATCACCTTGTTCACGCCTGCCATCTGTCGAATTCTCCTCTTTCGTCCATCCTAGAGGGGCAGCGCTGTCGCCGCAACGCCGCGGCTTGCCCCGGACCATGATTCGGGCCATTTTTGCGCCGCAGCAGGCGGGGTCGGGATGAGCGGCAATATCGATGCACTGGGAGGCCTCGTCGACGCCGGCCTGGTGGGGAAGGCGATCGACCGCCCGACCGGCGAAGGCGGCATCAATGCCGCCGAGGTCGCGGGTGCGCACCATGAATGCGCCAATTGCGGCCAGCATCTGACCGGCAATTACTGCGCCAATTGCGGGCAACAGGCGCATGTCCATCGCAGCCTTGCCCATGTCGGCGAGGAATTCGTCCACGGCATCACGCATTTCGACGGCAAGACGTGGAAGACGCTGCCGATGCTGCTGTTCCGCCCGGGCCGGCTGACCCGCGAATATATCGAGGGCAAGCGCGCTCGCTACATCGCGCCGGTGCCGTTGTTCCTGCTCGTCGTCTTCCTGATGTTCTTCGTGTTCAGCTTTGTCCATGTGAAGCCGGGCGGCGGCGCCACCGACAGCAATGGCAAGCAGCTGACCCAGGCCGAAGCCATCGTCGAACTGCCCAAGATCAATACCGAACTCGCCAACCTCGATCGCGACCTCGCCGCCGCCAAGGCGAAAGGCGCGGGCACCGGCGAAATCGCTGTGCTGAACGGCGTGCGGACCGGCGTCGTGGCCACGCGGGACCGGCTGAAGGCGCGCGCCGAGGGCGAAATCGCCTCCCCGATGGATTTCCCCGGCGAGATGACGCGGCAGATCGAGGAAAGCTACAAATCGGGCGATATCAACGTCAATCTCGGCAACGAAACCATCAACGAACGCGCCCGGGCGGCGCTGCGCAACCCGCAGCTGGCGCTCTACAAGGTGCAGAACAAGATCTACAAGTTCAGCTTCCTGCTGGTGCCGCTGTCGCTGCCCTGGCTGTGGCTGATGTTCGCGTTCCGCCGCAACGTGCGGATGTACGACCATGCCGTGTTCGCGCTCTATTCGATCAGCTTCATGTCGCTGCTGTTCATCGTGGGCAGCATCGCGCTGGCGCTGGATTTCGTCGCTGGCGTTTTCTGGGGATTCCTGATCTTCGTCGCGCCGGCGCTGCACTGGTACGTCCAGCTGAAAGGCACCTACAGCCTCAGCCGCTGGGGCGCCGCCTGGCGCACGGTGGCGATCTCGGTCGCGGCCGTGATGACGCTGTCGATCTATCTGTCGATCACGCTGGCGATCGGCCTGATCGACTGACCGTCGCTCTACATCCCCGCCGCTACGCGTCCGGGCATGACAATCACGCGTTCCCGACCTAGAAGATCGGCACGGGCGGGGCCGATCTCCCAACATGTTCCGTAGAAGGACGAACACGCCTGTCCCATGGCGACGCCGCTGGTTCTATATACGCTCGTGCTGTTGCCGTTCGTCACGGCGCTGGTCATTGCCTTCAGTTCCGGCCGTGGTCGCGCGCTGCATTCGGGACTTGCCGCGACTGCCAGCGGCGCCGGGCTGCTCCTGATTCTGGCGCTGGCGCCGCGGGTGCTGGCGGGTGACATACCCCGTGTCGCCGCGGCCTGGGTGCCGGCGATCGGACTCGATTTCACCGTCATGCTCGATCCGCTGGGCCTGCTGTTCGCCGGGCTGATCCTCGGCATCGGGCTGTTGGTCATGGTGTTCGCGCATTTCTACCTCGGCGCACACGAAGCGTCCGGGCGCTTCTTTGCCAGCCTGATGCTGTTCCAGGGGGCGATGCTCGGCATCGTGGTGTCGGGCAATGTGCTGCTGCTGCTGGTGTTCTGGGAACTGACCAGCCTGTCGTCGTTCCTGCTGATCGGTTTCTGGCGCGACCAGGCGGAGGCGCGGCAGGGCGCGCGCATGGCGCTGGCGGTGACCGGTGGCGGCGGGCTGGTGCTGATCGCCGGCATCGTGCTGCTCGGGCTGGTGGCCGGGTCTTTCGACCTGCCGACCATCCTCGAGCGTGGCGACATCGTGCGGGCGTCGCCGCTGTATCCGGTGCTGTTGCTGCTGATCCTTGTCGGTTGCTTCACCAAATCGGCGCAGTTCCCGTTCCATTTCTGGCTGCCGCACGCGATGGCGGCGCCGACGCCGGTCAGCGCCTATCTCCATTCCGCGACGATGGTGAAGGCCGGCGTGTTCCTGCTGGCGCGGCTGTGGCCGGTGCTGGCGGGGACCGACCTCTACACCGTCGTCGTCACCGGCGTCGGGCTGGTCACCATGACCTTCGGCGCCTGGGTGGCGCTGTTCCGGCACGACCTGAAGAGCATCCTCGCCTATTCGACAATCAGCCAGCTCGGCCTGCTGGTCATGCTGCTCGGTTTTTCGCTGGAGCTCGCCGCCGTGGCCGCGGTGTTCCACATCCTCAACCATGCGGTGTTCAAGGCGGCGCTGTTCCTGTCGGCGGGCATCGTCGACCATGAAACCGGCACGCGCGACATCCGCCGGTTGGGTGGCCTGGCCCGCGTCATGCCGATCACCGCGATCGTGGCGACGCTCGCCGCCGCCGCCATGGCCGGGCTGCCGCCGCTGGGCGGGTTCATCTCCAAGGAGATGATGCTCGGCGAAACGCTGGCCGTGGGCCTGTTCGGCCTGCCCTGGCTGGTGCCGATGGTGGCGACGATCGCGGCGGCGCTGTCGGCCGGCTATTCGCTGCGCCTTGCGACGGGCTTGTTCTTCGGCGCGCCGCGCGATGCCGGGCCCCACGCGCGGGCGCATGATCCGGGCATCGGCATGTGGCTGTCGCCGGCCCTCCTCGTCGTGCTCGCCGTCCTGCTCGGGCTGGCGCCGATGCTCGCCGCGCCGCTGGTCGCGTCGGTGTCCGGGGCGGTGATCGGCGCGCCGGCACCGGCGCTGGACCTGTCGCTCTGGCACGGCTTCACCCTGCCGCTGGCGATGAGCATCGTCGCGATTGCCGTTGGCGCGCTGCTGCTCGGGCGCCACCCGAGGCTGCTCGGCTGGTACGAGCGGGCCCGGCACCTCGATGCCAAGCGGCTGTTCGACCGTGGCCTGGCGGCAACCGACGCCGGCGTGCGTCGGCTGGTGGTGGCGGTCCACACACCCTCGCTGCAGCGCATGGTGTTCGCGGTCTTTGCGGTGGTCGTGCTGCTCGCGGTGGATGGCGCGGTTGTCGGCGGCGGCAGCTTCACGGGTTCGCGCGCCGGCATCCCGGCCTCGCCGGTCGCTGTCCTCGCCTGGGTGCTGCTGCTCGCGGCGACCGGGGCCGTGTTGGGCGCCCAGCGCCGGCGGTTGCGCGCGCTCGTGTTCATCGGCGTCATCGGGACGGTGATCGCGCTCGCCTTCGTCTATCTGTCGGCACCCGATCTTGCCCTGACCCAGATCGCCGTCGAGGTCGTCACCATCATCCTGCTGCTGCTGGCGCTCAACCTGCTGCCGAAGACGCCGCCGTTGCTGTCGAGCCCATTGCGGCGCTGGCGGGATGCCGGCCTCGCCGCGCTCGGCGGCCTTGGCGCCGGCAGCGCGGCCTGGGCGATGCTGACCCGCAATCCGAACGATCCGATCTCCGGCTACCATATCGCCAACAGCTATTCGGGCGGCGGCGGCACCAACATCGTCAACGTCACGCTGGTCGATTTCCGCGCCTTCGACACGCTGGGGGAGATCATCGTGCTCGGCATTGCCGGCCTTGCGATCTATGCATTGCTCGATACCGCGACGCGGGGGTCGGCCGGGGCGCGGCTGCGGACGTGGCAGGCCGACATGCCGCATTCGCCCGAGCGGCATCCGGTGATGTTCGTGATGGCCAGCCGGATCCTGCTGCCGCTGGTGCTGTCGGTGGGGGTGTTCATCTTCCTGCGTGGTCACAATGAGCCGGGGGGTGGCTTCGTCGCGGCCCTCGTCGTCGCGATCGCCATCCTGCTCCAGTATCTCGCCTCGGGGTTCGATTGGAGCGACGCCCGCCGCCGCATCGGCGAGCATGTCCTGATCGCCTTCGGCGTGCTGATCGCGATGGCGACGGGTCTGGGCTCGCTGCTGTTCGGCGCCAATTTCCTGGCGAGCGCCTTTGGCTATTTCACCCTGCCGATCGTCGGCAAGTTCGAGCTGGCGACGGCGATGCTGTTCGACCTGGGCGTGTTCGCGGTCGTTTTCGGTGCGGTGATGCTGGCGCTGGCCCAGTTGAGCCACATCGCCCAGCGCGCCGCCCGCGCCGCGGCCGAAACGCAGCGGCCGCCGTCATGACGCTGGAGTTTCTCATGGCCTCGGCCATCGGCGTGCTGGTCGCCGGCGGCATCTATCTGTCGCTGCGCGCCCGCACTTTCCAGGTCGTGCTCGGGCTCACGCTGTTTTCCTATGCGGTCAACCTGTTCCTGTTCGCATCGGGCCGGCTGACCGCCGGCCGGCCGCCGATCTGGTCGCGCGGCATCACCGACTATGCCGATCCGCTGCCCCAGGCGCTGGTGCTGACCGCGATCGTCATCACCTTCGGCATGACGGCCTTTGTCGTGGTGCTGTCGCTGCGCAGCTTCCTCGAAACCGGCAGCGACCAGGTCGATGGCGACAACACCGACGGCGACAGCGACGTGGCGCCGTGACCATGGACCAGCTGATGATCGCGCCGGTCGCTATCCCGGCGCTGGCGGCACCGCTTGCCCTGCTGGTCATGCGGCGCCGGCGCTGGCTGGGGGTCGGCATCTCGGTCGCCGCCAGCCTGCTGCTGCTGGCGACCGCGCTGCTGTTGCTGGACATGAGCCGCGATGGCGGTGTCCACACCTACGCGCTCGGTGACTGGCCGGCGCCGTTCGGCATTGTGCTGGTGCTCGACCGGTTGTCGGCGCTGATGCTGGTGCTGACCGCCGTGCTGTCGCCGATCGCGCTGTTCCATGCCGTGGCGACCAAGGCGGACCGGGCGGGCTGGCATTTTCACCCGCTGTTCCAGTTCCAGTTGCTCGGCCTCAACGGCGCGTTCCTGACCGGCGACCTGTTCAACCTGTTCGTGTTCTTCGAGGTGCTGCTGATCGCCTCCTATGGCCTGATGCTGCATGGCCAGGGGCGGGCGCGGCTGAAGGCCGGCGTCCAGTATGTCGTGGTCAACATCATCGGATCATCACTGTTCCTGATTGCGCTCGGGCTGTTGTACGCGCTGACCGGCACGCTCAACATGGCCGACATGGGGCAGCGGGTGGCGGCGCTGGGGCCCGACGACCAGGGGCTGCTGCGGATCGCGGCGCTGCTGCTGGTCAGCGTCTTTGCGCTGAAGGCGGCGCTGGTGCCGCTCCACCTCTGGCTGCCGCGCACCTATGCCGTGGCCACACCGTCGGTGGCGGCGCTGTTCGCGTTGATGACCAAGGTCGGGGTCTATGCGATGATTCGCGTCGTGCCGCAGGTTTTCGGCGATGATGCAGGCGCCGCGGCCTGGGTGCCGGCGCCGTACCTGCTGCCCGCCGCCATCGTCACGGCGATCGTCGGCTTTGCCGGCGTGTTCGTGGCGCGAAGCCTGTCCGAGCAGGCGGCCTATGCGGTGATCGGCTCGACAGGGACACTGGTGATCGCCGTGGCGGCCTGGCAGGTCGATAGCCTGGGCGCCGCGCTTTATTACCTCGTCCATTCGACGCTGACCGGCGCGGCGCTGTTCCTCGTCGCTGATGTCGTGGCGCGGCGGCGCGGCAGCTTCGGTGACCGGGCCAGCCCCGGGCCGGCGTTTTCGCAGCGCCAGCTCGTCGGGCTGATGTTCATGGGCGCCGCCATCGCGGCGACCGGCCTGCCACCGCTGTCGGGCTTCATCGGCAAGCTGCTGGTGCTGCAGGCGGTTGCCGGCGCCGCGGACTGGGGTTGGCAATGGGCCGTCATCCTGGCGACGACGCTGGCCGGTGTGATCGGCTTTGCCCGCACCGGCAGCGCGATCTTCTGGAAAGAGGGCGCAGCCGGCGCCGCGGCGGCGGCACGACAGGGCCGCGCCGATCTGGTGGCGCCGGCGCTGGCGCTGGCGGTGCTGGCGGCGCTGGCCGCCGCGGCCGGGCCGGTGACCGCCTTTACCGGGGCCGCCGCCGCGCAGCTGCTCGATCCGGCGACCACGGCGCGCGTCGTGCTGGGCGGCCGATGATGCGCCGGCTGATCCCGCATCCCGGGCTGTCGGCGCTGCTGGTGGCGGTGTGGCTGCTGCTGGCGAACAGCATCAGTGCCGGCGCGCTGGTCGTCGGTATCGTCGTCGGCATCGCCCTGCCGGTGTTCACCGCGCCGTTCTGGCCGGACCGGCCGCGGGTCAATTTCGGCCTCGGCCTCGCGTATCTGTTGATGGTGCTGTGGGACATCGTCATCGCCAATTTCGAGGTGGCGGCGATCATCCTGTTCCGACGCAGCCGCGACCTGCGGCCGACCTGGCTGGTCATCCCGATTGCGCTGCAGACGCCCGAGGCCATCACCGTCCTGGCCGCCACCATCAGCCTGACACCGGGCACGGTCTCGGCCGATGTGTCGGCCTGCGGTCGTTACCTGCTGGTCCATGCTCTCGATGCGGTCGATCCCGATGCCGAGATCGCGCGCATCAAGTCACGCTATGAATCGCGTCTGCAACAGGTGTTCGCATGATCGGTTATGCGGTGGTGTTCGGCTTTGCCTGCCTGTCGCTGGCGCTGGCGCTGAACCTGTGGCGGCTGTTGCGCGGGCCCACGGTCGGCGATCGGATCGTTGCGCTCGACACGATGGTCATCAATGCCATCGCGCTGATCGTGCTGATCGGCATTGCGCGGGCAAACGCAATCTATTTCGAGGCGGCGCTGCTGCTGGCGATGGTCGGCTTTGTCGGCACCGTCGCCTATTGCAAGTTCGTGCTGCGCGGGGACATCGTCGAATGATCGCGGAGTTCATCATCAGCCTGATGATCGTCACGGGCGCCAGCTTTGCGCTGATCGGCAGCTGGGGGCTGGTACGGCTGCCGACGCTGATGGAGCGGCTGCACGGGCCGACCAAGGCGACAACGCTGGGGCTGGGCGGCATGCTGGTCGGGTCGGTGCTGTTCTTCCGCCTCGACCAGGGCATCTGGTCGGCGCACGAGCTGCTGATCACGCTGTTCCTGTTCATCACCGCGCCGATCGCCGCCAACATGATCGCCAAGGTCCATCTGCACCGCCTGCGCACCGGCGATCCGCCCGACAGCCCCGGCCCGGCGGGCCCGCCGCCGCCCGCACCCGGCGGCGCCGACTGGGCGACCTACGAGGCGCCGCATCCGCGCACGCCGGCGGCGACGTCGGAAACATGATGCCGCCGTGCCGCCGGTCGGGCGGCACGGCGGATGACGTCAGGCGGCGTCGACGAGGACGATCTCGCTGTCCTCGATCGCGGTGACGCGCAGCGTGTCGAGGTCGCTGATCGCCGCGCCGTCGCGGGCGTTGACGCGGGTGCCGTCGATCTCGACCGCGCCCGTTGCCGGCACCAGATAGCCGCGGCGGGCCTTGCCGAGCGGATAGTCGGCGCTTTCGCCGGCCTTCAGCGTCGCGGCGACGACCCGCGCATCGGTGCGGATCGGCAGGGCATCGCCGTCGCCGTCGAAGCCGCTGGCGAGGACGACGAAGCTGCCGCTGCGCTCGTCCTTGGGAAACGGACGCGCGCCCCAGGCCGGCTTTTCACCGCGCCGGGTCGGCTCGATCCAGATCTGGAAGATGCGCGTGGTGATGTCCTCGGCATTGTGCTCGGCATGGGTGATGCCGGTGCCGGCGCTCATCACCTGCACGTCGCCCGCCTCGGTGCGGCCCTGATTGCCCAGGCTGTCCTGGTGGCTGATGGCGCCTTCGCGGACATAGGTGATGATCTCCATGTCGCGATGCGGATGCGGCGGGAAGCCGGCACCTGCTGCGATGGCATCGTCGTTCCAGACGCGCAAATTGCCCCAGCTCATCCGTTTGGGATCATGGTAGCTGGCGAAGGAAAAATGGTGATGGGCGTCGAGCCAGCCATGGTTGGCGGCGCCAAGACTGTCGAAGGGACGCAGTTCGATCATCGGTCACACTCCTGTGCTGCGGGCGGGTGATGTGGTCCGCGCCGTGTTGACGCCGATGTAGGATGCTAGGCAGGCCCGGATAAGTGGGATAAAATCCGGTTGATCGTTCGAGGGAGTTGAGATGGCGCAACCGGGTATGCCGACGCTGGACCAGCTGCGGGTGTTTCTCGCCGTCGTCGATGCCGGCAGCTTTGCCGGCGCCGGGCGGCGGCTCAACCGTGCCGTGTCGGTGATCAGCTATGGCATCGCCAATCTGGAGGCGCAGCTCGGCGTGCTGTTGTTCGATCGCGAGGGCAAGCGCAGCCCTGTGCTGACCGACGCCGGCCGCGCCGTGCTGGCCGAGGCGCGCGGCGTCGCGCAAGGGGTCGACGGGCTGCGCGCCAAGGTCAAGGGCCTGCTGGAGGGGCTGGAGGCGGAGGTCAACCTGGCGGTCGACGTCATGCTGCCGACGCGCCGGTTGGGCGCGGTGCTGCGGGCCTTTGCCGAACGCTATCCCACCGTCACGCTGCGCCTGCATGTCGAGGCGCTGGGCGCGGTGACGGCGCTGGTCGAAAGCCAGCGTGCCGTCGTCGGCATCTCGGGGCCGCTGGCGACGGGGGTCACCGGCCTCGAAACTGTCGCCGCCGGTGCCGTGGCGATGGTCCCCGTTGCAGCGCCCGACCACCCGCTGGCCCGGATGGCGACGATCACGCCCGGCGCCGGGCGCGACTATGTGCAACTGGTGCTGACCGATCGCTCGCCGCTCACCGACGGCCGCGATTTCTCGGTGCTCGGCCGGCGGACGTGGCGGCTCGCCGACCTGGGCGCCAAGCACGCGTTGCTGCGGGAGAGTATCGGCTGGGGCAACATGCCGATGCCGTTGATCGAGGGTGACCTGATGGCCGGCACGCTGGTGCGGCTGGCGATTCCCGAGCAGCCGGGCGGCATCTACCGCTTCTCGGGCATCTGGCGTCGTGACACCCCGCCGGGTCCGGCGGCATCGTGGCTGCTCGACCAGTTCATCATCGAGGGCGGGGTGGACGACCATCTGCACGGGCTTGCGGATCTGTAGGGCGACTTTGGCCAGATGGAGACAAACGCCGAGCAAGATACCTGTCACCCCGGCGAAGGCCGGGGCCCAAAATGCGCAAGTTTGGGCACCTGAGGTGGGATGAAGGGGAGAGCGCGCCGGCGCGTTCAAGATCGTGGGCTTTGGGCCCCGGCCTTCGCCGGGGTGACAGTTTTTTTAGGCAGTGCGGCTGACTGCAGCCTTGTGCATGACCCTGCGGACAGCGCGCGATCATCCTGCAGTCAGGCGACGGCCACCCGGCGCGCGAAATCGACGATCAGTGCGGCATGGCCGGCCGGGTCTTCCTCATGGGAAAGATGGCCGGCACCGGGCAGCAGCTTCACCTCCGCCTGTGGCAGGCGGGCGGCGACCCTGTGGGCGGTCTTGGCCGGTATGGTCTTGTCGTGGTCGCCATGGACCAGCAGGATGGGCAGGTCGAGGCCGGACAGGGCGCGTTCCAGCGGCTCCAGGTCCCAGTTCGCCATCAGCGCCAGCGCGCCGCCGATATGGCCGGAGGTGCGCAGCAGCCGCTCGTATAGCTGCAGGCCGCGGGGGTCGATCCGCGAGCCGGTGGCGCGGTGCAGGAACGACGGCACCTCGCCGGGCACCCGCGCGCGCATCGCGAACAGCTCGGGCATCAGCGGGTTCACGAAGATCATGCGGGCCAGCGCCGGGAACAGCTTGCCGGCCATGCCGGGGAAGGGCAGCAGCGCGCCGCCAAGGCTGACGATCGCCTGCGGCCGCGCCAGCCGCTTTTCGGCCATGGTGAGTGCGATCGCGGCGCCGGCACTGTGGCCGACAGTCAGCGCCGGTTCGAGCTGGAGGACGTCGAGCAGCGCCGCCAGCGCGGTGGCGACACTTGTCGGCGTCGGCCGCGCCATGGCGCTGGTAAAGCCGTGGCCGGGCAGGTCGGGCGCGACGACGGTGAACTGCGTTGCCAGCAACGGCATCAGGTCACGCCAGCTGTGCGTCGCCGCCGCCGTGCCATGGATCAGCAGCAGCACCGGACCCTGCCCCATGACCTGGACATGCCAGCGGACGCCGCCGGCGGGGACGAAGCGGCTGGCCTCGGCATTGGGCCAGTCCTTGCCCTCGATGCTCCATTTGGGCGCGCTCATGCGGCGGCCGCATTGACGGCGGCGACGACGGCGCGGGCGTCAAGCCGGGGCAGCGCGACGAAGCGCGCGCCCATGGCAGCCGCCAGCGCCGCACCTTCGGGCCGGGCACGGGCGCTGCAATCGATGAAGACGCTGGCGATGCCGGTGCCGCCGAAGGCGCGGGCGCTGGCCAGCGCGGCGTCCTGCGGTGACACACCCGCTGGGCCAACATTGGCGCGGCCGTCGGTCAGCACCACGAGCAGCGGCGTGCGGCCGCGCTGGCGTTCCGCCTCCGCCACCCGCCGGGCAAGGTCGATGCCGGCGGCCATTGGCGTGCCGCCGCCGCCGGCGAGCGCCGCCAGCTCGCGCTTGGCGCGGGCCAGGGAGCGGGTGGGGGGAAGACACAGCTCGGCCCCGTCGCCGCGGAAGGCGACGAGCGCCACTTCGGCGCGCTTCACATAGGCGGCGGCGAGCAGCAGCTCGATGGCACCCTTGGCCTCCGCCAACCGGGCAAAGGCCGCCGAGCCGGAGGCATCGACGGCAAAGATCGTCGTCGATTCGGCGCGGGCGACGAAGCGCCGGATGCGCAGGTCGTCGTGGCGGATCGACAGCCGGCCGTCGTCGCGCTGCGGGCGGAGTTTCTGCCAGGGCGCCGCCGTCTTGATGGTCTCGATCAGCGCCAGCCGGGCGCCGCGGCCCGGTGCGCCGGCCCGGACACCGGCGGGCCGGCCGCTGGTCAGCGATCGCAGCTTGGCACCGCTGCTGCCACCGCCGGGCGATTTCATCTGGATACCGTTGGCGAGCGCATCGAGCAGGCCGGGGGGGAGCGCCGTCTGCGCCGCATCGAGAACGATGTCGGTGGCGTCGGGGGGGATCTGGTCGGGGCTGCCATTGTCGCTGTCGTCGGATGTGTCGTCGCCCGGCGGCGGCGGCTCCGGCGGTGCATCGGGCGCTTCCTCGGGCGGCGGCGGGGTTTCGCCGGGCGGCAGCCGGGTGGCCCGGGGCCCGAGGACCAGCGCCGCGGCGATCTCGATATCCCCGGCGGCAATGGCGCGACGGCCATCCAGCGCCGCATGGGCATAAGCGACGCGCTGCGCCTGGATCGGCGCGCGGATGGAATCGATGCCGAGCACGACGCCGGCGGACGCCAGCGCGGTGCCGGGATCGGCGACGACATCCCCGGCGGCAATATCGTCGACTTGTGACGGAAAGCCGGTTTCGCCGGCGAGCAGTGCCGCCATCGGCAGGCGTACTTCGGTCAAGTCGAGATGGATGGCGAGGCGGTCGGCGAGCGCCGGGGAGACATGGTCCTCGCTGCCCGCCTCGCTTTCGTCGAACAGCACGACAAGCGGGCCATCGTCGTCGAGCGCGCTGGCCAGCCGCGCCGCCAGCGCCGGTGACAATCGCTCGGCCATCGGCACCAGCAGCACGCCGCTGCCGACGTCGGCGAGCAAACCGGGCCGATGCACCGGGCGGCCGGCGGCGAGCGTGGCGGTCAGGTCGAGCCCGCCATCGAGCGCCTCGGCATCGGCGCTCGCCGGCAGGCGGCGGACGGTCGCGACGCCGGCCAGCGCGGCGGCCCAGGCGTCGCGGACCGGGCCGGGGCGGGCGTCGAGCAGGATGCCGCCGAGGCCTGCGGGTCGTTCCGAGATGATCTCGATCGCGGTCAGGGCGAGCGCCCAGCGGGTGGCGCTGGCGGCGAGGTCGGTGGCAGATTCACTCACCCCCGACCCCTCCCTTGCAAGGGAGGGGAGTGGCGTCATGCCGGGATCAGTTCCGCCACGGCGCGGGCGATGCGTGCCGTCGAGCCGGTGTCGTCGAGCACGTTGCGGCGCAGCCGGTGGCGCAGCGCCAGCGCCGCGACGGCACCGACATGCGCCGGGGCGACGGCCTTCTTGCCGGCCAGCGCCGCGGTGGCGCGGGCGGCGCGCAGCAGGGTCAATTCCCCGCGCAGGCCATCGGCGCCGACGGCCTGGCACAGCCGGCTGCCGAGTTCGAGCATCGCATCGCCGACCTGCACATCGGGCAGCCGCTTGCGCGCCTTGGCGATGCCGGCGACGGTCGCGCTCTCTTCGGCGGCAAAGGTCGCGGCAAAACCGTCCGGGTCGCGATCGAAGCGGTCGCAGCGCTTCACGATCTCGATGCGGTCGGCAAGGTCGGTCGGCGTGCGCACATCGACCGACAGGCCGAAGCGATCGAGCAGCTGCGGCCGCAATTCGCCTTCCTCCGGGTTGCCCGAGCCGACCAGGATGAAGCGCGCGGCGTGGCGGATGCTCAGCCCCTCGCGCTCGACAAGGTTCTGGCCCGATACGGCAACATCGAGCAGCAGGTCGACGAGGTGATCCTCGAGCAGGTTGATCTCGTCGATGTACAGAAAGCCGCGGTTGGCCTTGGCCAGCAGCCCGGGTTCGAAGCGCTTTTCACCGGTGGCCAGCGCGCGTTCGAGATCGAGGCTGCCGACGACGCGGTCTTCGGTGGCGCCGAGCGGCAGGTCGACGAACGGCACCGGCACCTGCGCGGTCTTCCTGCCCGCCGTCCTGCGGCAATCATCGGGGCACGGCGTCGTATCGGCCGGCGCGCAGCCATAGCGGCAGCCGGCGACGATCGTCATCGGCGGCAGCAGCGCCGCCAATGCGCGCACCGCGGTCGACTTGCCGGTGCCGCGATCGCCGAACACCATGACGCCACCCAGCCGCGGCTCCACCGCTGCCATCAGCAGCGCCTGCTTCATTTCGGATTGGCCGACGATGGCGGAAAACGGGAACGGGGCTTTCATGACTGTCCACTTAGCATGACAGTTCCGCCCCGCAAGCCGAGCGGATCAATCGACCCAGAGGTCTTCCTTCTCCGCCGCGCGGCGGTCGAGCTCGGCCCGGGTGATCTTCTCGCTCGATGACTTCAGCTGGCCGCACGCCGCCATGATGTCGCGGCCGCGCGGCCGGCGCACCGGTGCCGAGATGCCGGCCTGGAAGATGATGTCGCTGAACCGCGACACGCGTTCCGGCGTGGAGGTTTCGTAGATGCTGCCCGGCCAGGGGTTGAACGGGATCAGGTTGACCTTGGCCGGCAGGCGATATTTGCGGATCAGCCGGACGAGCTCATGGGCATCCTCGTCGCGGTCGTTCTTGTCCTTCAGCATCACATATTCGAAGGTGATGCGCCGGGCATTGTTGGCACCCGGATAGGCGGCGCACGCCTCGAGCAGCTCCTCGATGCCGTATTTCTTGTTGATCGGCACGATCTCGTCGCGAATTTCCTTGGTGACGGCGTGCAGCGACACGGCGAGGTTGACGCCGATCTCGGTGCCCGCGCGCGCCATCATCGGCACGACGCCCGAGGTGCTGAGCGTGATCCGCCGCTTCGACAGGCCGAGCCCGTCGCCGTCCATGACGATCTGCAGCGCGTCGCGGACGTTTTCGAAATTATACAGTGGCTCGCCCATGCCCATCATGACGATGTTGGTGAGCATGCGGCCGTCGGAGGTATAGTTGCTGCCGGCCTGGTTCTGACCCGGAATCCAGGCGACATCATCGTCGTCGAAGTCGTCGTCGTCATCCGCGACGGTCGGGCGCGGCGCGACCGGCGCCGAGGCATTGGGCCATTCGCCGAGCGCGTCGCGGGCCAGCATGACCTGGCCGACGATTTCCGCCGGGGTCAGGTTGCGGACCAGCTTCATCGTGCCGGTGAAGCAGAAGCGGCAGTTCAAGGTGCAGCCGACCTGCGACGACACGCACAGCGTGCCGCGATAGGCGTCGGGGATGAACACGCACTCGGCTTCCTCGCCGTCGTCGAAGCGCAGCAGCCATTTGCGGGTGCCGTCGGTCGACACCTGGGCGGTCACCACCTCAGGCCGGCCGACGACGAAATGCTGCGTCAGCAGCGCGCGCGTGTCCTTGGAGATGTTGGCAAAGGCGTCGATCTCGGTGGCGCCGCGGTGGTAGATCCAGTGCCAGACCTGCTGTCCCCGCATCTTCGCCTGTTTCTCGGGGATGCCGGCCTCGATCAGCGCCTCGCGCAGTTGCGACTTCGACAGGCCGAGCAGCGCGCGCTTGCCGTCGGCGCGCGCCGGCATCGGCTTACGCGGCACGGGTTTGGGGTCGACAAAGCCGGGAATCTGCATCGGCGGCATATAGGCGCGCTGTGGGGCGGAAGAAAGGCGGTTGCCGGTTGCCGACTGCGACCCCACTATCGAATCATGCTGCGTCAGTATGAACTCGTCGAACGCGTCAAGGCCTATGATCCCGATGCGGACGAGGACCTGCTGAACCGCGCCTATGTGTTCTCGATGAAGGCGCATGGTTCGCAGTTGCGCGCCTCGGGCGACCCCTATTTCAGCCATCCGATCGAAGTCGCCGGCATCCTGACCGACCTGAAGCTCGACGACGAGACCATCGCGACCGGCATCCTGCACGATACCATCGAGGATACCGTCGCCACCCAGGACGAAATCGACCGGTTGTTCGGCAAGTCCGTCGGCCGCCTGGTCGACGGCGTCACCAAGCTGTCCAAGATCGAGGCGCAGACCGACAGCGAGCGCCAGGCCGAGAATTTGCGCAAATTCCTGCTCGCCATGTCGAACGACATCCGCGTGCTGCTGGTGAAGCTTGCCGACCGGCTGCACAACATGCGGACGCTGCATTTCATCAAGTCGGAGGACAAGCGCCGCCGCATCGCTCGCGAGACGATGGACATCTATGCGCCGCTGGCCGAGCGCATCGGCATGTACGGCTTCATGGATGAATTGCAGGAGCTCGCCTTTCGCCAGCTCGAACCCGATGGCCATGCGACGATTTCGGCCCGGCTCGCCAAGCTGCGCGAGGGCGGCGGCGATACCGTCGCGCGCATCGCCTCGGGCATCAAGCTGGTGCTGGCGCAAAAGGGCATCGAGGCCGAGGTGACGGGCCGGGAAAAGCGCCCCTATTCGATCTGGCGCAAGATGCAGGGCCGGGCGATGACGTTCGAGGCGCTGTCCGATGTCATGGCGTTCCGCATCATCGTCGACGACGAGGCCGAATGCTATCGCGTGCTCGGCGTCGTCCATGGCCGCTGGCCGATGGTGCCCGGCCGCTTCAAGGATTTCATTTCGACGCCCAAGCGCAACGGTTACAAATCCATCCACACCACGGTGCTGCACAGCGCGAACGCGCGCGAGAATGCGCGTGAAAATGCCCGTATCGAGGTGCAGATCCGCACCCGGCGCATGCACGAGGAATCGGAATACGGCCTGGCCGCGCACTGGGCCTACAAACAGGGCGGCGACGGTGCCCAGGCGCGCGAGGCCTATCCGTGGCTCGAGGACCTGCTCGAGGTGCTGCACGACGCGGCGACGCCCGAGGAGCTGCTCGAAAACGCCCGGCTGGCGATGTTCCAGGACCAGGTGTTCGTGTTCACGCCCAAGGGTGCGCTGCACCAGCTGCCGCGCGATTCGACGCCGGTCGATTTCGCCTATGCCGTGCACTCCGACCTTGGCGACAGCTGCGTCGGCGCCAAGGTCAATGGCCGCGTCGTGCCGCTGCGCACCCGGCTGGTCAACGGCGACCAGGTCGAGATCCTGCGATCGAAGGTCAAGGCGCCCGATCCGGCCTGGGAGGGGTTTGTCGCCAGCGCCAAGGCGCGGGCCGCGGTGCGCCGCCATGTCCGCCACAAGAATCTGCAGGAAAGCCTGGCAATGGGCGGCAAGCTGCTCGAATCGCTGGCCTTGCGACTGAAGATTGCGCCGGGGGACGAGATCCTCGGGCCCGCGCTCAGCCGGCTGAAGCTTGCCGATCGGCCGGCGCTGGAGCTGGCGATGGCGCGCAACCAGCTGACCGACGCCCAGGTGTCCGAAGCGCTGGTGCCGGGATCGACCGCCGGGCAGAAGCCGCGGCGCAAGCGCGGCAAGCCCGGGCCGGCGGCGGTCAGCATCCACGGCCTCACCGCCGGTGTCGCTTTCGAGCTTGGCGCCTGCCACCCGATCCCAGGTGATCGCATCGTCGGCATCCGGCGGCCGGGGGAACCCATTGTCGTCCACACCATCGATTGCGCCAGCCTGGCCGATGAAGCCGGCGAGTGGCTGGAGGTGTCATGGGGCGCCGAAACCGACGGCGCCATCGCCAGGCTTGCGGTCGTGGTTCACAACCAGCCGGGGTCGCTGGCCAGCCTGACCGCGGCGCTGGCGGCGCACAATGCCAATATCGTCAACCTGGCGCTGAAGCATCGCGACCGCGAATTCCACACCGACGTCATCGATATCGAGGTCGAGGACCTGAAGCACCTGACGACGATTATTGCGGCGCTGCGCCAGGTGAAGGCGGTCGTGTCGGTGGAGCGCATGCGCGGCTGAACAGCGTCATCCCGGCCTGCGCCGGGATGACGCTGAGCGTCAGCGCGCGATCGCGATGGCGATTTCGCTGACCCAGCCCTTCGAGCCCATTTCGTCCTCGACTTCCCAGAATCCGGCCTGCTTGTTGCCGGTCGGGTACAGCATGGCGCCGGCGTCGAGCGGCTTCAGCACCTTGGACTTCGGCGACGGGCCGGTGAACATGCGGCCGGCGTTCTTCATGGTGACGGCGCGTTCGGCCTGCGGACCGGCGATGGCGTCGCTCAGGCCGCCGAGGTCGCCCACCAGCTTGGTATAGGCGTCGAGATAGGCGAGCGCGATGACCTGGCCCATTTCGGTATTGTCATAGCCGCTGGCGCCGCCGGCGCCGAGGAAGCCGCCCGAGAACAGCCCGCCGCCGGCGGCAAAGCCGAGATCGGACTTTTTCGACTGGCCTTCGGAGACATATTCTTCCGACGACTTGTTGTTGACGACGTTGAGGACGACGTTGGCCGAACGCTTTTTGACGTTGAGGCCGCCGAGCAGCGCACCGAAGCCGCCGGGGATGAAGCCGCCGATCAGGCCGCCGACGTTAAGGCCGCCCTTGTTGTTGTTGCTCGACACGATGTCGGGAATCATCGTGAAATCGGCCTCGACCATCTGGCCCTTGCCGATGGTGCCGCCGCGGCGGGTTTCGCCGGCCGCCGACAGGTTGCGCTCGGTCTGCATCGCCGCCATGCCGCGGTTGCTGCGATTGACGAGGCGGAAGCATTTTGACTTCTGCACATAAACGCGGATCAGCGCCTCGGGCGAGCTGAGACCGAGGTCAGTCCACCAGCGATTGTTGTTTTCCGGCGACGACAGCGCGATGGTGCCGAGCGGGCGCGGGCAGATCGGCAGTTCGGCGACCTTGGCGGCGCGGGTCTTTTCGATTTCCTGGCCCGATTTGGACTTTATCTGTGCGGCGGCCGGCGCGACGCTGCCCAGCATCGCCATCATCGCTGCGCCCATGCCGACGCGAATCAACATACCCATGACACCAAGTCCCCCAATGCTGTTGGCGTTGCTTTACCGAAATGTAAGGCGTCTTTCCAGTGTGTCTGCAACATTCCGTCACTTTGACGACACCGGTGGCGATGCTAAGCCGCTCGGCCATGACCGATGACCAGATCCTTGCCGAGTTCCGCGCTGCCGAAGCCTTGCTCGAGGGGCATTTCATCCTGTCGTCGGGGCTGCGCAGCCCGCGCTATCTGCAATGCGCCCGGGTGCTGATGGACCCGGCGCGGGCCGCGCGGCTGGCCGAGGCGCTGGCGGCGAAGATACCGGCCGACGTGCGGGGGCAGGTCGAGGTCGTCGTCGCACCGGCGATGGGGGGCCTCATCTGCGGCCATGAACTGGCGCGGGCCTTGGGCACGCTGTCGATGTTCGTTGAGCGGCCGACCGGGACGTTCGAACTGCGCCGCGGCTTCCGTCTCGAACCCGGCCAGAAGGTGCTGCTGATGGAGGATGTCGTGACGACCGGCCTGTCGTCCCGCGAGGCCATCGCCGCGGTCAACGCCGCCGGCGGCGTTGTCATCCATGCCGCGTCGCTGGTCGACCGATCCAACGGCAAGGCCGACCTCGGCGTGCCGTTCACGCCGCTGATCCGCCTCGACGTGCCGAGCTATCCCGCCGACGCGCTGCCGCCCGAACTGGCGGCTATCCCGGCAATAAAGCCGGGGAGCCGGGCAGCATGACCGGCCACCTGCGCCTCGGCGTCAACATCGATCACGTCGCCACCATCCGCAACGCCCGTGGTGGCCTGCATCCCGATCCGGTGCGGGCGGCACTGTTGGCGGCGGAGGCCGGGGCCGACGGCATCACCGCCCATCTGCGCGAGGATCGGCGGCATATCACCGACGCCGATCTCGATGCGCTGGTCGGCAGCATCAGCCTGCCGCTCAACCTCGAGATGGCGGCGACCGACGAGATGCTGGGCATTGCGCTCGCCCATCGGCCGCATGCCGCCTGCATCGTGCCGGAACGCCGGGCCGAACGCACCACGGAAGGCGGCCTCGACGCTGCCGGGCAGCACAATACGCTGGCGCCGATCATCGCGCGGTTGAGCGATGCCGGTATCCGCGTCAGCCTGTTCATCGCCCCCGAGGCACGGCAGCTCGATGCCGCGGCGAAACTCGGCGCGCCGGTCGTGGAGCTGCACACCGGGCCGTACAGCCATGCGCTGACCGACGCCGAGGTCGCCGTCGAACTGGCACGCCTGCATGCCGCCGCCGCGCATGGCGCCGGCCTGGGGCTGGAGATGCACGCCGGCCACGGGCTGACCTTCGACAATGTCGGGCCGGTCGCCGCGATGCCGCAGCTCGCCGAGCTCAATATCGGGCATTTCCTGATCGGCGAGGCGGTGTTCACCGGGCTCGGCCCCGCCATTGCCCGGATGCGCGCGGCGATGGACGCGGCGCGAGTCGCGGCATGAACATCCCGGCCGGCGTCTTCGTGCTCGGCCTCGGTTCCGACCTGTGCAACATCGACCGCATCGCCAACAGCATCACACGGTTCGGCGATCGCTTCCTCAATCGCGTCTTCACCGATGTCGAGCGAGCCAAGGCCGATCGCCGCCAACTCACCCGCACCGGCACCTATGCCAAGCGTTTTGCCGCCAAGGAGGCATGTTCCAAGGCGCTCGGCACCGGCTTTCGCAAGGGCGTGTTCATGCGCGACATGGGCGTGGTCAATTTGGCCAGCGGTGCGCCGACCCTGGCACTGACCGGTGGCGCCGCGGCAAGGCTGGCGGAAATCACCCCGCCGGGGTACAGGGCTGACGTGCACCTGACGATGACCGACGACCATCCCTGGGCCCAGGCCATCGTCCTTATTACCGCGAGTCCGCTATGACCGAGGCGACATTGGCCACCAAGAAGCCGACCAACTGGGCCAGCGAAGCCTGGCAGCTGTTCCTGCTGGTGCTCGCCGTGCTCGGTGTCCACTCGCTGATCGCCAAGCCGTTCTACATCCCGTCGGGATCGATGCTGCCGTCGCTGCTGATCGGCGACCGGTTGATCGTGTCGAAATATCCCTATGGCTATTCCTATCTGTCGCCATCGTTGAACGTGCTGCCCGAAATGCCGGGCCGCATTCTTGGCAGCCTGCCGAAGCGCGGCGACATCGCCGTCATCAAGAGCCCGCGCGACAAGAGCGATTACATCAAGCGGGTCATCGGCCTGCCTGGCGACACCGTGCAGATGCGCGAGGGCCAGCTGGTCCTGAACGGCCAGCCGGTGTCGAAGGTGGCGGTGGCGCCGACCGAGATTCCGGTCAGCCCGAACAGTGATTGCCTTGGCCAGATCGATGCCCAGTATCGCACCACCAACGCCGCCGGCGTGGCGGTCTGCCGCTTCCCGACGTTCCGCGAAACGCTGCCGTCCGGGCGCAGCTATCTGACGATGGATCTTGGCCAGACCCCGCAGGACAATACCGAGCCGATGATCGTGCCCGAGGGGCATATCTTCCTGATGGGCGACAATCGCGACAATTCGGAGGACAGCCGCTTCGATCCGCTGCTCGGCGGGCTCGGCATGCTGCCGATCGAAAATCTCGTCGGCCGGGCCGAGTTCATCACCTTCTCGCTCGACGGGTCGACATCGTTCAACCCGGTAAGCTGGTTCACCGCGATACGGACGAATCGCTATCTGATCGGGCTGGACAATAAGGTCAGCAACTGAGGCGACGGCGCAGGAACGGCACGCCGGGGTGACAGTAGAGTAGGGGGATGGCCCTGCCGGGCCGGCATCACGACTTGGGTTTGACCGCGAGCAGTTCGATGTCGAATTCAAGGACAGCGCCCGGCGGGATCACGCCGCCGGCGCCGCGGGCACCATAGGCGAGCTGCGGCGGCACGACGAAATGATATTTGGAGCCGGTCGGCATCAGCTGGACGCCTTCGGTCCAGCCGGGAATGACCTGGTCGAGCGGAAACGCTGCCGGCTGGCCGCGCTGGTACGACGAATCGAACACGGTGTGGGCAGCATCGACGAGCCGGCCCTCGTAATGGACCAGGACGGTGTCGCTGGCGGCCGGCTTGGGCCCGCTGCCGGCGCGGATGACATTATACTGGAGGCCGCTCGCGGTGGTGACGACGCCGGCCTTCTCGCCGTTGGCGGACAGGAATTTCATGTCGTCCTGCCGCACGGCGGCAACTTGCCCTTGGGTGCCCATATAGACGCTGATGGCGACGACCGCCGCGATCACGGCGCCGCCGACAAGCCATCGGGTGGCACCCCCGCCGGCGGGGGTGGTCGGGTTGCCGGTCGCCATGCCGCGGCCTTTCAGATGCTGCTTATTTCACGCCATCGCGTTCGGCGCGCTTGCGCTCGAGCTTACGGGCGCGGCGGACAGCGGCAGCCTTTTCACGGGCACGCTTCTCGCTCGGCTTTTCATAGTGACGGCGCAGCTTCATCTCGCGGTAGACGCCCTCGCGCTGCAGCTTCTTCTTGAGCGCGCGCAGCGCCTGATCGACATTGTTGTCGCGAACCACGATTTGCATGCAGCCGTTCTCTCCATTCACGTTGCCGGGGCTGGCACAGCGCCGACACTTGTCAAAATAGCAGTGAGTCCGGCAGGACAGTCCTGTCGGAGCGAGCGGGGCGCATAGCAGAGGCGGCTGCCGTTAACAAGCGCAACACCCGAGGCCGCCCGAAATGCATGCCGGGTCGCGACATGTCGGCACTTGTAATGCCAGTTTCGGCCGTTACAGTTCGTTACCGTAACGAGGGGGACCTCCTGACTTTGCGCGTTGCGGCGCTCGCCGCCGGCCTTTGCGTGTGCGCTTTGCCGGCTGCCGCGGCGCCCACCTTCGGCACGGCGACAAATACCAGCCTCAGGCGCTGCAACGTCACGCTGTCCAGCAATTGCCCCGGCGCCGTCACCTTGAAGGCCGTGCGCCAGGGTGGCCCCGGTCGGAACAGGATTTCGTCGACGCTCATTGCCGATGCCGGCACCGCGCAGGAAGGCTCCTATGCCACCGGCGCCGCCGAATTGCGCGGGCTCGGCCTGCCGGTGATCAGGGCCAGCGCCTATGCCGCCGGAACCGATTCGCGGCTCGTGGGCAGTGCCCAGGCGTGGCAGACCATTACCTGGGGTGGCACTGCTGCGACCGATTTCGGCCTTGCCGGCAACCTGCACTTTGCCGATTCGTCGGTCAGCCCGGTCAACGGATTGGCGGCGGGCGGTGCCAGCTATACCGCCTACATCTATATCTGGGATGCAGCGCAGTTCCCGATCGATCCCGACGACCCGCCGTTCTTCGACCTGGTCGGCTTCGACACCGACCCGTGCAGGCTTTCCGGCATGCTCGGCGCTGCGACCAGCGCCGGCACCACCCCCGGCGGTGAATTCGAAATCGGCATTGCCACCAGCGCCTGCGGTGACGGCCAACTGCAGCTGAACCCCGGCCAGAGCATCGTCGTGCAGACCAATTTCAACCTGTTCGCCAATCGCGGCGGCTTCATCGACGCAACCCAGACCTTCACTACTGCGCTCGATCCGGCGCTGGGGCAGGCGACACTGAACGGGCTGAGCCAGGGACTGGCCTTTGCGGGCAGCGCGGTGCCCGAATCCGCCAGCTGGGCCATGCTGATCGCCGGCTTCGGCCTGACCGGCGCTGCCACGCGGCGGCGGCGCCATCAGATCGCCTGAGCTCTCCGGCCATCGCGGCCTGCGACCTATGGGTGCTGGAGCCTGCGGTCATTGCCCGCTAAGGTAGGAGCATGACCGCCGCACCTCCCATCCCGCCGGCCGCCGACATTCCGCTTGCCGAGCTGCGTCCGCGCCTGATCGCGGCGATGCTGCCCAACGTGCCCTTTGATGGCTGGACCGACATTAGCCGCGATCTGGCTGCCGATGTCGAAGGTATCGACCGCGACATTGCTGCCATGGCCCTGCCCGACGCGGCGACGATGATCGATGCCTATACCGAACAGGCCGACGCCCAGATGACAGTGGCAATGGCCGATGCCCACAACCTGAAGGTGCGCGACCGCATCCGCCTGGCGCTGCGCAGCCGGCTGGAGGCCGCCGATCGCGAGGCCGTGCGCCGTGCCCTGGCGGTGCTGATGCAGCCGCAGCATGTCGGCCTGTCGGCCCGCACCCTGTGGCGAACCGCCGACGCCATGTGGCGGGCGGCCGGCGACACCGCCACCGATTTCAACCATTATTCGAAGCGCGCTATCCTGGGCGCGGTCTATTCCGCCAGCCTGCTCTACTGGCTGGAGGATGACAGCGACGAGCAGGCGGCGACCTGGGCCTTCATCGACCGCCGCATCGACGACGTGATGAGGTTCGAAAAGACCAAGGCGCGGGTGCAGGGCGCGATGACCAACCTGCCCAACCCGGCGCGGATTCTCGGCCGGCTGCGCTATCCTGCTGTCTAGGGAGTCTTCCCTACTGGCAATCCCCGGCGCCACATGATAACCGTTCGCAACAACAGTCGCGATTGGCCCCGATTTGATGCCTGAACCCCGTTTGATCGAGCGTCTGGCGCCCGGCGAGGTGGCGACCATTGTCGCCATCGACCGCGCCGGGCTCGATCCGGAAACGGCGCAGCGCCTGCACGAGCTCGGTTTCGACGAGGGCGTCGATGTCGAGCTGCTGCACCGCGCGCCGTTCGGTGGTGACCCGCTGGCGGTGCGGGTCGGCAACATGACCGTGGCGCTGCGAAAATCGATGGCGCAGTTGATCGAGATCGAGGCCTTGGCTCCAGCTGTCCCCGCACCCGCCGCCATCGCAGCCGAATAACGTGAACCTTCCGCTCGCAACACCGGTGGTGGGGCTCGTCGGCAACCCCAATGCCGGCAAGACCAGCCTGTTCAACGCCTTGACCGGGTCACGGCAGAAGGTCGCCAATTATCCGGGCGTCACCGTCGAGCGCAAGGCCGGACGCTTGCCGCTGCCCGACGGCCGCATCGCGGAATTGATCGACCTGCCCGGCACCTACAGCCTGACGCCGCGCAGTCCGGACGAGGCCGTCACGCGCGACGCCGTGCTGGGGCACCTGGCGGGCGAAAAGCGGCTCGATGCGATCATCGCCGTCGTCGATGCCACCAACTTGCGCAATCATCTGCGCTTCGTGCTGGAGCTGCGCCGCCTCGGGGTGCCGATGCTGGTGGCGCTCAACATGGTCGACCTGGCGGCGCGCGACGGCATGACCATCGATGTCGAGCGCCTGTCGGCCATCCTCGGGCTGCCGGTCGTCGCCACCGTGGCGGTGCGCCGCCGCGGGCTCGATGACCTTGCCACCGAAGTCGCCGCCACGCTGCGTGGCGAAGCCACCGTGGTCGTCGCGGTCGCCGATGCCGATGTCAGGCTGCTGCAGCGCGAGGCGCGGGTCATCGCCGACACGGTGACGCTGGCGGAGGGCACGCGGCGGCGCTGGTCGCAGCGGCTCGACGGGGTTGCGCTGCACCCGGTGATGGGGCCGGTCCTGCTCGCCGCGCTGCTGTTCTGCATGTTCCAGGCGGTCTTTGCCTGGGCCGCCATGCCCACCGACTGGCTCGCCGACCAGGTGACCGTGGCGCAGACCGCGCTGACCGCCGGCATGGCGGACGGCCCGTTGCGGTCGATGTTGGTCGATGGCGTGCTCGGCGGCGTCGGCGCGGTCATCGTGTTCCTGCCGCAGATCCTCATCCTGTTCTTCTTCATTCTCTGCCTCGAACAATCGGGCTACATGGTCCGCGCCGCGTTCCTGATGGACCGGCTGATGGCACGCGTCGGCCTGAACGGCCGGGCCTTCATCCCGCTGATCTCTTCCTTTGCCTGCGCTGTCCCGGGCATCATGGCGACGCGGACGATCGATTCGCCACGGGACCGGCTGACGACGATCCTCATCGCCCCGCTGATGACCTGTTCGGCACGGCTGCCGGTCTATGCCGTCATCATCGGCGCGTTCATCCCCGACCGGCCGGTGCTCGGGGTGCTCGGCCTGCAAGGCCTGGTGCTGTTCTGCCTCTACATCGCCGGCGTTGTCGGCGCGCTGGTCGCCGCCTGGGCGCTGCGGCATACTGTGACCAAGGGGCCGAGCCCGACCTTCCTGATGGAGATGCCCAAATACCAGTGGCCGGCGCCGCGCGACATCGGTATCGGCATGTACCAGCGCGCCATGGCGTTCATCACACGCGCCGGCGGCATCATCCTGGTGTCGACCATCGCGCTCTGGGCGCTGGCGACCTGGCCCAAGCCGCCGGCGGACTGGAACCGGCCGGCGCTCGAATACAGCATCGCCGGCCGCATCGGCGCCGGGCTTGAACCGATCTTCCGGCCGATCGGCTTCAACAAGGAAATCGCGCTGGCGCTGGTTCCCGGCATGGCGGCGCGGGAAGTCGCGGTCAGCGCGCTCGGCACCGTCTATTCGCTGCAGGGCACCGATGCCGACCACAGCGAGGACCTGGTGGAAAAGCTCGGCAAGGCCTGGTCGCTGCCGACGGCCCTGGCCTTCCTCGCCTGGTTCGTCTTTGCGCCGCAGTGCATCTCGACGCTGGCGGTGACCCGGCGAGAGACCGGCGGCTGGGCGTGGCCGGCGTTCATGTTCGCCTATCTGTTCGCCGCGGCCTATGTGGCGGCGGGCATCACCTACTGGACGTCGCGGGCGCTGTTCTGACCGGCACGAGCCGGATTTCGGCGGCAGCATGCTCGTTGTGGGCGCCGACCGGCACCGGCGTGAAGGTATCGGAAATCCACATCAGCCGGCCGGCGCCATCGCTAATGCGCGCCGACAGCGAGAGCCGCGCCGGCGGCTGCGCCCGGCGCGGATCGAAGTCCAGCCGCCAGTGCAGTGGCACCTGGTTGCCGTCCGGCCGGATCCGGGTACGGGCCAGCAGCGGTGCGGCCGCATCCGCCCGTGCCGTGTCGCGCAGTTCGACAACCAGTATGGCGCCGGCCGGCAATGCCACCCGCGCCGGATAGGTGACAATGCCGGTGGCGACGCCGGGCGTTGCGGTCGCCGGCACCGCCCTGCAGGACAGCGATCGCCTACCGCCGCCGCTGATGGTCAGGGTCTTGGCGCCTTCCAGCCCGCTGCCGCGCAGATCGAGGCCACCGCCGGAATAGCGAAAGCCCGACAGTGCCAGCCGGCGCGACAGGGCGACCTCGCGGCCGCGGTGCTCGAGGAAACTGCCATAAGGCTGCTCGACAATCGCGGCGATGCTGCCGTCGCCGCAGATATAGCGGCCCGATGCCGCCACCCGATAATCGGCAACAGCCGGAGTCGACGCCAGCAGAGCAGCACAGGCAGCAAGCAACCGCATCGGCAACCTCCGGACCGGAGCGGCGAGGATATTGCCCCGACCGCCGGCAATCAATGCGGTCATGCAGGAAACCGGGGCGATGGCGATGACGTTTGCAACGCGAGGGAGAATCACCATGCCGCGCGGTGACAAGGACGCCTATTCCGACAAGCAGAAGCGCAAGGCCGACCATATCGAGGCAGGCTATGAAGAGCGCGGCGTAGCGCCCGCGGAGGCCGAAGAGCGGGCTTGGGCCACGGTCAACAAGCAGGACGGCGGCGGCAAGAAATCTGGCAGCGGTCGAAAAGGCAATTGAAATAGGCACCTAGCCAAGGGGCCGGAAGGCACAAGGAAATCGTGCCAGTTGCGTAATTAAGTATGCGGGTACCGGCCTTCGAAAACAGATACTTGCCGTTCACCAACGTTCCATCGTTCGATTATTTCATCTCGGCGCAGGGTCGTTGCATTGCCGCGACTGCGTTCGCATCACGGCGTCCAGGCGACGAACCAACGTCGCCACATTTCTCCGAAAGGGACGCACCAAATGACATCGCCGAAAGGCGTTGCAGCACTGCTGCAGCGCATGACCCGTTGCGCCTTGCTGCTGGCGTCACTGGGTGCGACAATCGTCGCGGTACCTGCCAGCGCCGTCACGACACCGAGCTGGAACGGCTATAAATGGGCTCGCATCGGACAGTTGAGCGTCCGGGTCGGCGACAACGTTTCTAGCGTCTGGGACCCGTATCTCGACAAGGCGATGGCACAGTGGAGCACCGCCAAGAACATCGATTTCGTATCGGCCAAGGGCCTGCGCCAGGCAACGCCGCTGTCGTGCAATCCGGTCTATGGCGGCATCCAGGCGTGCAGCGCAAATTACGGTGCCACGGGATGGCTGGGCTATACCAACGTCTGGCTGAGCCGCGGCTTCATCGTACAGGCAACCGTCAAGCTCAACGATTATTATTTTGCGCAATCCCAGTACAATACAGGCGCCTGGCGGTCGATGGCTGTCTGCCATGAACTGGGCCATAGCCTCGGGCTCGACCACAACAATGCCGTGCGAACCGATGCCAACACCGGCAGCTGCATGGATTACAGCAACGATCCGAGCGGCCTGACCGGGAAGAACGGGACCCGCTCCAATATGGCGCCGGGTGCAGTCGATTTCACCGCGTTGAATGGCATCTACGCCAAGCCCAATCCGAGCCAGTTGGCCAGCACCAAACCGGGTGTCCGGGCCGGGGATGGCTACAGCCTTGCAGGCTTTCAGGTCAACTTCATCGCGTCGGTGCCCGAGCCGCAGAGCTGGGCACTGCTGATCGGCGGCTTCGGCCTTGTCGGCACAGCGATGCGCCGCCAGCGCCCGCGGGTCGTCAGGATCGCAGCCGCCTAATGGTCGATCCCGCGGCCGGTCCGCTTTTGCAGCTCGTCGATACGCTGGCTGGCAGCCGCCTTGCTCAGCGTTTCGTCAAAGTCTTCGCCGGCCTCCTGGCAAAGCGTGCGCAGATAGGACGCTTGCGGGCCGGTCATCGCCTCATCCCCCGTCGACCAGTCGGCGGGGTCCTTTTCGGCAGGGTTGGCTGGCTGATCGCTCATTCGTGAATCTTCCCGTCATCGGTCGTGTCGTGGCTGGCCTTGGGCATATCGGGAGTCGCTGCAACACCCAGCCCGCGATCCCGCATGACATCCGCAGGCGGTATCGGCTCGCCGGCGGCATCTTCGGTGGCATCGAGCACCGCAGCCTCGTCGAGCTGCCCGGGCGCGATCCCGGCATGCGGGCTGCCGAGGGGCCGGAAATCGTCGCGCTTCATGCCGGAATCGGGTGCCAGCGGGGCGGGGGTGGGGGTTGGCTCTGTCATGCCGTGTCAACGCGTTAAGCGGTGGACGGCTCCCTAATGCGCCTCGCCCCAGCTCGGGCCATGGCCGATCTCGACGCCGAGCGGCACCGACAGATGCACCAGCGGCCGATGTGCATCGGCCATGGTATCGCGGATGACCGGCATGGCTGCTTGGACATCGCCTTCCGGCACCTCGAACACCAGTTCGTCATGGACCTGGAGCAGCATCCTGGTGCCGTGCAGCCCGGCGTCGGACAGAGCGCCCGGCATCCGCGCCATGGCGCGCTTGATGATGTCGGCGGCGGTGCCCTGGACGCGGGCGTTGACCGCGGCGCGCTCCGCGAACTGGCGCTCGCCCTGATTCTTGGAAAAGATCAGCGGCACGTGCGCCTTGCGGCCGAACAGGGTGGTGACAAAGCCCTCGTCTTTCGCTGCCATGATGGTTTCCGCCATATAATTGCGAATGCCCGGGAAGCGGCTGAAATACAGGTCGATGTAGCGTGCCGCCTCGCCGCGATCGATGCCGAGCCGCTGGGCGAGGCCGAACGCCGAGATGCCGTAGATGATCGAGAAGTTGATGGTCTTGGCGCGGGCCCGGGTGTCGCGGGTGACCTCGCCGAACACCTCCTGGGCAGTCAGCGCATGGACATCGCCGCCTTCGGAATAGACCTGCTTCAGTTCGGGCACGTCGGCGATGTGGGCGACCAGCCGCAGCTCGATCTGGTTATAGTCGGCGGCCATCAGGACATGGCCGGGCGCCGCCACGAACGCATGGCGGATGCGGCGGCCGAGCTCGGTGCGGATCGGGATATTCTGGAGATTGGGATCGTTCGACGACAGCCGGCCGGTGCTGGTCGCCGCCAGCGCATAGTTGGTGTGGACGCGGTCGGTCCTGGGGTTGATCTGCGCCTGCAGGGCGTCGGTATAGGTCGATTTCAGCTTCGAATGCTGGCGCCAGTCGAGGACTTTCGTGGCGATCTCGGCGCCTTCGCCGGCGAGGCGCTCGAGTTCGGTGACATCGGTGGTCCAGGCGCCGGTCTTCGATGACTTCTTGCCGGATTTCAGTCCCATGCGCTCGAACAGCACCTCGCCCAGCTGCTTGGGGCTGCCGATGGTGAAGGGGCCGCCGGCGATGGTGTGAATCTCGCCCTCCAGGCGGGCGATCTCGATCTCGTAAGCCGCCGAAAGGTCGACCAGAGCACCGCGGTCGACGCGGATGCCGGCGAGCTCCATGTCGGCGATGACCGGCAGCACCGGGCGGTCGACGGTTTCGTAGATGGTCGTCGCCTGTTCACGCCACAGCCGGTCGCGGAAACAGCAGTGCAGACGAAAGGTGACGTCGGCATCCTCGGCGGCATAGTCGGTCGCCTTGCGCAGGTCGACCTGGGCGAAATCCCATTTGCCCTTGGCGCCGCCGGTGACGTCCTTGAAGGCGATCGGCGTGTGCCCGAGGTGGCGCGTCGACAGGTCATCCATGCCATGGTTCCAGCGCCCGGCATCGAGCGCATAGCTGAGCAGCATCGTGTCGTCATATGGCGCCAGCACCGGCACACCGTGGCGGCGCAGCACGATCAGGTCGTATTTGAGGTTCTGGCCGATCTTCAGCACCGCTGGATCGGCGAACAGCGGGTTCAATCGGGCGATGACCTCGGCCTCGTCCAGCTGGGGCACGCGTTCGGCGAGCAGGCCTTCGCCCGACTGGTGGCGCAGCGGGATGTAGCAGGCCCTGCCGGCACCGGTCGCCAGGCTGATGCCGATCAGGTCGGCGCGGCACTGGTCGATGCCGGTGGTCTCGGTATCGAGCGCGACGGCCCCCAGCCGCGTCGCTTCGGCGATCCACCAGTCGAGCCGGTCGAGGGTGGTGACGGTTTCATAATCGGCATGGACGAAGGGCTTGGCGTCATTGGCGACCGGCTGCGGCATGGCGTTGGCCGCTTCCGCCTCGCGGCCAAGCTTCGACAGCATGCCGCGAAAGCCGTGCTTGGCGAGGAACTTCGCCAGCGGCTCCTGCGGCGGGTGGCGCAGGGTCAGCGCGTCCAGCGGCTCGGCAAGCGGAATGTCGTCCTTCAGCCGGACGAGCTCGCGGCTGAGCCGGGCATCGTCGATCGAGGCGGCGAGCGTCTCGCGCAGCTTGGGCTTCTTGATGGCGTCGAGATTGGCGATGACGCCTTCGACGCTGCCATAGGCGACGATCAGCTCCGCCGCGGTCTTGGGCCCGACCCCGCGCACGCCCGGGATATTGTCGGCGGTGTCGCCCATCAGCGCCAGCACGTCGCCGACCTGTTCGGGGGGCACGCCGAATTTCTCGATGACCTCGGCGCGGTCGATGCGCTGGTTCTTCATCGTGTCGAGGCAATCGATGCCCGGCTGGATCAGCTGCATCAGGTCCTTGTCGGAACTGACGATGGTGACGTTGAAATCGGCGCGCAGCGCGGCACAGGCATAGCTGGCGATGATGTCGTCGGCCTCCACGCCATCCTGCTCGATGCACGGCACGCTGAAGGCGCGCACGGCGTCGCGGATCAGCGGGAATTGCGGCACCAGGTCCTCGGGCGGCGGCGGGCGGTGCGCCTTGTACTGGACGTACATGTCGTTGCGAAACGTGTGGCTGCCGGCGTCGAGGATCACCGCGAGATGCGTCGGCGCCTCGGCATTGGCGAGCTCGGTGATCAGTTTCCACAGCATGGCGGTGAAGCCATAGACGGCGCCAACCGGGGTGCCCTGCGGGTCGGTCAGCGGCGGCAGGCGGTGATAGGCGCGGAAGATATAGCCCGAGCCGTCGACGAGATAGAGATGCTGCTTGCTCATGCACGCGACTTAGCAGGCGCAACCGGAGGCGGCGAGGGCAAGGTTGCGCTTGCCAGGCCGTGCCGGGCGCGAAATAACAGCGGCGGTCCGCCAAAGAAAGTCCGCCATGCGCCCGATTATCCTTGCTGCCGCTGCCCTGCTGTCGAGCGTTGCCGCCAGCGCGCAGCTCGGCCCGGTGGTGGTGACGCCGGCGGCGACCGACATGCGGCTGGGCAAGCTGCGGCTGACGGCGCTGCGCGATGCCGCCGCCAATGCGCCCAATGATGCGAAAGTCTTCGGCGTCGAAACGGGCCCAGAAGCCGTGGAGGCGGTGCTCGCCGCCGCCGGCGCGGCGCCGGGGCAGATCAGCCTGTCGGTCAACACGCTGCTGGTGCGGATGCCGGGCCATGTCGTGCTGGTCGATACCGGCTATGGCGCCCCGCACGGCATCATGCTCGACAGCCTGGCCAGGGCCGGCGTGGCGCCGGCGGCGGTGACCGACATCCTGATCAGCCATGGCCATGGCGACCATGTCGGCGGGCTGATCGATGCCGATGGCAAGCCGGTGTATCCAAGGGCGACGGTGCGCATGGCTGCCGATGAGTGGACCGCGATCCAGGCGGCGCCGGCCAACGCCAAGCTGGTGGCCGGCATCGCGCCCCGGGTGAAAACCTTTGTCGCCGGGGCCGCCGTGCTGCCGGGCGTTGCCTCGGTCGATCTCAGCGGCCACACGCCGGGCCACAGCGGCTATCGCATCAGTTCGGGCGGCCAGTCGGTGCTCGCCATCGGCGACATGGCGCACAGCTATGTCGTTTCGTTGGGCAAGCCCGATTGGGCGATGGGCTATGACCGCGACCGCAAGCAGGGCGCCGAACGGCGCCGGTCGGTGCTGGCTGCCGAGGCAAGGGATGAAGAGCTGATTTTCTCCCCGCATTTCCCATATCCCGGGTTCGGCCGTGTCGTCGTCGCGGGTGACGGCTTTGCCTGGCAGCCGCAGCCGGGCCTGACGGCGAAATAGCGCCGGGCGCGCGCCCCATGGATTTGGCCTGCCGCTTCTGGCATGGACCATCATCCGACCATCACCCGAGGGGCGAAGTTTCGTGCAGGCCTTCAAGACGCTTACCGGCACCGCCATCCCGTTCGGGGTGGAAAATGTCGATACCGACGTCATCATCCCGGCGCGGTTCCTGAAGACCATCACCCGCACCGGCCTTGGCAAATCGGCGTTCTGCGCGCTGCGCGAGAACCCCGACAATATCTTCGATACCGATCGCAACAAGGGCGCGCCGATCCTCATCGCCGGCGACAATTTCGGCTGCGGGTCGAGCCGCGAGCATGCGCCCTGGGCGCTCGCCGACATGGGCATCCGCACCGTCATCGCGCCGTCGTTCGCCGATATCTTTTCGGGCAATGCCTTCAAGAACGGCATGTTGCTGGTCGTGCTGCCGCAGGACCAGATCGACCGGTTGATGGCGGTGGCGGACACCGACCCGATCACCGTCGACCTCGAGAACCAGGTGGTGACCACGCCGTTCCAGGATCGCTTCAGCTTCCCGATCGATCCGTTCCGCAAGCATTGCCTCGTCAACGGCCTCGATGAAATCGGGCTGACGGTGGCGATGGACGGCGATATCGCCGCCCATGAGAGCCGGCTTTCCGCCGAACGGCCCTGGATTGCCGACGCCGCCGCCCGCGCCGCCTGACCTCACGAAAGATCCCGATGACCAAGACTCTCCTGCTGCTCCCCGGTGACGGCATCGGCCCCGAAGTCACGGCCGTCGCCAAGCGCGTTGCCGGGCGATTGATCGCCGGCGGGCTCGACCTCGCCATCACCGAGGCGCGCTTCGGCGGTGCGGCGATCGATGCCGATGGCGTGCCGTTGACCGAGGAGACGCTGGCGGCGGCCAAGGCTGCCGATGCCGTGCTGATGGGCGCCGTCGGTGGCCCGCAATGGGCCGGCCAGTCCTATGACAAGCGGCCCGAAGCCGGGCTGCTCGCGCTGCGTGCCGGCATGAACGTCTTTGCCAACCTGCGCCCGGCGCGCTGTTTTGCGGCGCTGGCCGATGCGTCGACACTGAAGCGCATCTATGTCGACGGCCTCGACATATTGTTCGTCCGCGAGCTAACCGGCGGCGTCTATTTCGGGGAGCCGCGCGGTGTCGAGACCCTGCCCGACGGCCAGCGCCGCGGCGTCAACACCCATGTCTATACGACGAGCGAGATCCAGCGCGTCGCCCGCATCGCCTTCGACCTCGCCCGCGGGCGCAAGGGCGAGGTCGTGTCGGCCGAGAAGGGCAATGTCATGGAGGCCGGGCTGATGTGGCGCGAGGATGTGCAGGCGCTGCGCGACGCCGAATATCCCGACATCAAGCTGACGCACATGCTTGCCGACAATATGGCGATGCAATTGGTCAAGAACCCCAAGCAGTTCGACGTGATCCTGACCGATAACCTGTTCGGCGACATGCTGTCGGACGAGGCGGCGATGCTGACCGGGTCCCTCGGCATGCTGCCCTCGGCGGCGATCGGCGAGCCGGGGCGGCCGGGGCTGTATGAGCCGATCCACGGCAGCGCCCCCGATATCGCCGGGCGCGGCGTCGCCAACCCGTGTGCGTCGATCCTCAGCCTCGCCATGGCGCTGCGCCACAGCCTGGGCAGGGCGGACCTTGCCGCGGCGGTCGAGGCGGCGGTCGAGGCGGCGCTGGATGCCGGCGCACGCACGTCCGACATCGGCGGCGCGCTGACCACCGCAGCGATGGGCGACGCCATCCTCACGCACCTGAAATAGATGCTGCGCCGCGTCGCCGGGCCGTTCGTCACCGGGCTGGTGTTTCTGGCGCCGGTGCTGCTGACCATCGTCATCCTGCAGTGGCTGTCGGGCTATGTCGTCGCCGCGTTGGGGCCGGGCACGCTGGTCGGCGCCGCGCTGGCGCGGGGCGGCATGCTGGTGACGCAAAGCCCCGAGTTGGCGTTCCTGGCGGGCCTCGGCATCGCCGCGCTGTTCGTCTGGGCGCTCGGCCTGCTTGTGCAGACCCAGGCGCGGGCCCGGCTCGAGGGCGGGCTCGACAGCCTGATGGGTCGGATCCCGGTGCTCGGCGGCTTTTATCGCCCGTTGGCGCAGATGGTGCGCATGATCGGCGGCGCCGCGGGTGGCGAACTGCAGGGGATGGCGCCGGTTTCGGTGCGCTTCGGCGATGATACCGAGGTGCTGGCGCTGCTGGCGGCGCCGCAGGTCTTCGATATCGGCGACGGCCCGCGCCATCTGGTGCTGCTGCCGACGGCACCGGTGCCGGTCGGCGGCGCGCTGGTCTTTGTCGCGGTCGACCGGGTGCGCCGGGTGCCGGGCATCGGTGTCGACGACCTGGCGAAATTCTATGTCTCGATGGGGACGATCGCGCTGCCGGCTTTAGCAGGTGCCATACCGGCATCGGGCGGGGCCCGCCGGTGAACCTGGCCACCCGCATCTTCCTGGCGCTGCTGGCCGGGCTGGCGGCGGGCGCCATCGTGCCGATGCTCGGGGGTCCCGGGGTTTCGGCAGCGGCGCTGGCGATTGCCGAGCCCGTCGGCAACCTGTGGCTGCAGGCGCTGCAGATGACGATCATCCCGCTGATCGCCGGGCTGTTGTTCACCGGCATCGCCGAATCGGTCGGCACCGCCGGCGGCGGCAAGGTGGCCGGCGCGGCGCTGCTCAGCTTTCTCGTGCTGCTGCTGGTCAGCGCGGTCTGGGCGATCCTGTTCGTGCCGCAATTGCTCAGTGTCTGGCCGGCACCGGCGCAGGCGGCGGCAGCGCTGACCGGGACGGCGCCGGGCACGGCGGCAACCGTCGGCCCGATCAACGTCGGCGACTGGCTGTTGTCGCTGGTGCCATCGAACGTGTTCAAATCGCTTGCGGCCGGCGACATGCTGCCGGTCGTCGTCTTCGTGTCGGCGTTCGCGCTCGCTTCGGGTCGGCTGCCGGAGCGGCAACAGGCGCCACTGATTCTGTTCTTCGAAAGCCTGAAGGACGCCATGCTGGTGCTGGTCGGCTGGATCTTCGTCCTCGGCCCCGTCGGCGTGTTTGCGCTGGCGATGGCGGTCGGCCTCAAGGCCGGGCTCGCAGCGTTCGGCGTGCTCGCCCATTATGTCGTCGTGCTGGTCATTGCCCAGGTGTCGCTGATCCTCGTCGTCTATGTGCTGATGGCGTTCTTCGGGGGCGGCGTGGTGCGCTTTGCCCGGGCGGTGCTGCCGGCGCAGGCGGTGGCGGTCAGCACGCAATCGTCGATCGCGTCGCTGCCGGCGATCTATGAAGGCGCCGAACAGCTCGGCCTGCCCGAAAGCGTCAGCCGGGTGGTGCTGCCGCTGGCGGTGTCGATCTTCCGCATCACCTCGCCTTGCGCCAATATTGCGGTGGTCCTGTACGTCGGCCATCTCAACGGTATCGCGCCGGGTCCGCTGGCGCTGGCGGCGGGTGTGCTGGCGGCGCTGGCGGCCGCGGTCAGCACCGGCGGCCTGCCCGGGTCGATCACCTTCCTCGCCGCCACCGTGCCGATCGCCAACGCCATGGGCGTGCCCGTCGCCGCGCTGCCGCTGCTGCTGGCGGTGGAGCTGCTGCCCGACATCTTCCGCACCTTGGGCAACGTGACGGCCGACCTTGCCGTCACCGCAATCCTGTCCCGCCGTCTCAAACTTGAAAACGCCGCTGCACAGGTCTAGGGGCCGCTGTCTCTGGGAGAGTGCAATGGGTTACAAAGTCGTCGTCGTCGGCGCGACCGGCAATGTCGGGCGTGAAATGCTGAATATCCTGGCCGAGCGCCAGTTTCCGCTGGACGACATCGCCGCGGTGGCATCCCCGCGTTCGACCGGTGATATCATCGATTTCGGCGACACCGGGCGCGAGCTGAAGGTCCAGAACATCGAGCATTTCGATTTTTCGGGCTGGGACATCGCGCTGTTCGCTGCCGGATCGGGCCCCGCCCGCACCTATGCGCCCAGGGCCGCCGCCGCCGGCTGCACCGTCATCGACAACAGCAGCCTGTTCCGCATGGACGCCGATGTGCCGCTGATCGTGCCCGAGGTGAATCCAGAGGCCATCGACGGTTACGCCAAGCGCAACATCATCGCCAACCCCAATTGCTCGACGGCGCAGATGGTCGTCGCTCTGAAGCCGTTGCACGACGCCGCCGGCATCACCCGCGTTGTTGTTTCGACCTACCAGTCGGTGTCGGGCGCCGGCAAGGAGGGCATGGACGAGCTGTTCGAGCAGTCGCGCGGCATCTTCGTCGGCGATTCGAGCGAGGCCAAGAAATTTACCAAGCAGATCGCCTTCAACGTCATCCCGCATATCGACAGCTTCGTCGGCCCCGAGACCGATTACGACGGGTATACCAAGGAAGAGCTGAAGATGGCGCAGGAGACCAACAAGATCCTCGATCCGGGCATCCTGGTTACCGCCACCTGCGTCCGCGTGCCGGTGTTCGTCGGCCATTCGGAAGCGATCAACATCGAGTTCGAGCGCCCGATTTCGGTCAAGGAAGCCCAGGCCATCCTGCGCGAATCGCCCGGCATCATGCTTTTCGACAAGCGCGAGGACGGTGGCTACATCACGCCGATCGAATGCGTCGGCGAATATGCGACCTATGTCAGCCGCGTCCGCAAGGACCCGACCGTCGCCAATGGCCTGGTGCTGTGGTGCGTATCGGACAATCTGCGGAAAGGCGCGGCGCTCAACGCCGTGCAGATCGCCGAATTGCTCGGCCGGCGGCATCTGAAAAAGGCGGCGTGAGCTTCGTCCTCCAGCCGATCCCGCCCGATCAGCCGCTGGCGGGGGTGGTTGCCGGCGTGGTGCCGGCGCTGGATGCCGAAACCGCCGAAATGCTGGCCGAAGGGCTGGCCGTGATGCGGCAGGTGGCGCGGCCGCCGGTCTGGGGCAACTACATGGCCTGGCGGGACGGCGTCGCCGTCGGCTGCTGCGGGTTCAAGGCGCTGCCCGACAGCCCACCCGAGATCGGCTACATGACCTTTGCGCGGGCCGAGGGCACCGGCGTCGCGACAGCCATGGTCGGCGCGCTGCTGGCGATCGCCACCGCCGCCGGCGCCACGTCGGTAACGGCCCTGACCCTGCCGGCGCCGAACGCCTCCAACCGGGCGCTGGCGCGCAACGGCTTTGTTCATGCCGGCGATGTCATCGACCCCGACGAGGGCCCCGTCTGGCGCTGGGAATGGCACGCCGTAGTGTAACGCAAGCGTAAGACAGTGGCCGAATAATGGCTGCAATTTCAACATTCGCCGCAATTCCACCGCGATTGGTTCAGCGGCCATGCAGCCATGCTGCGACATAGCAGCCATGTCGATCCGCATGGTTGCGGCGGGGGAGTTGGACACCTAACTCCCGCGTCCCGACCATCGCCCTCCCGGTCGGCGGCACGTTTTGGAGAGTTTATGTTCAAGTCAGTTTTTGCGTTGGCGGCCCTTGCAGTTGCCGCCCCGGCCCTCGCCCAGGGCACGCCCGAGTCCTTCAACGGCCCATTCGTCGGTGTCCAGGGCGGCTGGCAGCAGGATCGCCAGACCCTCGATGTCACCGACAGCGCCGGCACCTTCGAAAGCCGCCAGAACAAGGACGGCTTCGCCTATGGCGGCCAGATCGGTTATGACTTCCGCCTCAGCCCGACGACCGTGCTTGGTGCCGAAGTGGCGTTGACCGGCCGCACCGGCACCACCCCGCTCGATGGCTTCAACAGCCTCGAATTGAAGCAGGGCCGCACCATCTCGGCCACCGCGCGCCTCGGTTATCTGGTGAACCCGGATGGCCTGGTCTACGTCCGCGGTGGTTATTCGAACGCCCGCTTCACCATCCGTGACGCCAATACCGACATCAGCGAAGACCGCGACGGCTTCCAGGTCGGCGTCGGTTACGAGCAGCTGGTGGCGCGCAACGTGTCGGCGCGTATCGAATATGCCTATTCGCGCTTCGGCACCGACAATCTGCCGGCCCTGGCCGCCGATCTCGGCGCCAACCAGGCCGAGCTGAAGTACACCCGCAATGCCGTGACGGCGGGCCTGAACTTCCGCTTTTGATGCAGCGACCGGGGTGGTTCTGCCGCCCCGGCCCTCGCAGATTGCAACACCCTCGCGCCCCGGCGCGGGGGTGTTGTCGCGTTCAGGCGGTGAAATTGCCTTCGGTCTTGGCACGCAATTCGTCGAGCGTGACGCCCGGCGCCAGCTCGACGAGGCGGAACGCCTCGCCCCTGGCGGGTCGTTCGAGCACGCACAGGTCGCTGATGACCATGTCGACGACCTCCTTGCCGGTCAGCGGCAGGCTGCATTCATGCTTGAACTTGGCCTCGCCAGCCTTGGAGTTGTGCTCCATCAATACGATGATGCGCTTGACGCCGGCGACGAGATCCATGGCGCCGCCCATGCCCTTGACCATCTTGCCCGGGATCATCCAGTTGGCGAGATCGCCGTTTTCGGCGACTTCCATGGCGCCCAATATGCTGAGGTCGATGTGCCCGCCGCGGATCATCGCGAAGCTGTCGGCACTGCTGAAATAACTCGATCGGCGCAGCTCGGTGATGGTCTGCTTGCCGGCGTTGATCAGGTCGGCGTCGATCTCGTCCTCATAGGGAAACGGCCCCATGCCGAGCATGCCGTTTTCGGACTGCAGCGTGATGTCGATGCCGGGCGCGATATGGTTGGCGACCAGCGTCGGCATGCCGATGCCGAGGTTGACGTAGTAGCCGTCGTGCAGTTCGCGGGCGGCGCGGGCCGCCTGTTCGTCGCGATTCCAGGCCATCGATCAGTCCTTCACTTCGGTTGCCAGCGCAGCGCCGGCGGAATGGCAGTGTCCAGCGTCGCTTCCGGGGTGTTCCAGGCGCCATAGACGGGGTTGGGCAGCATGAACCAGCCCTGCCCCCACAGCGCGGCAAAGGCACCGTCGGCGGCGCCGCGGCGGTCGGGCAGGGGGCGTTTCGCACCGTCGATGAAGTCGGTGAAGTCCCCGGCCTGGTCGCCGACCATGGCGACGATGCAGTATGTCTCGGCCGCTTTCAGCCGGCGCGGCTGCTTGCTCGACCCCGGCGCCACGTCGCCGCGCAGGTACAGCGTGTCGAGCGGTGCGGCAGCACCGAGCCCGGCAACCGCCAGTGCCTCGGCCACGACGGCCTGGCGGGCGTTGGTGGCGTTGCTGATCCAGATCGGCGTGACGCCGAGCCGGCGCAGCGCGGCCATGGCGGCGACGGCACCGGGCACGGCGATGGGCCGGGCGGCCCGATCGTCGAGCCATTGCGCCCATTCGGCCTCGTCATAGGGGTGGCCGAGGGCGGCATGGTACTGCGCGCCGGTGTTGAGCAGCGCGGTTTCGTCGATGTCGAGCACGACCGCGGGCCGGGCGCGGGTGGCGGCGGTGCACGGCGCGCGCTGCGGCTGGCCGCTGGCATCGGTGCCGGTGACGAGGGCGCTCTCGAACGGCGCCGAACCCTGCAGGGCCGGCAGGCGCGCGGTGACATAGCCGGTCAGCGCCGCATAGGCCTGGTGGCCGAGCGCGACCGCTTCGGCGCTGCCATAGGTCCAGGTGGTGGCGTAGAGCGAGCCCTGTGACGGGGCCGGCGGCGTGGCAACGGCGACCGGCGCAGGCGACGTCGCGCAGCCGGCGAGCAGCAGCATGGTCGACAACAGGGCCGGCAGCCGCGGCGTCATGCCGGCTCGCGGACCCGTACGGTGCGCTGCTCGATACGTTTCTCATAGTCGGTGCCGACGATCAGCCGTTGCACGAAGATGCCGGGGGTGTGGACGTGATCAGGGTCGAGTTCACCGGGGCCGACCAGCTCTTCGACCTCGGCAATGGTGACCTTTCCGGCGGTGGCCATCATCGGATTGAAGTTCCGCGCGGTCTTCCGATAGACGAGATTGCCGTAGGGATCGGCCTTCCAGGCCTTCACCAGTGACACGTCGGCGACGAGTCCCGTCTCCATGATGTAGGTTTCGCCGGCGAAATCCTTGTGCTCCTTGCCTTCTGCAACGAGCGTGCCGACGCCGGTTTTCGTATAGAAACCCGGGATGCCGGCGCCGCCGGCGCGGATGCGTTCGGCGAGCGTGCCCTGCGGATTGAACTCCAGCAGCAGCTCGCCGGCGAGATATTGCCGCTCGAACTCCTTGTTCTCACCGACATAGGAGCTGATCATGCGGGCGATCTGGCGGGTGCCGAGCAGCACGCCAAGCCCGAAACCATCGACGCCGGCGTTGTTCGAGATGGCGGTGATGCCGGTGGTGCCGGTGTCCTTCAGCGCGGCGATCAGCTTTTCGGGGATCCCGCACAGGCCGAACCCGCCCGACATGATCGTCATGCCGTCGAAAACGACGTCGGCCAGCGCGGCTGCGGCATCGGGATAGAGCTTGTTCGGCATCGGTGGCGCCTGTCTTGTTGCAGGTGCCGGTTAGCGCAACTGCGCACGGCGTGCCAGCGGGAGTCGAGATTGTGGCGACGCGGGGCCCGTCTCAGCGACCGGCGGGGGCCCGCATCGCCTCGTAGACGCGTTTCATCTTCGCCAGCGACGCGGCATTGCCGCTCTGGAAGAAGCGATACAGCGTGTCGGACGCCGGATCAGGGCCCCAACCGGTCTGCGACAGGGTGACCTTGGTGCGGTTCGGGCCCAGCGGCTCATACTCCAGCACCGCGACGACCTGCTTGAACAGCTCTCGCCCCGGCAGGCCGGCGGGGGCATTGGTGTTCTGGAAGACGATCAGGCGGTTCGGCAGATAGGTGACGATGCGGTGGCGGATGTTGTCCGGGTCGCCGATGGCGTGCTTGTCGTCGTATGTGGCCTCGAGGCTGCCGCCGGTCTTGAGGTCGATGGCGGCGACGGGGGCACTCCAGCGCTGGAATTCGGTGGCGTCGGTGAAGGCTTTCCACAGCACCGGGACGGGCGCGTCGATGACGATCGACTGCTGCAGCGTGCGCGCGCCGTCGGGAGCGACGAAACTGGTGTCGCTGACGGCCGGATTCGGGGCCGGATTTGCGGCAGCGAGCAGCAGCGCGATGAGCGGGATCATGGCGTTTTCCCCGGCGCTGCCGCCTGCAACCGGCCGAAATAATCGCGCAGCGCGGCGACTCCGGCGTCGAAACTGTCGAGACTGCGGTGGGTGCGCGCCTGCATGACGCCGCCTTCCATGACGCTCAGCACCAGTTGCGCCAGCGCCCGGCGGTCGACATCGGCGGGCAAACGGGGGCCGGCGGCGTCGAGACAGGCCTCCACGGCGAGCACCCAGGCGTCGAAATTGGCCGCCAGCAGTTCGCGCACCGCCGGATCGGGCTCGTGGATTTCCAGCGCCAGGCTGCCGATCGGGCAGCCATAGGTGCAATCGGTGATCTGCAGCAGCCCGCGATAATGGCCGAGCAGCGCGAAGACACGCTCGATCGGATCGGTGACGCCGTCCCAGGCGGGCGCCAGCAGCATCGGCGCGATGCCCTCGTGGTAGCGCTGGAGGACGGCGATCAGCACGTCCTGCTTGGTCGGAAAGGCGTGGTAGAGGCTGCCGCTGTTGGCGTCTGCGGCGCGCAGGATGTCGGCGACGCTGGTGGAGCCGTAACCCTTCTCGCTGAACAGCTTCATGGCGGCGTGGACGATGCGGTCGGGGGTGTTGGGAATGGGGGCTGACATGGGATTTTCGGTGCGATTTCTCTTGAGTGAGCGATCAAGTATTTCGCGACTTGAATGATCAGTCAAGAGATCTGCTGGGCGGGGTTCTTTCTGCTCCCTCCCCCCATGCTAGCGAAGCGAACATAGGGTGGGGAGGGAGCAGAGAGGTCAGTCCACCCGCCCCGCGAACCCATCGCGCAGTTCGCGCTTGAGCACCTTGCCGATGTGGCTGCGCGGCAGCTCGTCGATGAGGACCAGGTCGGCGAGGCGCTGGGTCTTGCCGAGACCGGCGTTGGCGGCGGCCTTCAGCGCTGCGGCATCGACGCCCGGCGCGACCACGAATGCGACCGGCGTTTCGCCCCAGCGGTCCGACGCGACGCCAACGACGGCGGCTTCGCGCACGCCGGGCAGGCCGAGCAGCACCGCCTCGATATCACTCGGGTAGATGTTGAAGCCGCCCGAGATGATCATGTCCTTGGCGCGGTCCATCAGGGTCAGGAATCCGTCCTCGTCGATGCGGCCGATGTCGCCGGTGCGCAGCCATTTCGAGCCGTCGGGCGCGGTCCAGTACGCCTTGTCGGTCAGGTCCGGCCGGTTGCGATAGCCGTTCATCGTGGCGGGCGACTGGCCGACGATTTCGCCTGGCGTTCCCGGCGGCACGTCGTTGCCGTCCTCATCGATGATGCGCACGGCATGGCCGTCGTTGGGGCGGCCGACGGTGTGCAGCTTGTCGGGGAATTCATGGGCGACGAGCATGAAGCCGACGCCGCCTTCGGTCATGCCGTAGAATTCGATGAGGCCGCCGGGCATGCGGCGCAGCACCTCGGCCTTCAATTCGCCGGGGAACGGTGCCGAGGTGCAGAACTTCATCACGAACGACAGGCTGTGGTCGTCGAAGGCCGGTTCGGCGAGGACGCGGCGGTACTGGACGGGGACCAGCATCGTGTGGGTGGCGGCGTGGGTTTCGGCCAGGCGCAGCCAGTCGCCGGCGTGGAATTTTGGCTGCAGCACGACGGTGCCCCCCCAGGCGAGGGTGGGGATGAAGCTGACCAGCGTGGTATTGGAATAAAGCGGCGTCGAGAGCAGCGTGACGCTGTCGCCGCTGTAGCCGAGCGCCTTGCCGCCGGTGATGTGGCGGGCGCGCATGTCGGCGGACTGGACGATGCCCTTGGGGGTCCCCGTCGTGCCGGACGAATAGATGATGTTGAAGGCGGATCCGGGGTCGAGCGGCGGCAGCGGCGGGGCGATGGTGCCATGGTCGATCCAGGCGTCGAGATTGTCGAGGTCGACCAGCGTCTGGCCGGTAAGCACATCGGCGAAGGCGGCGCGGTTGGCGGCATCGACAAACACCAGCCGGGTGCCTGAATCGGCGACCATCGCGGCGATCTGCGCGGGCGTGGAGCTCGGCGCCATCGGCGCGACGGTGGCGCGCAGGCGCAGGATCGCCTGCCACATGACGGCGTAATCGACCGACGAGGCAGCGATGATGGCGACGGCATCGCCGGGTCGGGTGCCGTGGGCGTGGAGCGTGGCGGCGGCGGCTTCGGCGCGGGCGACGAAGTCCCGGTAGCTGAGCCGGTGGTCGCCGCAGATGACGGCGGTGTGATCGGGGCGAGTCGCTGCGTGGTCGAGAATGGCGGCGGGGAAATCGAAGATGCTCGTCATGCGGTGACGGTGGCGTGGGGAAGGCGTGCTGTCTACCTCCCCCTCGAGGGGGGAGGCGACTCGCGCGTCAGCGCGGCGGGTGGGGGTGGTGCTTGCGTGGCCGCAATGATCATGATCGCGACGGCTCAGGCGGTCTGGGCAACTAGATTGCTAGGACGACTGCCGCTCGTTAGCATCGACCCGTGGGAAAAATGCTGTTCTTGTTTCAAGCGGGCCTTATGGCAGTTCTTCCGTTCTATAGAACAGTCTTACCGAACTTCTCATGGCCGCCGGCTATAGAATACAGTCATTTCGAGCAAGGCTCCCGCACCTCGGGCTCGCAGATCGAAAACAAAAATCCGCGATACCTACGAATAAAGCACATTTTGTCTGACGGAAAGCGCGACTGGAAATATGACATAAATACGTACGTGCCCGTCAACTATTATCGTGTTGGCGAGGTGTCGATAAACTGCTCGCCCGCCTTTATCGTGGTGAGCATTCCCTACGACAACGAGTGGTATATGCAATTTTCGCGGCCTAATCGTATGCACATCTGCTGACACTAAATCGTACGTGCACTTATCATTGGCCGTACCAGTGGTTCGCGTGCCGGGCGCGTCAGACCGCCCCCACCCGCCGCGCTGGCGCGCGAGTCACCTCCCCCGTCTAGGGGAGGGATTAAGCCAGGCCCTAAATCAGGCCCAGTGCTGCCACCAGCCGGCAGTCGATGATGCGGCCGGCGGCGCGTTGTTCGCCGAGGAAATCCGCCAGCCCGGCCAGCGCCACGACGTGGACGACGATGTTCTCCCCATCCACCCCGCCGCCCGGGCCGGTGCGGGTCAGGCCGGTGGCCTTGTAGAGCTGGAAGGTCTCGCTCGACATGCCGGGGGAGGTCGCGAACAGGCCGATGTCCTGCCAGTGCTTCGCCTCGAAGCCGGTTTCCTCGGCCAGTTCGCGGGCCGCGGTCGTGGTCGCATCGTCATTGTCGGCGGTGTCGCCGATGAGGCCGGCGGGCAGTTCGATGGTGCGGGCATCCAGCGGGACGCGGTGCTGTTCGACCAGCACGATCTCGGCATCATCGGTCAGCGCCAGGATGACGGCCGCCCCCATGTTGCCGATGCGCGACGCATATTCCCAGGTCCCGGACTTGTGGGCTTCCAGATACTTGCCGCGCCATTCCACCGTCATGTTGCGCTCGCGAACGCCGTCCCGGTGCGCAGCAATTGCGTTGCGATGGCGAATTTGTGGACTTCGGTCGGGCCGTCGTAGAGGCGGAAACCGCGCATGTCGCGGAAGATCATTTCGACCACCGTTTCGCCCGTCACGCCGATGCCGCCCAGGATCTGCACGCAACGGTCGGCGACCTTGAATAGTTCTTCCGACACGAAGGATTTGACGATGCTCGATTCGTGGCGGGCGCGGGTGTCGTTGTCGAGCATCCAGGCGACCTGGCGGATGGCGAGCCGGCACTGGTGCATGGCGATTTCATTGTCGGCGAGCATGAAATTGACGCCCTGGTGCTCGACCAGCGGCTTGCCGAAGGCGGTGCGGACGCGGGCGTGTTCGAGCGCTATATGCTGCACGCGGGCGGCGGCGCCGAGCCAGCGCATGCAGTGCGTCAGCCGCGCCGGCGCCAGCCGCATCTGGGCATAGCGCAGCGCGCTGCCGACCTCCCCCAGTACCTGCGTCGGGCCGAGCCGCAAGCCTTCGAAGCGCACCACGGCGTGGCCCTCGACATAGTTGCGGTCCATCGAGTCCATCACGCGCTCGATATGGATGCCTGGCGTGTCGCCCTCGCACAGGAACAGCGTCGGCCCCGATGGCCCGTGCGGATTTTCCGGCACGCGGGCCATGATGATCCAGGTCTTGGCGCCGTTCGCCCCGGTGATCAGCCATTTGAGGCCGGAGATTTCATAGTCGTTGCCGTTGAACACCGCGGTCGTCTGCAGTTGCGAGGGGTCGCTGCCGGCGCCGCCGGGCTCGGTCATCGCGAACACCGAACGCCGATCCCCGGCGACCATGGGCCTGAGGAATTGCTCCACCTGGTCAGGCCGGGCGATGCGGCCGAGCAGGTACATGTTGCCTTCGTCGGGTGCGGCGCAGTTCATCGCGATCGGGCCGAGGGTCGACCAGCCCGCCGCCTCGAACACCACGGCCTGGGTGGCGTGGTCGAAGCCCATGCCGCCCAATTCCACCGGCGCCTGCGGGGTCAGCAAGCCTTCCGCCTTGGCCAGCGCCACCAGCTCGTCGCGCAGGGCGTCGGTCGGGCCGTGCTGGGTCAGGCGCGGGTCCTTTTCGAACGGAATGACCTTGTCGATGACGAATTGCCGGACGCGCTGCGCCAGCGCGACGGTGGCCGGCGGGAAGGAGAAATCGGTCATGCGCAGTCCTTTGCGAGTTCGGCGGCGGCCTGGTCGAGAATCGCCAGTGCCAGCGTTGCGAACCCGGCATAGCGGTCCCCCGCCATCTCGCCCCGCTGCCATTTGCGATAGAGTTGCATCCAGGCGACCGCCAGCCGCAGCCGGGCGAGCGCCAGCGGCCAGCCGAGCGGACCGGGGTCGGCGCCACCGAGCGCGCGATAGCGTGCCGCGATTTCGGCGCGGCCGGGCCAGCCGGGGGTGAGCGAGGGCACGGCGTTCAGCGCGTGGACCGCGGCCGGGTCACCCGGTTCGATCCAGTAGGACAGCAGCACGGCGAGGTCGAAGCCGCGCGGGCCACGCGTGGCCATGTCCCAGTCGATCAGCGCGCGCGGCGCCATGGTGGCGGGGTCGACGAGCAGGTTGTCGGGCTTCAGGTCCATGTGGAGCAGCACGGGGGTGCCGCCGTCGGGGGGCGGCGTGCCTTCAAGCGCGGCGAGCAGCACGGCGGCGGGCGCGGGCAGGCCGCCGGGCCAGACCGCGGCGGCGCGCTTGGCCCAGCCCGCCAGTTGCCGCGGGTAGAAGCCTTCGGGCCGGCCGAGGTCGCCGAGGCCGATGGCGGCGGGGTCGAGCGCATGCAGCGCGATCATCTGGCCGAGCGTCGCATCCACAAGCCGGGCGTCGGCACCGGCGGGCAGCGTCCCGCCGATAGCCACCCCGGCGCGATATTCGAGCACCAGGAACGGCGTGCCGAGCACATCGGCGTCATCGCAAAAGGCCAGCGCCCGCGGCACGATGGCGAAATGCGGCGTTAGCGCCGACAGCACCCGCCATTCGCGCGCCATGTCGCTCGCCCCCGCCGCCAGCACGCCCGGCGGCGGCCGGCGGAGCACGGCGGGGCCGGTGGCGAGCTCGATGCGGTCGTTGCGATTGGCGATGCCGCCCGACAGCGGGGCGAAGTCGCTGCCCGGGGCCAGCGCCAGGCCATGCGGGCGCAGCCAGCGGTCGAGGATTTCGGGTTCCGTCATCCCGGCCGGGCTAGCACGGCGGCAGCGTCGCTTCTATGCCTTGCGGGATGAGCGAGACCGTCACCAGCGACCGGTTGATCCTGGCACCACATGGTGTCGCCGATTTCGACGAAATGGCGGCGCTATGGGGCGATGCGCGGGTGACGCCGTTCCTCGGCGGCGCGCCGCATAGCCGCGAGGACAGCTGGGCGCGGCTGCTGCGCTATGCCGGCAGTTGGGCGCTGCTCGGCTTTGGCTTCTGGTGCGTGCGCCGGCGCGATACGGGGGAGTTCATCGGGGATATCGGCTATCTCGATGCCAAGCGCACCGGGGTGGCAGGGTTCGGCGGCGATCCCGAAATCGGCTGGAGCCTGACGATCGCGGCGCAGGGCCAGGGGTTCGCGACCGAGGCGGTGCAGGCGGCGCTGGGCTGGGGTGCCGGGCGGTTCGCGCGGACCGTGGCGATGATCGACCCGCGCAATGTCGCGTCTGAGGCGGTGGCGGCGCGCTGCGGCTTCGCCTGCTTTGCCGACGCGGTCTACAAGGAGACGCCGACGCGGCTGTGGGAATATCGCTTTCTCGCCACGCGCGATCATGTTTGATTTGGCCCCGTGCTGAAATGGGTCGTCATCTATGCCGGCGTGATCGCCGGCGGGGCGCTGGGGCTGCAGGCGCTGGAATATCGGCGGCTGGTCCGCGCCGATGCCGGCGCCTGGCCGCAGCTGCTGGTGGCGGTGGCGTTCCTCGCGCTCGGGCTGTTCGCCGGCGCGCGGCTGTTCGGCCGTCACCCGGCCCCCGACCCCGGCAACCCGCCGGCGCAGGCGGCGCTCGGCATCAGCGCCCGCGAATTGGATGTGCTGCGCGAGATCGCGGCCGGGCGATCGAACAAGGAGATTGCCGGGCGGCTGGCGATCGCGCCGAACACGGTGAAGACGCATCTGGCGCATCTGTATGACAAGCTCGGCGCCCGGCGGCGGACCGAGGCCATCGCCCGCGCGCGCGAACTGGGATGCTGCCCTAGTTTTTCGTACCAATGTGCCGAAATCACCCTTTCGGGCGATTGCCGCCGGCCCGGCTGCCTGTCTTGGTCATGGGTGTTCATCGCTGCGAAAGGGGCATCCATGCTGCGCAACATCCTGGTCTTCGGCGTCATCGCCGGCATTCTCGTCGCCGTCCCGACCTATTTCATCGGCGTCGCCACGTCGGACGGGCCGCCGCCCGCCTATGGCATGCTGGTCGGCTATACGGCGATGCTGGTGGCGCTCAGCCTCGTCTTCGTCGGTATCAAGCGGCAGCGTGACCTGGCCGGCGGCGGGGTCATCGGCTTCTGGCCGGCGCTGGGCATGGGGCTGGCGATCAGCGCGGTCGCCAGCATCCTCTATGCGCTCAGCTGGGAGGCGGTGCTGGCGGCCACCGGCGTCGATTTCGGCGCGCAATATGCCGAGGCGCTGGTGGCGGCGGAAAAGGCCAAGGGGGTGAGCGGTGCGGAGCTGGCGCGCTATGTTGCCGAGATGGAGACGTTCAAGACGAATTACGCCGATCCGCTGTACCGGCTGCCGACGACGCTGACCGAGATCTTTCCGGTCGGGGTGCTGGTGTCGCTGGTGTCGGCGGGCTTGTTGCGGAACCCGCGGTTCATGGCGGCGCGGCGGGAGTAAAGCCTGGGCCCCGGCCTACGCCGGGGTGACAGTCTTTTTCAGGTCTCCGCCCAGCGGCGGATGAGGTTGTGGTAGAGGCCGGACAGGGTGACGACTTCGGGGTGATCGACACCGAGCGTGGCGGCCAGCGCCTGGATCGACTGGTCGAGGTCGAAGAGCATGGTGCGGGCGGCATCGTCGCGGATCATCGACTGGACCCAGAAGAAGCTTGCCAGCCTGGTGCCGCGGGTCACCGGTTCGACGCGGTGCAGCGATGAGGCGGGGTAGAGCACGAGGTCGCCGGCGGGCAGCTTGACGCCTTGCGCGCCGAAGGGCGTCTCGATCATCAGTTCGCCGCCGTCGTAGCTCTCGGGATCGGCGAGGAACAGCGTTGCCGACAGGTCGGTGCGGATCTTGACGCCCGCGACGGGGCGGATGGCATTGTCGACATGGGTGCCGAAATGCTGGCCGCCGTTGTAGCGATTGAACAGCGGCGGCACGGTGCGGTGGGGCAGCGCCGCCGCCACGAACAGCGGCGCGGCGCCCAGCGCATCGAGGATGCGGTTGCCCCAGTCGCGCGCGACGGGATTGTCGCGCGCCAGCTGGTCGTTGTGCTTGACGAGGCCCGACTGCGCCCCGGCGGTGACGCGGCCGTCGCCCCAGTCGGTGCCGAGCAGCGCCGCGCGGGCCTCGGCGACCTGGGCAGGCGACAGCACGGCAGGAACATGGATCAGCATGCAGAACCCTAGATCGACAGGGGTCCGGGGCCAAGGCCCCGGCCGCCGGCGACCTTACAAGGCGTAGCGCAGCGTCAGCAACGCCGACCGCCCCGGCGCGACATAGGCGAACGGCGTGCCGCTGCGGTAAATCGCGTCGTAATAGGTCTTGTTGGTCAGGTTGAGAACGTTGAGCTGGAGCTCGGCCTTGCCCGACAGCTTGACCCGCGCGGTGGCGTCGAAGCGCCAATAGGCGGGCAGCGTGGCGCTGCCGGCGATGGCCGCGCCGCCGAAGCGTTCGGAGTTGTAGTTGGCCTGGCCGCCGATGGTAAGTGCATCGAACACCCGCCAGGTCGCCAGCATGGCGAGGCTGTGCTTGGGAATGTTGGGGAACACGCCGCCGGCCTGGGGCGGGCTGACGGTCGGCCGCACCTTGGCATCGAGATAGGTATAGCCGCCGAACAGGCTGAGGCGCGGGGTGAGGTTGCCCTGGGCGCCGACTTCGAAGCCGGTGACGCGCTGGTTGCCGGCGAGGACCTGGAGGCCGGTCAGCGGATCGGTCAGCCGGGCGTTGGTCTTGTCGGTGCGGAAGACGGCGGCGGTCAGCAGCAGGTGGCCGCCCTCACCGGCCTGGTACTTCACGCCGGCTTCATAGCTGCGGTTGCGTTCGGGATCGAGGTTGGCGGTCTGCGGCCCGAGGCCGCCATAGCTGATGCCGCTGCCGTCGCTCTGTTCACCGCTGGGGTTCGACGAGGTGGCGGCGGAGACATAGAGGCTGAGCGGCGCCACGGGTTTCCAGACGAGGCCGGCATTCCAGTTGAGGAAGTCGCTGTCGTTCCTGAGGTCGGTGCGGGCGCCGGCGGCGGTGAACGACGTGCTGCGGACGGTATAGTCGTCATAGCGCAGGCCGCCCGACAGCTTCAGCGTGTCGCCGATGTCGATGGTGTCGAGGATATAGACCGCCTTGGTCGAGATCTCGGTATCGGTGCGGGCGCCCGACAAGGTGGGGAACTGGGTGAACGGAATGTTCGGATTGGGGTTGAAGATCGGCTGCAGGATGATCTGCGCCGGCACGATGATGGCGCCGACGGTTTCGGAGCTGGCAAAGGCGAAGGGCTTGTTGCTGATCGCCTCACGCGTGAGTTCGGTGCCGACGACGAGCGTGTGGTGGAGGCCGCCGGTATCGAAATCCATCGTCAGGTCGTTTACATTGGCCCAGGTCTGGCTGGTGGCGTTGCGGTTCTTGGGGTTGGCGCGCACCGTCCATTGCGCCGGATCGGGGTTGGTGATCACCGGGCCTTCGGGAGCGGAGGCGATATAGCTGTTGAGGTTGCTGCCATAGCGCAGGCGCGACGACAGCTTGATGTTGTCGCTGGCGCGCCAGACCAGCCGGCCGGTGCCGATATCGGCGCGGCCCTTGAGGAAATCGCGGCCGAGGACACCGTAGAAATTGCCGCGCGGCACGTCGAACGGCCGCTGGCTGCGCGCATCGAAGGGCACGCCCCAATCGGCCATGCCCTCCGTGCTCAGGTGGTAATAGTCGAGATTGATGTCGAGGTTGGCGGTCGGCTGCACCGCCAGCGACGCGGCGACGCCCCAGCGCCGGCTCCAGACATAGTCGCGGCCGGCGACATCGGCATCGTGCCACAGGCCGTTGATGCGCACCTGGACGTTGTCCGCCAGCTTGCGGTTGATGTCGGCGGTGAAGCGGCGCGTGGCATCGGTCCCGCCAGTGGCCTCGAACTTCGCCAGGTTGGCGGGCAGCGGCGACTTGGAGATCAGGCTGACGGCGCCGCCGGTGGTGCCGCGGCCGCCGAAGGTCGACGACGGACCCTTGACGATCTCGATCTGTTCGACGGCGAAGACTTCGCGGCTGGTGACGCCGGGGTCGCGCAGCCCGTCGATATAGACGTCGTTGCGGGCATCGAAGCCGCGGATGAAGATGCGATCGCCAAAGGCATTGCCACCTTCGCCGGTGCCGAGCGTGATGCCGGGCTGGGTGCGGACGAGATCGCGAAACGATTGCGCGCCGAGGTCCTGGATGACCTGCTGCGGGATGACGGTGATCGACTTGGGCGTGTCGGCGAGCGGCTCGGTGAACCTGGTCGAGGCCGAGCGGTCGACCTTGTAGGGGGCGGCGGGGTCGACATAGGGGTTCACCGGCACGCGTTCGCCGTTGACGATGATGGTCTGGTCGGCGGCAGCGGCATCGTCGGCGGCGAGGGCCACGCCGGGGGCGTACAGCGCCGACACGGTGGCGACGGCGCGCAGCGAGTGGCGCAGCGAGACTGGCATGGTGATGGACATCGAGACCCCGGTTTCAACTCTGTGAGACCCACGGGCTAGTGCGAGTCATTCTCATTTGCAACGGTATTGCGAACACCTCGCAAAAAATGTCGGACGCTGGCTGGCGCCGGTGCGTGCCCGCTAGCCGGCGCGCCGATGTTTCGGGCCTCGCGTCGGGGTCGGACAAGGACGTGGGTGACTGGCAGGTCGAGCAGTTCAAAGGTCGCCGCGTCTTGCGCCGATCGCCAGTGTCGCGGTTTTGTCGGTCTTGTTATTTCCGTTGTTCGATGAGATGCTGCAACGATCGATGTCGCAAGATCAACAGGTCGCGACCGGGCAGCCGCAAGGGGGACACGTCACATGTCGAAAGCATCGGATCTGGCATATCTTGCCGAAAGTCTTGGCGGCAGCTTCAAATATTTCAGCCAGAGCCTCGGCGGCATCAAGGGCGCCCGGACCAGCGGCGGCTATACCAGCGACAAGCAGAACCTGCCGGGCAATGTGACCGACCTTTATGTCGGCGGCACCTGCCACACCATGTCGCTTTACTGGATCATCGGAAACAAGTGCGGTCTCGGCGAAAAGAAGACCGATTTCATCAGCTGGGTGCTGCCGGCCGGCCCCAAGGGCGCACCGAACATGGGCGCCGTCAATGTGCTGGTCGCCAAGACCGCGATGTACAAGGCAGCCGGTCCCAAGGCGGCGACCCTGGGAATCAAGAGCGATCCGAATTTCGATGCGAGCTTTTTCTCGCGCTACGGCCTCATCAACGACAGTGAATACAGCGACGGCGCCGATGCGGTGAAGGCAGCGATCAGCAAGTCACGTCACCGGTATTTCATGGTCAGCTATGGCCGGGACGAGAGCGGTCATGGCTGCGCCGCCATGTCCTCGACCATGGGCGACTTTTCCTATTTCGATCCGAATTATGGCGAGGCGACGGTGCCGATCGGTGCCTGCATGCGCATCTGGTTCGACGAATATCTCAAGATTTCCGGCTACAAGGACAAATACGCCAACAAATCGTGCCTCGCCTATCGATACTGAGGCGTACCGGCAGTGCCGGACCGGTTGCGCCTCGAGCTGTCGAGGCCGGAGCTGACATCGAGGAAGAAACCGGAATCAACGGTTCAGCCGGCCCTCCACCAGTGCATCGACCACCGAAGGGTCGGCCAGCGTCGAGGTGTCGCCCAGATTGGCATGGTCGTTCTCGGCGATCTTGCGCAGGATCCGCCGCATGATCTTGCCGCTGCGCGTCTTGGGCAGCGCCGGCGTCAGGTGCAGGTGATCGGGGATGGCGATGGCGCCGATATGTTCGCGCACGCAGAACTTCAGCTCGGTGAGCAGCTTGTCGCTGGTCTCCACCCCGGCGTTGAGCGTCACATAGGCATAGATGCCCTGCCCCTTGATGTCGTGGGGGTAACCGACGACCGCGGCCTCGGCGACATCGGGATGGGCGACCAGTGCGCTCTCGACCTCGGCGGTGCCCATCCGGTGCCCCGACACGTTGATGACGTCGTCGACGCGGCCGGTGATCCACCAATAGCCGTCCTCATCCTGGCGGGCGCCGTCGCCGGTGAAATACTTGCCCTTGTAGGTGGTGAAATAGGTCTGGGTGAAGCGGTCGTGATCGCCATAGACGGTGCGCGCCTGCCCGGGCCATGACCGCAGCAGCACCAGGTTGCCGCTGATCGCCTCCCCCTCCGCCCGCGTGATGACGGCGCCCTCGGCATCGACCAGCGCCGGCTCGATGCCATAGAAGGGCAGCGTCGCCGACCCGGGCTTCAGCGGGGTCGCGCCGGGCAGCGGGGTGATCAGCGCGCCGCCGGTCTCCGTCTGCCACCAGGTGTCGACGATCGGCAGCGCGCCCTTGCCGACGACGCGATGATACCAGTTCCACGCCTCCGGGTTGATCGGCTCCCCCACCGTCCCCAGCAGGCGCAGCGACGACAGGTCGTGCTTTTCGACGGGCGCATCGCCGTCGCGCATCACCGCCCGCAGCGCCGTGGGGGCGGTGTAGAAGATGTTGACCTTGTGCTTGGCGATCACCTGCCAGAAGCGGTCGGTGGCGGGAAAGCTCGGGATGCCCTCGAACATCAGCACGGTGGCGCCGGCGCTCAATGGCCCATAGACGATATAGCTGTGCCCGGTGACCCAGCCGACATCGGCGGTGCACCAGAACAGCTCCCCGGGGCGGTAGTCGAACACGGTCTCGAACGTCAGGTTCGCCCACAGCAGATAGCCGCCTGTGGTGTGCAGCACGCCCTTGGGCTTGCCGGTGGAGCCGCTGGTGTAAAGGATGAACAGCGGGTCCTCCGCCCCCATCGGCTCGGGGGTGCAGGTCGTCGGCACCTGGTCGCGGACGTCGTGCCACCAATGGTCGCGATCAGGGTGCATGGTGACCTTGCCGCCGGTGTGGCGGACGACCAGCACCGCCTCCACGCCGCCTTCGCCCTCGCCGATGATGTCGATCGCCTTGTCGACCGCACCCTTCAGCGGGAACACCCGCCCGCCGCGCCGGCCCTCGTCGGCGGTGATGACGAAGCGGCTTTCGGCGTCCTGCAGCCGGCCGGCGATGGCATCGGGGGAAAAGCCGCCGAAGACCACCGAATGCACGGCGCCGATCCGGGCGCAGGCGAGCATCGCCACCGCCGCCTCCGGGATCATCGGCATGTAGATGGTGACGCGGTCGCCCTTGTCGACGCCCAGCGCCACCAGCGCATTGGCCATGCGGCAGGTTTCTTCCAGCAGCTCGCCATAGGTCACCGTCCGGCCCGGCGTCGCCGGGTCGTCGGCCTCCCAGACGATCGCGGTGCGGTCGGCCGGGTGGCGGTCGAGGCAGTTGGCGGAGGCGTTGAGCACGCCATCCTCGAACCAGCGGATGCGCACCGGGTCCCAGCGCCAGTTGCCCATGATCGTCGGCGGGGTCAGCCAGTCGAGCCGGCCGATCTCGCCGCGCCAGAAGGCATCGGGGTGCGCCAGGCTTTCGGCATGGCGCGCCTGGTACTGCGCCATGGTGGTCAGCGTGTTGGCGGCGGCGGTTTCGGGCACGGGATGGATGGTATCGGACATGGCACTCCCCGGCCCATCGATACGCGAGCCTTTGGTCAGCCTAGCAGGCCCGGAACTTTCCGCGAAACCCCCGCGTTGTTACGGCAACGGAGGAATTAATATGTCTGATATCGAAACGACTCGTGACGGCCGCGTGATCGAACGTCGGCGTGGGGGCGGCGGCTGGCTCGTCGCGCTGCTGATCATCGTGGCGCTGGTCGTCGCCGCCTTTGCCTTTGGCCTCATCAACATCGACCAAACGAAGGGCGCCAAGCTGCCCGAGATCAGCGTGAAGACAGAAGGCGGCCAGGCGCCGACCTTCGATGTCGACACCGCCAAGGTCAATGTCGGCGAGAAGGAAGAGACCATCACGGTCCCGACGCTCAGCGTCGATAAGGCCGACAAGAAGGACTAGTCCTTCCCGGCGCCGTCGCCTTCGCCTATGCGCGGAGGTGATGCCGCCCTTTCCAGCCTCGACCCTGATGTCGCGTGCGCTTGCCGAAGCGCGCGCGGCATCGGCGCGTGGGGAGGTGCCGGTCGGCGCGGTGATCAGCGGGCCCGATGGCGTCATCATCGCCACCGCCGGCAACCGCACGCTGGAGCTGAACGACGCCGGCGCCCATGCCGAGATGCTGGCGATCCGCGCAGCCGGCGCGGCACTCGGCAGCCCCAGGCTGACCGGCTGCACCCTCCATGTCACGCTGGAACCCTGCCCGATGTGCGCGTCGGCCATTTCCCAGGCGCGTATCGCGACGCTCGTCTATGGCGCGTCGGACCCCAAGTCCGGCGGCATCGAGCAAGGCCCGCGCGTGTTCAGCCATCCGCAGAGCCACCATGTCCCGCAGGTGATCGCCGGCGTGGGGGAGGCGGAGGCGGCGGGGCTGTTGCGCGCCTTCTTTGCAGCCAGGCGCTGACGCCCCTCTCCCGCCTGCGGGAGAGGCGACACGCGCGGCGTCGCGTAGGCGACATCCGTCGCGCGCGGCGGGTGAGGGTGTTCCTGCCTTATGCCACGAAAGAGACACCCTCACCCGGGCCGGCTTCGCCGTCTCTCGCCTCTCCCGCAGGCGGGAGAGGATGATCAGGGACGTTGGATTCCGCAGGCAAATTACCTCAGCAAAAACAACGTTGTCACGCTTAAGGCTACACTAAGGCTACACCATTGACGGTGGTGACAGCGACGGTGGGGATGAGGCGCCCGTTTGCCGGGCGCAGGCGGGGCGGGCGCGGAGCCCTCGGCGCCGGCGGCGGCGGCAGCAGGGCGAGCGCGTCCATGCGGCCGGCGATGGCGTCGCTGCGCTTGTCCTCGACCTCGTCGACACTGCGCAGCTTGGCGGCCTTGGGGTCGCTCTCGTGGCGAAGATGGTTGAGCAGGTTCATCAGCAGCCGGTCGTTGTACACCCGCTTCATGCCGACCAGCCCGCCGTCCTTCCACACCTGCTGCAACGTGCCCTCGAGCGCCCGCTCCATGGCCTCGTCGCGCAACCGCGCATAGGCCATGCGCCGCGCCGCATCCCAGGCCGCGGCAAAGGCCGGCTCCTTGGCGCGTAGGCGATAGGCGGTGGTGACATGGCGATCGACGTTGCGCGCCGCCCGCCGCACACTGCCGGTCTCGATCAGGTGGATGATGAACATCTCCATGACGTCGGGAGTCCACCCCTCCTCCCGCTGCCGACTGCGGGCATGAAGGCGGGCGAGCATGGCGGGGTCAATTTCGTGCTGGTTATCCATAGGGGTGCATATAACCTATATGGATTGTTTTGGCAAGGGTATGTAATACGATTTGTAACGGAGAGCCTTGGCGCTAGACATCGAACAATGGTCTGCATACCATAATGTCTATGCTCTTACCCCATGACGCATCGAAGATAGTGCCATCAACGCTTGGCCCACAGACACCACTCGGGTATTTTCGGAGCTTAGGAAGTAATCACGACGTTGCTGAATTCTGGGTCGTCGAAGACGAAACGGCAAAATGGGCAATATTATTATCGGCTAGCGATGAACGATGGCACTTCAACGCTATCCGCCTAGACACCCCGACGTCGTGGAACGGCGTAAGCCTGGGCAAAATAGAGATCGTTGTAAATGTGGAGTCTTTCGAATTTAGCGATACCCTTAGCACCAGAAAAGGGTGCATAACGGTCGCCTCAAATAAGGTCTTTATAGCTGCAGCACGCGAAGGTGCTTGGGGCACCCGGATCGTCTTTGAAGTCGCTAACGCTGAAAAGTGTGAAACAACTGCGGCGGCGGTCTTTTATAATTGGCAGCTAATTCAACGACGCTTTGATGGAAGCCCTAACATTCTATTTGAGAAGAAATCCTGATATTTATGGCGACCGGTTTTATCTCCTACACACATGCAGATGCTGAGTTTAAGAACCGCCTTTTGGGGCATCTAGCTCCACTTAGGCGTGAAGGGCTTATCGAGGTCTGGCATGATGGCTTGCTACGTCCCGGTGAACATCTTGACCCTGCGATCCAAAGCGCTCTCTCCGCCTCGCAAATAGTAATTTTGCTGATTTCATCCGACTTCATTGCGTCGGAATATTGTTACGAGCAGGAGCTCATTCGCGCGTTTGCTCGACAACGCGATGGAAGGGCACAGGTTGTTCCAATTATCTTACGCCCGTGCCAGTGGAAGGGTGTGCCAGTTGGTAGTGACGCACGTTTGGCGGATTTCATCGCGCTGCCGAAAGATGGAAAGCCGGTTTCGACGTGGTCTGATGTCGACGCAGCTTTTGATGACGCAGTGGGCAGGCTGCGCGACATGATAAGAAACAGCAATTTGTCCCAAAAGGATTCTGCAACTAGAAAAGCGGCAATCTCGGATCAGGCGCTCGAACGACTTCCGTCTGCGTCATCAAACTTATCTCTTGCATCATCACCTACCGATCTTGATCGCGACCGCCTACTTCGCAAAGGTTTTGCCGCTACGATGAGCGTATTTGAGAAGCGACTCAAGGAGCTTGCCGAATCAAATTTGAGACTTGAGAGCGAATTCGATTTAATTGACAGTCGGTCAATGTCTGCGCGAGTATACCTCGATGGTAAGCGAGTTGGCGAGGTTAGTATTTGGCACGGCAACGGGTCATGGCGAAATGCCCTATGTTTGAGTTACGACACCAACAATAGCAGCCGGAATACGATGAACGATTGGTTGTCGCTCGAAACTGGCGATGAGGGGCTCTGCTTTAGTACACACGGCTCGCTTTCGTATGAAGTTCAGCGTCGGCAACTGGATGCTGATGGTGCCGCCGATTATCTCTGGGCCAAATTTCTTGATCAGATACGAAGCCGAATGCCATGAAACGATAGCATGAAGGAGAATCAGAGACGTTTGGAGTGCGCCGGCTACCATCTTTGTTTTAAGTTCTGGACATCTTAATTTGCCTATCACTTTGGGTTAGGGGCGCTTGTGCAAAGCCGCTAAATAGTGTTGTTTTCATGTAGCACTACGTGGCGCAGCAAAACTGAATGATTTCAGGTTGAGGGCAAAGTAACGGACCGATAAGTTCAAGCGAACGAAGTGTCTTGCAGGGCTCCGGTCGGAACTCTCAGACCCGATAGCCCGTTACCCCGCCATGCGCCCCACCCTCCCGGCCGCCGCACTCGCGCTGTCCGCCGCCCCGGCCGCGGCGTGCAACATCTGTCATTCGCCGACCGCGCTCGGGGTGCGGCACCTGTTGTTCGACCATGATTTCCTGGCGAACGCTGCCGCGGTGGCGGCGCCGGTGCCGGTGTTGCTGGCGATCGTGTTCGCGGTGGCGCGGGGATGAGGGGGCCGGTGCCGGGGTCGGTGCGGCCGGCGATCGCCGCGGCGATGGCGATCGGGATCGGGCTGGGCGGCTTTTTCGACGGCATCGTGTTCCACCAGATCCTGCAGGTCCACAACATGCTGTCGGGCTGGCTGCCGGTGAGCGACCTTGTCAGTGCCAAGACCAACATGGTGTGGGACGGGCTGTTCCATGCCGCGGTGTGGATCATCACCGGCATCGGCGTCGTGCTGTTGTGGCGCGCCGGGCAGCGGGGCCTGGTGCCGCGCGGCGGCGCAGTGCCGGCGGGCGGATTCCTGATCGGCTGGGGGCTGTTCAACCTGGTGGAGGGGGTGATCGACCATCATGTGCTCGGCGTCCACCATGTCTATGAGGCGATGGGCGCGTCGGTGTGGGATTATGTGTTCCTGGGCTGGGGGGCGGCGATGGCGATGACGGGGTTGTGGCTGGTGGGGCGGCGTTGACCCTCCTCTCCCGCCTGCGGGAGAGGCGACACGCGCGCCAGCGCGGCGGGTGAGGGTGTGCGCCTGTTTCGACGCTCGGGTACACCCTCAGGTGCGCTGGCGCGCCTCTCGCCTCTCCCGCAGGCGGGAGAGGGTTTCGAGCCACTCGCGCATCGCGGCGTTGACCTTGTCGGGGGCCTCCTGCTGGACCCAGTGGGACACGCCGGGGAAGCGTTTCAGGGTGAAGTCCGTCACCAGCGGGGCGTACCCTTCCGTCAGCGCGATATCGAGGGCGGTGTCCTCCTCCCCCCACAGCATCAGCGTCGGCACGTCGAGGACCGGGGCGGGTTCGTCGAGGATGTTCGGGAAATTGGCGCGGTAATAGTTGATCATCGCAGTCAGCGCGCCGGGCCGGCTGGCGTTGTCGCGGTAATGGTCGATGACCGCCGGCGGGAAGGCGGATTTGTCGACGGCCATGTTGGTGAAGGCCTTGCCGATGCCCTCCGCATGCCGCGCGCCGAGCATCGCCTCGGGGAGCTTGGGCAGCTGGAAGAAGGCGACGTACCAGCTCTTGCGTTTCTGGGCCCAGCTTGTCCGCAGCACGTCGCGGAAGACGCGCGGGTGGGGGACGTTCATGACGATGAGGCCGTCCAGCGGGCGCGTGTTTCGGAGCGCGAAGATCCAGGCGATGATGGCGCCCCAGTCGTGGGCGATGAGCAGGCGTCGGCGCGCGCCGAGCGCATCGAACAGGGCGGCTGTGTCGGCGACCAGGTGATCGATGTGGTAATCGGCCTTGTGCGGCGGCCGGCTGCTGTCGCCATAGCCGCGCAGATCGGGCGCGACGGCGTGCCAGCCGAGGTCGGCCAGCAGCGGCAACTGGTGCCGCCAGCTGAAGCGGCTTTCGGGGAAGCCGTGCAGGCAGAGGGCGATATCGGGGCCGGACCCGCATTCGTCGATGGCGAAGGTAAGCCCGTTGGCAGCGATGGTCCTCGACCGGGGTCCGGGGTCGCCGACCCCGGCCGCCGGAGGCCCCTCAGCCATTGAAATTCAGCCGCAGGCCCGGCCGCGGCCACCGGCATTTCGCCATCTTGCCCGTCGTCGACAGGCAGACCCAGGCGTCCATCATGTCGGCGCCGCCGAAGGCGATGTTGGTGGTGAGGAGATCGGGGAAGGCGAAGAATTCCTTGGCGCCGGTCGCCGGGTCGATCGAGGTGACGCCGGCTTCCTCGATCAGGGTGGCCTGGGCGATGTTGCCGTTGGCCTCCATCGCGAGGCTGTCGAGGAAAGTCTTCGTGCCCCAGGTGGTGACGAAGCGGCCGGGGACGGCGGCGAGCGGCGAGGGTGCGACGGTGCCGGGGCCGGTGATGTCGAATTCCAGGAGGACGCGGCCCGCGGTGACGGCGGCATAGACTTTCGTGCCATCGGGCGACAGGCCGACGCCGTTCAAATTGGGGCCATAGACGGCGCACACGCAGCCGCTGCCGTCGGGCTTTCCGTAGAACAGCCCGCCCTTCGTCTCGTGATGCGGGAAATGCTTGCCGAGGTCGGTGAACCAGAAGCCGCCGGCGGTATCGAAGACGATGTCGTTGGGGCCGGACAGGGCGAGGCCGTCGATGGTCTTGTCGAACAGGCGCTCGACCTTGCCGGTGGCGATGTTGACGCGCTCGATGCGGCCGGTGGTGTAGTCCTCGGCGGCGTTGCCGGGCAGCAGCATGCCATCCTGTTCGTACCAGGCGAAGCCGCCGTTGTTGCAGACATAGATGGCGCCATCGGGGCCGATCGCCGCGCCATTGGGGCCGCCGCCGGTGGTGGCGACGGTGGAGAGCGTGCCGTCTGGCCGCAAGCGAGTCAGCTTGCCGGCCTTGATCTCCACGAAGATGACGCTGCCGTCGTCCATGGCGATGGGGCCTTCGGGGAAGGCGAGGCCCTCGGCGACGATCGTGTGTGGATGCATGTGGAGTCTCCCCAAGTGTTTTGCCGCATGGTGGCGCGGGCGACGGGGGAGCGCCAGTGGTGAAATGGGCTAGGGTTTCGCCGCCCGCAGCGGCGCATATTCGTTGCCGGGGTTCCACAGCGGCCAGGCGGTGCCGTTGGCGAGTGTATGGCCGACGAGGAAGGCGGCGCTCGCCTCCTGCGCGGTGCCGGCGAAGGTCCAGGCCGGGTCGAACTGGTCGTTGGGCTGGTGGTAGCGATTCTGGTTGTAGGCGTTGACCAGAGCGTCGCCTTTGGCGGTGCCGCCGTCGACCAGGTCGCGCCCGGCGCGGAACGACAGGGCGGGGACGCCGCGGCGGGCGAAGGGGTAGTGGTCGGAGCGGAAGTACCAGCCGGCCTCCGGATTGGGTTCGTCGGTGACGGTGAGGCCGAGGCTGGCGGCGGCGGAGCGCAGGTCGGTTTCGAGGGTGGTGCGCCCACCGCCGACGAGTTCGAGGTTGCGCGCTGCGGGCAGTACGACATGCGGATCGAGGTTGATCACGGCGACGGTCTGCGACAGCGGCCGCGCCGGGTTGGCGGCATAGTGCTCGGCGCCGATCAGGCCCTTTTCCTCCGCGGTCCAGGCGGCGAAGACGACGCTGCGCGCCGGGCGCGGGCCGGCGGCGAAGGCGCGGGCGACCTCCAGCAGCTCGGCGGTGCCGGTGGCGTTGTCGATGGCGCCGTTGCGGATGGTGTCGCCGGTCGCGTCGGGGCCGTTGCGGCCGTTCGCGTCCCAGTGGGCGCCGTAGAGCACGACCTCTGCCAGGCGGGACGCGCCGGGCAGGATGCCGACGACATTGTGGCTGGTGATCGCCATCGCCGCGAGACTGCCGTCGGCGGCGAGCGTGGCGTCGCCGAGCGGGACGGCGGTGAAGCCGGGGGCACGGGCGCGCGCCTTCAGCGTCGCCAGGTCGAGCCCGGCGGATTTGAGCAGATCGGCGGCGACGGCGCCCGACAGCCAGCCGCTCAATTGCAGCGCCGAGGGTTTCAGCGGCTGCGGCACCATCGCCGGCAGGGCATCCCCGCTGCCGACCTGCAGCCAGGGGTAGCTGGCGGCGGCGTCCTCGTGGATGACCAGCACGCCCGCGGCGCCGGCGCGGGTGGCGGCCTCGAACTTGGCGCCGATGCGGCCGGCGAAGACCAGGCGGCGGCCTTCGAAGCCCAGGTCCTGGCCCGCCTCGAAATCGGGGTCGTTGGCGAGGACGACGGCGATCTTGCCCTTCATGTCGACGCCGCGATAGGCGTCGTAGCCTTGGCCGACGATACCGAAGCCGGCGAAGACCAGCGGCAGCGCCTGCACCTGCGTGCGGCCGACATTCTTCAGCGCCAGCGTCGCGTCGCGGCCGAGGACGAGGGGGTGCGCCTTGCCGCCGAAATTCAGTGCCAGCGTCGCGCCGGGCAGGCGATCGAGGCGGACCAGCGGCACCGCCTGGCGCCATGTGCCGTTGTCGCCGGCAGGCCGGAGCCCGGCGGCGGCCATGGCCTTTTCGAGGAAGGCGAGGGTCCGCAGCTCGCCATCCTCGCCCGGGCCGCGGCCGGCGAAGGCGTCGGAGGCGAGCGTCGCGACATCGGCCTTGATGCGGGCGGCGGAGATGGGGGGCGGCGCGGCGGCGATCAGCGTGGCGGCGGCGAGAAGCAGGGGGAGGGTGCGCATGGCCTTCTTTGGGCGACTTGTGGCGTGCCGCGCAAGATGGCCCTTTCGCAGCGGACTCGCCTCGCCTAATGTTCCCGCAACGTTCCGTTGGAGACCGACTTGTTCGAACTGCTGATTGCTGCCGTCATCGGCCTGGCCCTTGCCCTGGCGCTGGGCTGGGCCCTCTGGGGCCGACCGTTGGCGGCGGCGCGGGCCGAAGGCGCCCGGGCGGCGGCGGAGGCGGCGGAGCTGGCCGCCGAGGTCAGCCGCCAGCAGCAGGCGCGCGCCGCCCATGCCGTCGAGGTCAAGATGCTGGGCGAGCGCAATGCCGAGCTCCGTGATGCCGAAATGGACCGGGAACGGCTCGCCGGCGAACTGCAGGCGCTGAAGGCCACCCAGGCCGAGCGCGACGCCGCCCACGCCGCCGAGGTGGCGCGGACGGCGGAGCGCTTCACCGCGCTGGCCAATGCCGCGCTGGAGGGCGCGCAGGCGAAACTCGCCGAAAGTGCCGAGGCGCTGATGACGCGGCAGCGCGAGGCGGCGGGCGCGGGGCTCGAGGCCAATCGCAACCAGCTCGCCGAACTGATCGCGCCGGTGAAGGAAACGCTGGTCAAATACGAGACGCGGCTGGGCGAGGTCGAGGCGGCGCGAACCGAGGCCTATGGCAGCTTGAAGGAACAGCTCGCCAATGTCGTGCTGGGCCAGGAAAAGGTCAGCGGCGCCGCGGCCAAGCTGGAAACCGCGCTCCGGTCGTCGGGCAAGGTCGCCGGCCGCTGGGGCGAGGAACAGTGTCGCAACGTGCTGGAGGCGGCGGGCCTCGTCGAAGGCATCGATTTCGAGACGCAATGGTCGGTGGACGGCGAGGACGGCAACAAGCAACGCCCCGATTTCAAGATCAACCTGCCCGGCGGCCGGGTGCTGGTCATCGACGTCAAATGCTCGATCGACGCCTATATCTCGGCGGCGGAAGCCGATGATGCGGCGACGCGCCAGACCTATCTCGCCGCGCATGCCAAGGCGGTGAAGGCGCATGCCGAGGGGCTGGCGAAGAAGGATTATGCCAAGGCGGTCGGCAGCGCGGTGGAGTTCGTCGTGCTGTTCGTGCCGGGCGAAAACTTCCTCGGCGCGGCGCTGGAGCAGGACCGCAACCTGATGAACGATTATTTCAAGCGCCAGGTCGTGCTCGCCGGCCCGGTCAACCTCGTCGCCGTCGCCCGCACCGTCGGCGCGCTGCGCGACCAGGCCCGGCTGGCCAAGGAAGCCGGGGAGATCGCCAAGCTGGGGCGGGATCTGTACGATTCCATCCGCATCATGGGCGGCAATTTCAACCGCGTGCAAAAGGCGCTGGAATCGGCGGTCGGCAACTGGAACACGCTGGTCGGCCAGGTCGACGCGCGGGTGATCGGCCGCGCGCGCAAGCTGAAGGACATGGGCGCCGCGACGGGCCTTGAGGAGCTCGTCGATCTGGCGCCGGTGGTGAACGTGCCGATGCTGCCGGCGTCGACCGAACTGGCGGTGGCGATGCTGCCGGGGGTGGAGGACGCGGCGGAGTAGCGACGGACTGGTTTGGGGAAGCGCCGTGGGTCTGCTTTCGCCCAGTTGCGGACGTTCCCTCTCCCGCTTGCGGGAGAGGCGACTCGCCATCTTTGGCGAGCGGGTGAGGGTGTTTTCTCGTTCCGGCACGAGCGTACACCCTCACCCGGCGCCCGCGACGAATGTCGCCCTCGCAACGCCGCGCGTCTCGCCTCTCCCGCAAGCGGGAAACGCGTCGGCTCCCTCCTCCCCCTTGAGCGTAGCGCCCGGAGAGTGGGGAGGGTTGGGGTGGGCGGAGCGCGAGGTGCGGATCACCTGTGCGCATGATCCGGTCGAGCTGGCGGTGCTGGCCGGCGCCGGCTGATCGCGCCGTCGCTGGTCGCTCGATCGGCGTCGCCGTGCAGCAGCCGGCGGCGTTCCGCGTCGGTCACGGCGGCGAAACTGCGCCGCCCGGCGAGCCACAGCAGTGTCGCCAGCAGCAGCCAGCCACCGAGCGTCAGCCACTCGGGCGGCACGGCGCCGGCGCTGGCGAACCAGGGCTGGACCAGCGCCACGGCGGCGATGGCCAGCGAGGCGATGGCGGCGGTGACCACCAGCGGCGTGCCGCCGGGCGCGGTGAAGGCGGCGCGGCTGCCGTCGCGGCGCAGGCGCAGCAGCGCGACGCAGGTGACGACATAGACGACGCCGAAGCACGCCGAGGTCAGGTTGACGATCGGCAGCACGAAACCGCGGCCGAGCGGCAGCGCAACCAGCGTCGCGGCGGTGACCAGCAGCACCCCGGCGATCGGCGTGCCGCGGCCGTTGATGCGGGCAAACCCCGGCGGCGACAGCCTGGCGCGACCGAGCGCGAAGAACACCCGGCTGCCGGCCATCAGCAGCGCGTTCCAGGCGGTCAGGTTGCCGAGGACGGCGGTGATCATCACCAGCCGCGCGACGCCGGGGCCGCCGAGTGCGATCTCGAAGGCCTGGGCGGCGGGCAGGGCGAGCCCGGTCAGCACGCCGCGCGGCACCAGCGCGGTGATCGCGAACACCAGCGTGATGTAGAAGATCGCGGCGCCGACGACGGCGACGACGATGGCGCGGCCGGCGGAGCGCATCGAGGTGCCCGCTTCCTCCGATGCCGTGGCGGTGACGTTGAAGCCGGCGAACCAGAACGGCGCGGTACCGAGCACCGACAGGAAGGCCGCGACCTGCGCGGGCGCCGTCGCGCCGGGCACCAGCGGCCGCAGGTTGGCCGGATCCGCCCAGGCGATGGCGACGCCGAGAAACGCCAGCATCAGCGCGATGCGCACACAGGTCACCCAGGCCTGGGCGCGCGCCGTGCCGCGGGTGCCGGCGGCGTTGAGCACGGCGAGCGCGAGCGCGCAGCCGGCGCCGCACAGCACGCCGCCCAGGTGCACATCGGCGCCGAGCAGCCGGTACAGCACCGGCCCCTCGATGCCCGGAAACAGCAGCCCGAACAGCTGGCCCACCGAAATCGCCTCGAAGGCGCAGGCGGCGGTGTAGATCAGCGCCATCGTCCAGCCGGTCGCATAGGCCGCCGGCGCGCCGCCGAGTTCATGGGCATAGACCATCTCGCCGCCGGCGGCCGGCAGCCGCGCCGCCATCTCGGCATAGCAGAAGGCGACGAGCAGGATGGCGACGCCGCCGATCGCCAGCGCCAGCGCCGCGCCGCCGGGGCCGGCCTTGCCGACGATGTCGCCCAGTATTACGATCCAGGCGACGCCGACGACGCTGCCGAACGCCAGCGCGAAATATTGCGGGGCCGAGATCGAACGGGCAAGACCCCGCCCGGCGACCGCCGGCGGCGCGGTCGCGACCGGTGCTGCCGTCATCCTCGTGCCATCATGTCATGCCCTCGCCGCCGGGTCGGAACGTGCCGGGGTATCGGCCAAAGGTAAAGCCGCCCCGCGCAGGCGTTTGCAAGGCACTGGTCAGGCCCTGCTTTGCGCATGCTATAGGCGTGTCGATGGCGGGATCGGGATATTCGGCGTGGCGGGTGCTGCGCGTAGGATTACGCGGCGGCAGCGGCTGGGGCCCGGCGTGGCGCTCGCCGGCGCCGCAGCCGGCCTATGACGTCGTCGTCATCGGCGGCGGCGGCCATGGCCTCGCGACGGCCTATTACCTGGCGAAAACCCATGGCATCCGGCGGGTCGCGGTGCTGGAACGCGCCTGGCTCGGCGGCGGCAATACCGGGCGCAACACCACGATCGTGCGTTCCAACTATTATCACCGTGAAAGCGCGGCGCTGTACGACCTGTCGGTCAAGCTGTACGAGGGGCTGTCGCGCGAACTGAATTACAATATCATGGTCAGCCAGCGCGGTATCATCACCCTGCTGCACAGCCGCCACGACCTCGACGCGGCGCGCCGCTGGGTCGGCGCCATGGCGCTGAACGGCGTCGCCAGCCGCATGCTCGACCGTGCCGACGTTGCCCGGCGCATACCGCTGCTCGATATGGACCCCGGCGCCCGCTATCCGGTCATGGGCGGTTTCGTGCAGGAGCGCGGCGGCACCGCGCGCCACGATGCCGTCGCCTGGGGCTATGCCCGCGCCGCCGACCGGCTGGGCGTCGACATCATCCAGCAATGCGAGGTGACGGGTTTCTGCCGCGACGCCGGCGGCCGGGTGACGGGGGTCGAGACCAGCCGCGGCACCATCATGGCCGGCAAGGTGGCGATGTGCGCCGCGGGCAACTCGTCGGTGCTTGCCGACCTGGCCGGGTTCCGCCTGCCGGTGCGCAGCCATGCCCTGCAGGCCTTCGTGACCGAGCCGGTAAAGCCGGTGCTCGACACGGTGGTGCTGTCGCTCGCCACCGGCGTCTATCTGTCGCAATCGGACAAGGGCGGCCTCGTCATCGGCGGCGGACTCGACATGTTCCCCTCCTATGCCCAGCGCGGCAACATCGCGACGCTGCAGAACGTCCTCGGCACCGTCGCCGACCAGTATCCGGCGCTCGGCCGCGCGCGGCTGGTCCGGCAATGGGCCGGCACCGTCGATGTCGTGCCGGATTCGAGCCCCATCCTCGGCGAGACCCCGGTGCCGGGCCTTTACATCAACTGCGGCTGGGGCACCGGCGGCTTCAAGGCGATCCCCGCCGGCGGCACGCTGCTGGCGCATCACCTCGCCACCGGCACACCGCACCCGATCGCGGCGCCGTTCGGGCTCGCTCGCTTCACCAGCGGCGCGTTGATCGACGAAGCCGCGGCGTCGGGGATCGCGCACTGATGCAGCTGATCCCCTGCCCCTGGTGCGGTCCCCGCGACGAGATCGAGTTCCGCTGCGACGGCGAGGCCCGCCCGGCCCGGCCGCTTGCCGCCGGCGACGCCGAATGGGCCGACCATCTGTTCATGCGCACCAACCGCCGCGGCGTCCATGTCGAACGCTGGCTGCATGTCCATGGCTGCCGGCGCTGGTTCGACCTGACCCGCGACACCGCCCGCCACCGCGTGCTCGGTAGCGGGCCGATCGGCGACGCGTCATGAGCCAGTCGTTCCGCCTGCCGGCCGGCGGCGCCATCGACCGGTCGCGCCGCCTCGCCTTCACCTGGGAAGGCCGGGTGCTGCACGGCCATCCCGGCGATACGCTGGCGTCGGCGCTGGTCGCCAACGGCGTCCGCATCGTCGGCCGCTCGTTCAAATACCACCGGCCGCGCGGGCTTGTCGGCGCCGGCGTCGAGGACAGCAACGCGCTGGTCCAGCTCGGCACCGGCGCGCGCAGCACCGCCAACCTGCGGGCGACGGAGGTTCCGCTGTACGACGGCCTCGTCGCGCGGCCGGTCAACTGCTGGCCCAATGCACGCATCGACATCGCGGCGGGGCTGGGGCTGTTCGCCCGTTTCCTCGGCGCGGGGTTCTACTACAAGACCTTCATGTGGCCGCACTGGCACTGGTTCGAAGGGCCGATCCGCCGCATGGCCGGGCTTGGCCGCATCGCCGCCGCCGCCGATCCCGATCGCTATGAGAGCCGCAACGCCCATTGCGACGTGCTGGTCGTCGGCGCCGGGCCGGCGGGCCTGGCGGCGGCGCAGGCGGCAGCGGCGACCGGCGCGCGGGTCATCCTCGCCGAACAGGATTTCGTGGTCGGCGGGCAACTGCTCGTCGACGATGCGATGATCGACGGCGAGCCCGGTGCCGACTGGGCGGCGCGCGTTGCCGGCGCGCTGGCGGCAATGCCCGATGTGCGGCTGCTGCTGCGCACCACCGTCATCGGCTATCACGACCACAAGAGCTTAACCCTGGTGGAGGAGGTCGGCAACGACGCCGCATGCGCCGCCGACCCGGCGCTGCCGCGCCAGCGGCTGTGGACGGTCCGCGCCGGCCGGGTCATCCTCGCCACCGGCGCCATCGAGCGGCCGCTGGTCTTTCCCGGCAACGACCGGCCGGGCGTGATGCTGGCAGGGGCGGTGCGCCATTACCTCCGCCGTCACGCGGCGCTGCCGGGCCGCCGTGCCGTCATCGTCACCAACAACGACGACGCCTATCGTACCGCACTGGCGCTCGCCGACGCCGGGGCGACCGTGGCGGCGCTGGTCGATGTCCGCGACCCGGCACCGGCGGGGCTGGCCGCCGAACTTGCCGCGCGCGGCATCCCGCTCCACGCCGGGACGGCCATCGTCGCCACCCGCGGCAAGGTCCTGTCCGCCGTGCGCATCCGCCACGCCGACGGCAGCGAACGCTGGCGCGCCTGCGACCTGCTCGCCATGTCGGGCGGCCACAACCCGGCGGCGCATCTGTTCAGCCAGTCGGGCGGGACGCTGGAATGGGACGAAGCCATCGCCGCGTTCGTGCCCGGCGACGGCCCGCAGGCGGCGGTGTCGATCGGCGCCGCGGCGGGCTGTTTCGACCTGGCGGCAGCGCTCAAGGCCGGCCATGCCGCGGGCGGTGGCAACGGACCCGCGCCGGCCGCGGACGACCGCGCCGTGACTCCGCTGCAGCCCTGCTGGCAGATGGCGGGTGACGGCACGGCATGGGTGGACTTCCAGAACGATGTCACCACCGCCGATATCGCCATCGCCGCCGCCGAGAATTTCCGCTCGGTCGAGCATCTGAAGCGCTACACGACGCTCGGCATGGCGCCCGACCAGGGTAAGACCGCCAACGTCAACGCGCTGGCGCTGATGGCGGCGCAGACCGGCCGCGACATCCCCGCCACCGGCCACACCCGCTATCGCCCGCCCTATGTGCCGGTGGCGCTCGGCGCCTTTGCCGGGCGGCGGCGCGGGACGCTCTACCGCCCGCTGCGGCAGTTGCCGGCGCATGACCGCCATGTTGCGGCCGGCGCGCATCTCGAGGACGCCGGCGGCTGGCTGCGTGCCGTCGGCTACCCGCGCGCCGGCGAAACGCTCGCCGACGCCGAACAGCGCGAGGCGTTGGCCGTCCGCACCGGCGCCGGGCTGTTCGACGCCTCGCCGCTCGGCAAGATCGAGGTTGTCGGCCCCGACGCCGCCGCCTTCCTCGATCGCATCTATGCCAATGCCATGGCGTCGCTGAAGCCCGGCCGGGTCCGCTATGGCCTGATGCTCGACGACAATGGTGTCATCATCGACGACGGCGTCTGCGTGCGCCTCGCCGACGCGCATTTCCTCGTCTGCACCTCGAGCGCCGGCGCCGACCGCATCGCGCTGTGGCTGGACCAATGGCTGCAATGCGAATGGTCCGACCTCGACGTCATCGTCGCGCCGGTCACCGCTGCCTGGGGCGTGCTGACGCTGACCGGGCCGGAGGCGCGCGCCCTGCTGGCGAGCGTCGGCACCGACATCGACCTCGGCGATTTCCCGCACATGCGCCTGCGCACCGGCAGCGTCGCCGGGCTGGGGTGCCGCGTGCTGCGCGTCAGCTACACCGGCGAAACCAGCTATGAAATCAACGTGCCGGCGCGCGACACGGCGCTGCTGTGGGACCGGTTGCTGGCGACGGGCAAGGTGACGCCGGTCGGCATCGATGCCTGGATGGTGCTGCGGACCGAGAAGGGCTACCTCCACATCGGCAGCGACACCGACGGCACCACCAATCCGATCGATGTCGGCTGGGGGCATGTGCTGAAACGCAGCGGTGATTTCCTCGGGCGGCGGTCGTTGCTGCGCCCCGCCGACCAGGCGAGCGGCCGGCTGCAGTTCGTCGGCCTCGAGCCGCTGGACGCGGCGCTGCTGCCGATCGGCGGCCATGTCGTTGCCGCCGACGGCAGCAGCGACGGTTATGTCACCGCAAGCGTGCACAGCCCGGTGCTCGGCCGGCCGATTGCGCTGGCGATGCTGCGCGGCGGCCGTGCCCGGCTGGGCGAAATCGTGTCCGTCCGCGCTCTCGACGCCACGGCACGCCATCGGGCCCGCGTCGTCGCGCCGCAATTCTACGATCCGGACGGGGCGCGGCTGCGTGGTTGAGCCTCCGTTCGTCACCGCGCCCGGCCTCGCCGTCGGCCGTGCCGACCCTGGCGCCGCGCACCTGCTGCGTCGCCGCGACGGTGGCGACGGCCCCGGTTACCGCCTCGCGCCCGGCGAATATCTGCAGCTCGACGCCGCCCCGCCGGCGCTGCCGCCAGGCACCACCGCGCATGTCGCGGACCTAACCCATGCCCTCATCGGTTTCACCATCACCGGGCGAGGGGCCGCCGACCTGCTCGCCAAGGGGACCGGCCTCGACCTCCACCCGCACCGCCTGCCGGTCGGTACCGCCACCCGCACCCTGTTCGCCCAGGTCGACATCGTCATCGTTGCCGGAGCCGAGGGCTTTCGCATCCTCGCCGAACCCGGCTATGCCGCGCATCTGGCCGCCTGGTTCATCGATGCGGCCATCGAATTCAACAGCGGGCACAGCATGGCATGACCGACGAGATCGCCTATATTCTCACCATCACCTGCCCCGATCGCGGCGGCATCGTCGCCGCCGTGTCGACCTTCCTCCACGAACAGCAGTTTTCGATCACCGAGGCGCACCAGCACAGCGCCAGCGAGGGGCTGTTCTGCATGCGGCTGGCGCTTGCCGGTTCCGCCGGCAGCGTGCCCGACGTGGCGACGCTCGCCACGCTGTTCGCGCCGATCGCCACGCGTTTCGGCATGGACGCACAGTTCCACGACACCGCCGTCCGCCCGCGCGTGCTGCTGATGGTGTCGAAATTCGGCCATTGCCTGCACGATCTGATGCATCGCTGGCGATCGGGGCAGTTGCCGGTCGACATCGTCGCCGTCGGTTCGAACCACGACGACATGCGGTCCTTCGTCGAATGGTGCGGCGTCCCCTATCACCATTTGCCGGTCACCGACGGCAAGGCGGCGCAGGAACAGCAGCTGATCGCGCTCACCGAGGCGCTCGCCATCGATCTCGTCGTCCTCGCCCGCTACATGCAGGTGCTGTCACCGACATTGTGCGCCGCCTGGGCCGGGCGCTGCATCAACATCCACCACAGCTTCCTGCCCAGCTTCAAGGGTGCCAAGCCCTATACCCAGGCCCATGCCCGCGGCGTCAAGATCATCGGTGCGACGGCGCATTACGTCACCACCGACCTCGATGAAGGCCCGATCATCGAACAGGACATCCGCCGCGTCAGCCACACGAGATCCCCCGCCGAACTGGTGCTGATGGGGCAGGAGGTGGAGGCCAGCGTGCTGGTCCGCGCCGTCCGCTGGCACGCCGAGCGCCGCGTCTTCGGTACCGGCCAGCGCACCGTGGTCTTCGATTGAGCGTCGCCGAACCGCCGCAGGGCGCAGCGATGCGGATCGCGCTGTTCGAGCCCGAGATCGCCGGCAATGTCGGCGCCGTGCTGCGGCTCGGCGCCTGCCTCGGCACGGCGGTCGACCTGATCGAGCCGATGGGCTTCGAATGGGACGACCGGCGCGTGCGGCGCACCGCGATGGATTACATCGACCACGTCGCTGTCGTGCGCCACCCGGGCTTCGACGCTTTCCGCGGGTCGATCGGCACGCAGCGGCTGGTGCTGTTCACCACCAAAGGCGATCGCTCGGCCTATGATTTCGCCTTCCGGCCCGACGATGTGCTGCTGTTCGGCAAGGAAAGCGCCGGCGTCCCGGCTGCGGTTGCCGATGCCTGCGCGGCGCGGCTGCGCATCCCGATGCGGCCGCAGGTGCGATCGATGAACATGGCGACCAGCGCGGCGCTCGCGCTCGGGGAGGCCTTGCGGCAATGTGGAGCGCTGCCGGGTTGACCGTCGCCGTCAGCGCAGGCCCTGCAGTGCTGCGCCCATGCGGACGCCGGCGGCGATGACCCGGCGTTCGGCGATGGTGCGCAGCATCGTCATGTACGCCGCGGTCATCGGCGGCGCTTCGGCCGGGGCCTTGGTGGCGCGCAACGCCGGGCCGGTATAGGCGCTGTCACGCGCCAGGATTTCGCTTTCGTCGCGCCATTGGACGAAGCCGCCGTCCGGCACCATCGCCGCCGCGCGCGGGGCAAAGGCCGCGTGCAGGCGCGTGACATCGCCGTTCTCGTCGCCGCCGTCGACGCCGGTCGGATCGAACACCTTGTCCCACAACTGGTGCAGTTCCATCGGCGGCAGCCCGGGCCCGCGGCGCACCCAGGCGATGGTGCCGGCGCGGTCGCTTTTCAGCCAGCTGCCGTCGAGCCGATGGCCGCGGTGCAACGGCTGGTGCATGTCGCCGCCGATGTGCAGCAGCCAGCACAGCGCCACCGCGCGCTGCGCCGGCGGTGCGGCGGCGTTGCGCGCCGTGGCGAGGTTGGCCGCCCATTGTGCTTCGGCCTTGCCGGCGGTGTACCAGTCGAGCGCGGTCCAGCCGTGGACGATCTTCAGCGCATAATGCCAGTCCGGCCGGTCTGCCGGTGTGTCGCGGACATCGTCGGGCCAGCGCGCCATTAGCCCGAACAGCCGGCGCGTCCGTGCTTCGCCGGTCAATCCGGCCAGGTTGCGATCGAAGCGCGCCTTGTCGGGATGCCGGGCCATGATGGCGACGATCGCCTGCACCGCGGCCGGGTCGCTGGCCTGCAGCCGGTCATGGGCCAGTTCACCGGTAAGGCGATGACCGCGATTGTCCCAGGCCGCCGCGGGCAATGCCGCGCAGAGCAGGATCAGGCACAGCAGGCGCTTCAACATCGTCGAACGTCTTTCGGATCGGTTGGCGGAACGGCAGGTCAGGATGACGCCGAATGCCATCACCGGCCAGTGCCGGTTGCGCAAGCCCCCCGACCAAGAACGCCGGCGCCCCGCGTGTTACCGACGCATCTCGCCGCGGCGCATCGGCATCGCGTCGATCGTCGCGAACAGCCGCTCGGTCGAGATCGGTGCGCGCTCGTCGAGCTTGATGCCGCCATCCTTGCCGATCAGCAGCGCGCGGAATTCGCCCGGCCTGGCGTCGAAGCGGCGACGCAGTGTCGCTGCATCGTCCGCCGCGCCATCGACGTCATCGCCGGCGACGACGACCAGCCGCAGGTCGCGCTCCCGCGTGCCCGGCCCCGCGACCGCAAGCTGGCGCACGAGCATCGGCGCGTTGCGCGACGGCGCGAAGACGATCAGCAGGCGCTCGTTCCAGCGCGCCGCGTCGATCGACACCGTGGCGAGCGCGGACAGCAGGAGCAGGGCGGGCAGGGCCATGTCCAGGTCAACGGCCGACCGCCCGTTTCGGGTCCATCGCCGTGGCCGGCACGTCGCCGTCGAAGTTGATCGATCGTTCGACGATCGGCAGCATCCGGCGCTTCGACTGCATGAAGATGCGCCCGACATATTCGCCGATGATGCCGAGGAACATCGCGTTCAGCGTGATCGACAGCAGGATCAGCAGCGTCGTCGTCGCAAAGCCCGCCGGCCACATGGCACCGAAGACCAGCCGGCCGACCAGATAGCCGATGATCAGCAGCAGCGTGACGGTACCGACGGCAAGGCCGAGCATCGACGCCATGCGCAGCGGCACCAGCGAATGGTTGAGCAGGCCGTCGACGCCGAGCGCGATCATCTTGCCGAGCGGAAACTTGCTCTCGCCGGCAACGCGCGCCTGGCGATCATAGGGAAAACCGACCTGCGAGAATCCCATCGAGCTGATGAGGCCGCGCAGATAGGGCGAGGTATCCTCCACCGTCCGCAGTTGCGCCAGCACACAGGCATCGACCAGCCGGAATTCGCCGGCGTCGAGCGGCAGGTCGTCCTCGCTCAATGCCCGCATCGCCCGGTAGAACAGGCGGCGGCTGGCGCTGACCAGCCGCCCTTCCGCCAGCGATCGCCGCACGCCATAGACGACCTGGTGCCCTTCCGCCCAGCGCGCCAGCATCTGCGGGATCAGCTCGGGCGGGTCCTGCAGGTCGCAGTCGATCTGCACCGAGCAATCGCCGCGCGCCGACTGATAGGCGAGCAGCAGCGACCGCTGATAGCCATAGTTGCGCGACAGGCGCAGCACCCGCACCCGCGGGTCGATCGCGGCCAGCCGCTTCAGCACATCGAAGGTCGCGTCGGTCGAATGATTGTCGGAAAAGATGATCTCGAAATCATGGTCGGGGATGGTGGCGAAGGTGGCGACGATGGCCTTGTAGGCGCGTTCGACATTCGCCTCCTCGTTATAGGCCGGCACCAGCACGGACACGAGCGGCGGGCGGGTGCCGGTGCGGGTCAGCATGGCGCCAGTTCCCGTGTCGTCGGCGCGGCACCCATCGCCGCGACCGTGGCGGCGATCCCCGCCGGGAGGTCGGTGCGGGCCCGCCAGCCGAGGTGATCCGCCGCCAGCGCCGTCGACCCGCACAGATACGCGACCCCGCCCGCCGGCCGTGGATCGCCCATGCCGACCAGCGCCGGCGACGCGCCGACGGCCTCCGTCACCATCGACGCGACCTCGATCATCTGCGGCGCCTTGCCGGTGGCGAGGTTGACGACCGGCGGCAAGGCGCCGGCCGCCGTGCCGAACCGTAGCAGCCCCGTCACCGCATCGTCGATGAACAGCAGGTCGCGGCGGTCGCACGGGCGATCGAGAAAGGTCGGCAGGCCGGCCAGGCAGTTGCGGATCAGCGCCGGCAGCAGGAATTGCGTCGACTGGCCGGGGCCATAGACCAGCGCCAGCCGGGCGGTGACCGCGGCGAACGGCAGGCGCGGCCGCAGCATGGCGAGGTTGACGGTGCCGGCGACCAGCATCGCCGCATAGGGCGTCAACGGCTGTTCGCGCTGGCTTTCGACGAACGGCGCCGGCCCGGGGCCATATTCGGCCAGCGATCCGGCGCGGACCAGCAGCCGCGGCGGCCGGCGGCTGCGCGCGGCGGCAACGACCAGCGCCATCAGCCGGTTGAGGTCGGCAAGGCTGTCGGCGACGTCGCCCATGTCGGGGCCGGCCGGGGCGCGGGTGGTGGCGGCGAGATGATAGACGTGCTCCGGCGCGGCCGCATCGAGCAGGCGCGGCAGGTCGCTGTCATCGGCGACGACGTGGACCGCGGCCCGGCCGGCAAGGCCGGCGATCCGCCACAGGTCGGTCGTCGGGCGCACCAGCAGGTGCACGGTGTCGCCGCGGTCGACGAGCGCCTGCGCCAGGCGCGCGCCGATGAAGCCGGCCCCGCCGGTGACGAGCACGCGGCGGGACGGGGCTGCGCAGGCGGCCGCGCCGGCCATTCAGCCGACGAGCACCGGTTCGGGCAGCGGCACCAGGAAGCGGCCGCCGCCGGTGAGGAACTCGGCCTGCTGGTCATGGATCTCGTCGAAGAAGTTCCAGGCCAGCACCAGCAGCACGTCGGGCTTGCGTTCGCCGATCGCCGCGGTCGAATGGACGGGGATCTTCATGCCGGGGGAATAAAGCCCCTGCTTCAGCGGGTTGCGATCGACGAGGAAATCGAGCGTCGCCGGCCCGATGCCGAAATAGTTGAGCAGCGTATTGCCCTTGGCCGGCGCGCCATAGCCGGCGACGCTGAGGCCCTGGCGCTTCAGGTCGGCGAGCATGGCAAGCAGCTTGGTGCGTACGCCGGCGATCCGCGCCGCAAAGGCATCGTAGGTGGCGGCGTCGAACAGGCCCGCGGCATGTTCCTCGGCGATCATCTCGGCGACGATGGGTTTCGGCGTGCGCGGGCCGCCGACGGGCTGCAGGAACACCCGCATCGACCCGCCATGGACCGGCAGCCGGGTGATATCGACGATCTCGAAGCCGCAGATCCTGCCCATGCTGGCAAAGGACTGGACGCTGAATTCGGACAGATGCTCCTGGTACACCGTGTCGAACTCGTTCTTTTCGATGAGATCGAGGGCGCGCGGCACCTCGACGACGAACACGCCGTCGTCCGCCAGCAGCGTCTTTACCCCGGCCATGAAAGCGTGGAGATCGCCGATGTGGTTGAAGGTGTTGGTCGTCACGATGACCTGTGCCGGGCCGCGGGTGCGGCGCAGTTCGGCGGCGCTGTCGGGCCCGAAATAGCCGACATGGACCTCGACGCCGCGCTCGCGCGCCAGTTCGGCGATGTTGGCGGCCGGATCGACGCCCAGCGTCTTCAGGCCGATGGCGTTGCAGGCCGACAGGAACAGGCCGTCGTTGCAGCCGATGTCGACGACCAGGCCGTCGCCGGCTTCGGCCGCCACCGCTTCGGCCAGCCCGGCGAAATGGCCGTGCATCGTCGATGCGCCCGACGGGACATAGAGATAGTGGCGGAAGAAATCGGCCGGGATCTGGTCCTCCACCTGGATCAGTCCGCATTGGAGGCAGACCTCGGTATCGAGCGAGAATTTCGGCTGTTCCTCCGCCAGTTCACCGGCGCGCACGAACATGTTCGCCGGCGGGTGATCGCCCAGCGGCAGGAAGCCATAGGGATCGGGCGCCAGGCAGGCGCGGCAGTGGCTCATGTGGCTCATCGAATATCTCCCCGTTCGAAAGGCTGGTCAGGCGGTGGCGTGGCGGCGGCGGTCGAGCCGGGCGCCGGCAAAGGCCGCGAACGTCTCGTGCATGAAGGCGATCTGCGCCGGCTCCAGGCCATGGTGGCAGGCCAGCAGCAGGCCGCCGCGCATCACGTCGTCGGCGACCGGATAGCCGCCCGGCGTCACCACCATCTCGACATTGCGCATCGCCGGCTGGCGCAGGATGTTGCCGGTGAACACCGGCCGGGTCTGGATGTCGTGGCGCTCCAGATGGATCTGCAGCTCGCGGCGGGTGAACGGCGCATCGGCGCGGATCGTCAGCGGAAACGCCAGCCAGCCGGTGCGCGACGCCGGCAGCTGTTCGGGCAGTACGAACCAGTCCTCGTAGCTGGCGAAAAATTCGCGGTGCGCAGCGAAATTCGCCTCGCGCAGGCTGATGTTCAGCTCCAGCTTGTCGAGCTGTACGAGGCCGAAGGCGGCGCCGATCTCGGACGGTTCGAGATTGTAGCCCAGTTCCTCGAACAGGAACTTGGCATCATATTCGATACCGTCGAGCGCGACATCGAAGCGGGTCTCGATATTCTCCGAATCGACGAACAGCGACGATGTCCGCCCCCAGGACCGCAGCAGCAGCGCGCGGCGTGCGAGGTCGTCGTCGTTGACGCACAGCATCCCGCCATTGCCGGCGGCGTTGATGACGTGCGAGCCGTAGAAGCTCGTCGTGCTGATGTGCGACCGGGTGCCGGTGCTGGTGCCGCGCAGCGTCGCGCCCAGCGTGTCGGCGCTGTCCTCGATCACCATCAGGCCATGGGCATCGGCGATGGCGCGGATGCGATCCCAATCGGGCAGGTTGCCGATCAGCGACGGGATCATCATCGCCCGCGTCCGCGGCCCGATCATCGCCTCGATGCGGTCGACATCGATGTTGTAGGTGGCGGGCGCCGCGTCGACAAAGGCCGGGACCAGCCCGTGGCGGACCAGCGGCGCGACGGTGGTGGCAAAGGTCAGCGCCGGGGTGATGACCTCGCTGCCCGGCGGCAGGCCGAGCAGTTCCACCGCGAGATAATTCGCCGACGACCCGGAATTGACCATGATGCCGTGGCGCTTGGCGAACAGCGCCGCCACCCGCGCCTGCATCGCCCGCACCCGGGCGCCCATCTGCGTCGAGCTGCGCAGCACTTCGTTGACGGCGGCGATCTCTGCCTCGCCATGCACTGTCTGGCCATAGTTCACGCGCATTGCCGTAGATCCCCCATCGGTTCGGTGACATGTGCCGGCGCGCCGCCGGCAAAGGCGTCGAGCTGGCGTTGGCTGAAATCCCGCATGTCGGCGCCGGCGGCATGGGCGCGGTACCAGTCGACCGTCAGCCGCACCGACGCGGCCAGGTCGAGCCGCGGCTGCCAGCCGAGCCGTGTCCGCGCCTTGGTGGTGTCGAGGCGCAGCAGCTGCGCTTCGTGCAGCGACCCCGCGGCGACGTCGCCGAGCTGCATGGCCGGGCCGCCCGGCCCCCAATGGTCACGGACGAGGCCGGCGAGCGTGCCGACATCGACGACGCCATCGGGGTCGGGGCCGAAATTCCAGGCGCCGGCATGGCGATCACCATCGCGCAGCAGCGCGGCGGCCAGCATCAGATAGCCGTGCAGCGGTTCGAGCACATGCTGCCACGGCCGGATGCTGGCGGGGTTGCGGATCGACACCGGCACCCCCGACGCAGCGGCGCGGGCCAGGTCGGGCACCAGGCGGTCGACGGCCCAGTCGCCGCCGCCAAAGACATTGCCGGCCCGCGCCGTCGCCAGCCGCGCGGTGCCGGGCCCGGAGAAATACGACCGGCGATAGGCCGCCGCGATCAGTTCGGTGCAGCCCTTGGAGGCACTGTACGGGTCGGCACCGCCCATCGGGTCGGATTCGCGATAGCCCCAGTCCCATTCGTTGTTTTCATAGCATTTGTCGCTGGTGACGACGACGATGGCGCGCAGCGACGGCATCCGCCGTGCTGCTTCCAGCACCACCGCCGTGCCGACGACATTGGTCTGCAATGTTTCCAGCGGCGCCGCGTAGGACCGGCGGACGATGGCCTGCGCCGCCATGTGGATGACGATCTCCGCATCGAAATCGCCCAGCGCCGCGTCGAAGGCCGCGGCGTCGCCGATGTCGGCGATGCGGCTGTCGAGCAGCCCGTCGCCGCCGATGGCGGCATGCAGCGACGGCCCCGGCGGCGGCGGCAGCGCGATGCCGACGACGTCTGCGCCCAGGTGGCGCAGCCACAGCGCCAGCCAGCCGCCCTTGAAGCCGGTATGGCCGGTCAGCAGGACGCGGCGGCCGCGCAAGGTCGCGAGCGAGGGGTCCACGCTCAGGCGCTGACCAGGCGGGGATCGGCCGCGGCCGGCGCGAAATCGAGCCAGGGCGGCACCGGCTGGGCGGCCAGGCCGTCCAGATATTCGCGGTCGCGGACGGTATCCATCGGATGCCAGAAGCCCGGGTGGCGATAGGCGAACAGCTCGCCATCCTCGGCCAGTCGCGTCAGCGGACCCTGTTCCAGCGGCTCGCTGTCGTCGCCGAGATAATCGAAGATCTGCGGTTCGAAGACGAAGAAGCCGCCGTTGATCCACGCCTCGCGGGCCTGGACCTTTTCGGCAAAGCTGGCGACGCGGTCGCCCTCCATCTCGAGGCTGCCGAAGCGCGCCGGCGGCTGCACCGCGGTCACCGTCGCGATCTTGCCGTGGCTGCGATGCATCTCGAGCAGCGCCGGGATGTCGATATTGCCGACACCATCCGAATAGGTGACCATGAAAGTGTCGTTGCGCAGCCAGTCGCGCAGCCGGCGCAGGCGGCCACCGGTCATCGTCGACAGGCCGGTATCGACGACGGAAACGTTCCAGTCGAGCTTTGCGCTGGGCGAAAACACCGTGTTGCCGTTGCCCAGCGCCACGGTGAAGTCGTTGTTCATCAGGTGGAGGCTGTGAAAAAAGCCTTTCATCAGCATCGCCTTGTAGCCGCAGGCGACGACGAAGTCGGTGTGGCCCCAGCGGCTGTAGATATCCATGACGTGGAGAATGATCGGCTTGCCGCCGACCTCGACCATCGGCTTGGGGACGCGCACCGTTTCTTCGGCAAGGCGCGAACCAAGACCCCCGGCAAGCAGCACGATCTGCATGGCAACCCCCGTCGAAATCTGCTGACATTCGAAGCCGATGGACATTAGCGCGGCGGCCCCGGCCGGCCCACGGCGCTTACGGCGAGGCGCCTGGCAATTTCGCTATCACTCTTTTGAACCGGGGCGGCCCGACCGCTCCGGTGGTTCCGAACGGGGTAGCGTTTCGACCAAAGGAGGCACCGCCGATGCCCACCCTTTGGAATCCCGGCGACACCTATAGGTTCGCGCTGGATCAGGGGGGACGGCATGCGTGTTGCGATGATCGGTTCGGGTTATGTCGGCCTGGTGTCGGGGGCCTGCTTTGCCGATTTCGGGCACGATGTGTGCTGCGTCGACAAGGATCCGGGCAAGATCGAGCGGCTGC